>NZ_JALXVH010000007.1 GCF_025149945.1 Kocuria sp. p3-SID1428 | reverse complement strand
GAGGGTCAGCGGGGCATTGCGGCGGGGTCGTCGAACTCCTCCGGGGCGCGGAAGCGGGTCACGCCGCGGCGCTTGGCCAGCAGCGCCCCGATGACCCACAGCACAGCGAACAGCCCCGCGGTCAGCAGGATCTGCTGGCGCACGCCGGGCACCGTCATGCCCAGGATCACGACGGCCACCATGCCGAGCAGCGCCACGTAGGACAGCACGGGGTAGCCCCATGCCTTGAGCGCGAGCTCACGGCCCTCGGACTCAGCGCGGCGGCGCAGCACCAGGTGGGAGATGATCGTCATGGACCAGATGACGATCAGGGTGGAGCCCACGATGTTGAGCAGGATGCCCAGGATCTCCTCGGCCCACAGGTAGTTCAGCCCGACCGTCACGAAGCCGAAGGCCACCGAGGCCAGCACCGCGGCCACCGGCACGCCGCGGGAGCTGGTGCTGCTCAGCGCGGCCGGGGCCAGGCTGCGGTGGGACAGCGAGAAGATCATCCGCGAGGCGCCGTACAGGTTGGCGTTCAGCGACGACAGCAGCGCGACGGTCACCACGATCGCCATGATGGAGGCGACGGCCGGCAGTCCCGCGGTGTTGAGCACGGCCACGAACGGGGAGGCCAGCAGGTTCTCGTCGTTCCACGGCATGGCCAGGACCATGATGGCCACGGAGCCCATGTAGAAGATCAGGATGCGCCACACGATGGTGCGGATCGCCCGGCCCACGTTCTTCTCGGGGTCCTCGGTCTCGGCTGCGGCCACGGCCACGATCTCGATGCCGCCGAAGGCGAAGGCCACGATCAGCAGGCCGGCGGCCACACCCCCGATGCCGTTGGGCATGAAGCCGCCGTGAGCGGTGAGATTGGCCAGGCCGGGCGCCTCGGCTGTGGGCAGCAGGCCGATCACGAACAGCCCGCCGATCACCAGGAACACGACGACGGCGGCGACCTTGAGCAGCGAGAACCAGAACTCGAACTCGCCGAACTGCCCCACGCCGATGAGGTTGATGGCGGTGAAGATGATCATGAAGATCAGCGCGAGCAGCCACTGCGGCGCGATGGGCCAGGCGGAGACCAGGATTTGCGCGGCCGCGGTGGCCTCGGCGGCGATCACGATGATCAGCTGCACCCACCACAGCCAGCCGACGGCGAAGCCCGCGGCCGGGCTGACGGCTCGGCCCGCGTAGACGGAGAAGGCGCCGGAGGTGGGATGATCGGCGACCATCTCGCCGAGCATGCGCATGATCAGGATGATCAGGAACCCGGCGACGACGTAGGACACGAGCACCGACGGCCCGGCGGCGGCGATGCCCGCTCCCGAGCCGACGAACAGGCCTGCGCCGATGGCCGAGCCGAGGCTCATCATGACCAGGTGGCGGCCCTTCATGTGTGCCTTCAGGGTCGAGTCCTGGGGGCCGTCTGCCCCGGGCGCTGCGGGAGCGGTGGTGCTCTGCGAATGGCGTCCGCGAGTGGTCGCGGGCGAGGATCCGGAACCCATGGGGGCCTCCTGGTGTTGAGGGCGCCGGGGGATCGGCCTCGGGCGCCTGTGCTGCACATCACAATCTGATGGCGACACACTAGGCCACCCCGAGGGTGAGATCCGGGCCTCCGCGGAAGCCTCCGTGAGCCTCGGACGATGTGCCCTGTGATCCGCGTCTCACGGCTGGGATCGTCCGGCGTGCCTGCGCGCAGCGGGTGAGGGCGTCCGCCGCGCGCAGGTGTGTGACATCAGATCGTCTCGGGGCCCTCCGAGCCCGCCTGATAGTCCTGCACCGGCACCAGGCCGTGCGCCACGGCGTCGATCGCCGGCTGCACGATCCGCCAGCAGTGCTGCGAGGCCTCGGCGCTGACGCTGAAGGAGCGGTCGCCGTCGAGCATGCGGCGCACCACGGAGCCGTAGGCCGACAGCGGGGACTCGGGGGTGGCCGAGGACAGGGTCACCCGCGCGGTCCCGCGGGGGTCGAAGGGGCCGCCCGCGCTGAGCTCGAGGCTGATCTCGCCGGTGGCCAGGTCCACTCGCAGGATGTCGCCGGCCGGGTCGCCGAACTCCTGGGCCCCGGCGGGGACGGGGCGGAAGCGCACCAGCACCTCCTGATGCGGTGAGCCGATGGCCTTGCCGGAGCGCAGGTGCACGGGCACGCCCTGCCACCGCCAGCTGTCGACCTCGACCGTGAGCCGGGCCCAGGTCTCGGTGCCGCTGGCGGGATCCACGCCCTCCTCATCGACGTAAGACGGCAGCTCGCGGCCGTCGATCGTGCCGGCGGTGTACCGGCCCGCGGCCATGTTCTGCTCGACCGGGCCGATGATGCTGGTGCGGGCCAGGACCTGTGAGATCAGCTCCGGGACCTCGCCGTCGGCGATCGACGACGGCGGATCCATCATCAGCACTCCCATGACCTGCAGCAGGTGGGACTGGTGCATGTCGCGGATGGCGCCGTTGGCGTCGTAGAAGCCGGCCCGGCCCTCGAGTCCCAGGGTCTCGTCGTAGGTGATGGAGATGGACTCGACGTGCTCGCGGCGCAGCAGCGGCTCGAGAATCCGGTTGGCGAAGCGCAGCCCCACCAGGTCCAGTACGGCCGGTTCGCCCAGGAAGTGATCGATGCGCAGGATCCGGTCGGCCGGGACCAGACGGTCGGCCAGGCGGTTGAGCTCGCGGGCGGAGTCTTCATCCGTGCCGATGGGCTTCTCCAGCGCCAGCCAGAGGTCCTGCGGCAGCTCGATCTCGCTCAGCGCATCGAGTGCCTTGCCGGTCACGGCCGGGGCGAGGGCGAAGTAGAGCACCACGCGGCCGTCGTCCGCCTGCCCGAGCAGCTGCGCGAGATCCTGGGGGGAGGAGGCATCCGCGGTGACCCACTGCGTGGACTCGAGGGTGCGCTCGACGGCCGGGCCGCTGGCATCCGTGCCGCGGAAGGCCTGGGTGGCAGTGTCCCGCCAGTCCTGCTTGTCCGAACGGGCGCTGCCGATGAGGCGGACCTGCCGCTCGGGCTGCAGGGTCAGGACGTCGCCGAGCCCGGGCAGCAGCAGTCGCGAGGTGAGATCGCCGGAGGCGCCGAGGATGATCAGGGTGGTGGGAGTCGTGTCGGCCATGGCCTCAACTGTAGGCAGGACCTGCGACGTCGGCCCCGTCTGCTGTGATGGGGCCATGAGCCACGACAGCATCCGCCGCGCCTCGGTCCCCCTCGAGGACTACGCTCTGCTCTCCGACCTGCGCACCGCGCCGCTGGTCTCCCGGGAGGGCAGCGTGGACTGGCTGTGCTTCCCCTCCGTCGATTCCGCCGCGGTGTTCTCCGCCCTGCTCGGCAATCCCGACGACGGCCGCTGGCAGCTGCGGATCGCCGACGGAGAGGTCGTCTCGCGGCGCTACCGTCCGGGGACCTTCGTCCTGGAGACGCAGTGGCGCTCGCCCAGCGGGTGCGCGACCGTCGTGGATGCTCTGCCCACCGGGGATGACCGGGCGAACCTGGTGCGGGAGGTGACCTGCACGGAAGGTGTCGTCACGGTCGAGCACGACCTGCGGATCCGCCCGGACTACAACCGCAGCGCCCCATGGGTGCACCTGCGCGAGCTGCCGGAAGGCGGCAGCGGGATCGTGGCGATCGCCGGGCCGGACATGCTCGTGCTGCGCGGCCCGCTGCTGTCCGCGCAGGCGGACGACGACTCCCGCCATGACCTCAGCGCCGAGGGCGAGGTCGGGCGCTGGCTCGGCGACTCCTTCGAGCTGGAGGCCGGGCAGACCCAGGCCTGGGTGCTGACCTGGTGCTCGTCCTGGAGCCCGCTGCCCGGGGCCGTGGACACCGCCGCCGCGCTGGAGCGCACCGAGCGCTACTGGAACGAGTGGCGGGAGGCGACCTGCTCCGGAGAGCCGATCGGGGAGGCTCGTGAGCGCTCGCTGCTCGTGCTGCGCGCACTCACGCACGGGGAGACCGGCGGCATCGTGGCCGCCCCCACCACCAGCCTGCCGGAGGACTTCGGCGGCGTGCGCAACTGGGACTACCGCTACACCTGGCTGCGCGACGCCTCCCTGACCATCGAGGCGCTGGTCGAGCACGGTCACACGGAGGGCGCTCGCCAATGGCGGGACTGGCTGCTGCGCGCTGTCGCCGGGGACCCGGAGCGGATCCAGATCATGTACGGGGTCGACGGCCGTCGTCATCTGCCCGAGCACGAGCTCGAGCATCTGTCCGGCTACGAGGGCTCGCATCCGGTGCGCATCGGCAACGGCGCGGCGGATCAGTACCAGGCGGACGTGATGGGCGAGGTCATGCTCGCCCTGGCCGCCCTGCGCGATGCCGGGGAGCCCGAGGACCTCTGGTCCTGGGGCCTGCAGAAGACCCTGCTGCGCTACTGCGAGCAGCGCATCGACGAGCCCGATCACGGGCTGTGGGAGATGCGCGGGGAGCCCGCGTTCTTCACCCACGGCCGCGTGATGATGTGGGCGGCGTTCAACGAGGGCCTGCGCGCGGTGCACGAGCACGGCCAGATCCGCGACGGCGTGGCCCAGGCCGACGGCTGGCCGGACGTGGCGGACCAGGAGGTCGCCGAGCCGGCCGATCCCGCCGAGTCCACCGCGCAGCGGGAGTCGGAGACCGCCGTCCTGGCCACCCCGGAGGAGATCCGGCGGTGGTCCGAGCTGCGCGATCGCCTGCACGAGGAGATCATGGAGCGGGGCTGGAACGAGCAGCTGGGCACCTTCACCCAGACCTACGCTCCGGGCCACGGCCGCCAGGAGGTCGACGCCTCCCTGCTGCAGCTGCCGCACACCGGCTTCATCGTCGCCGATGATCCCAAGATGCTGGCAACGGTCGCGCGGATCGAGCAGGACCTGGTCGATGAGCACGGATTCGTGGCCCGCTACCGCACCTCCTCGGGCTCGGACGGCCTGGAGGGCGATGAGTACCCGTTCCTGCTGTGCCTGGCCTGGCTGGCCGAGCAGTACGCCGGCTCCGGACGCACCGAGGACGCGCAGCAGGCGCTGGACAGGCTCGAGAGCTGCACGACCGACCTGGGTCTGCTGGCCGAGGAGTACTCGCCGCAGCACCAGCGTCTGGCCGGCAACTTCCCGCAGGCCTTCAGCCACCTGGGTCATCTGCGCGCCGCACGGGCGGTCGATCGCGCCGCGGCGCAGGGCCCGGACCGCGACCGCGCGGACAGCCGCCGCGAGCCCGGGGCCTGAATCTTCCTCGGCCATCACGTCGACGGCTCCGCGCGGCCGCCTCGGCGCGTCATCATCATCGACTGGCCGCTTCGTCACCGATTCAGCGCGGAACCGGTGACGATCTGGCCGGTCGATGACTGAACGGTTCGGATTCGGCCGCTCGAGGGCTGCGGCTCCCGCCGGGCCAGGCGGGAGACGGCACCTGAGCCGGCGTCGGCGGCCCAGTCCGCTCAGGCCTCCGCGGACTCGTGGACAGCAGGCGACTGCGCCGACGACGAGGCGAACAGTCCCTCGTAGGCCTCCTGGAAGCGCTCGGCCACTCGGTCCCAGTGCTCGCGGGCCGACGGATCCGGCTCGAAGGTGTGGGCGTACGGCGGATCCACGGGCTCGATGTCCGGGGAGAGGACTTCGGAGGCCAGCACTGCCGTGCCGCGCAGGGTCGAGCGCTTGAAGGTGGCCTGCACGGCGCTGCGGCCCAGCAGGTCCGCGAGCTGCTGCTGCAGCCCCGGGACCGACTGGGTCATCCCGCCGGCCGTGACCAGGCGCTCGACCTCGCCGGAGGCCTGGCTGAGCTGCTGGGCCACGCGGCCGTAGGCGGCCACCACGCCCTCCATCACGCCGCGCAGGACGTCGTCGGGGCCCGTGGCGGCCGAGAGCCCGAGCACGGCGGCGCGGGCGTCGCCCAACCAGCCGGTCGAGCGCTCGCCGGTGAGGAACGGCAGGACCAGCGGGGTCGTGGGCTCGGCAGGGCGCTGGGCCACGTCCTGCGAAGAGAGGTCATCGGGCAGGCGCAGGGTCTGCTCGGTCCAGGTGATCGCGCGGCTGGCGTCGTTGATGGCTCCGCCCAGCAGGCAGCGGGTGTCGTCGATGCGGTAGCACCACAGTCCCGACGGGATGGTCTCCGGCTGCTCGTGCAGCAGCACGCGCATGGCCCCCGAGGTGGCCATGGAGGTCACCATGGTGGTGGCGTCGCGGCCGCCGGAGCCCACGTTGGCGCTGAGGCCGTCGGCCACGGGCGGGAACCACTTGGCCTGGCGCAGCGCCGGCCAGCGCTCGGCAACGGCCGGGGGCACCTCGCGGATGGGCTGATTGGGGCGGGCGATCAGCGACAGGGACTCGCGCTCGACCTGGGCGAGCTCGAGCATCTGATCCGACCAGTCGCCGGTGCGTCGATCCAGCAGTCCGGTCCAGGCGGCGGTGGAGGTGCCCACGCGCGCCTTGCCCAGCAGGCGCAGGTGGAAGTACTCGCCCAGCGACAGCCAGCGCGAGGTGGCGGCGAAGGCCTCCGGCTCGGTCTCGCGCAGCCACCGGAAGCGCGGGGTCAGGTAGGAGGTGTGCAGGCGGGCGCCCGTCAGCTGCTGGATCTGCTGCTCGTCGGCCTCGGCGCGCAGCCCGGCCAGGTGGCCGCTGGAGCGCGAATCGGCGTAGGTGTAGCAGGTGGTGGTGGCGCGGCGTCGGGAGTCGACGCCCACGAGCGAGGAGGCGAAGGTGTCGATCGCCACGCCGCCCACCCGCCCGATGAGCTCCTGGCGGGAGCCGATGATCTCGTCGATCAGCCGGCACAGCTCCTCGACCACCTGATCCGGGTCGATCGTGCTGGTGCCGTCCGCGGCGGTGGTGAACTGGTGGGGGATCTTGTCCCGGTAGCCGCGCACCGGCGTGCCTGCGGCGTCGTGGAGGCTGCCGCGAGTGGCGGTGGAGCCGACATCCAGGGCGAGGACGAGGGGGTCGAGCGCATCCTGGAGCGGGACGGCGAAGTCCACGTCGTCGTCGGTCTTGGGCGGACGGGGTGCGGACTTGGCCACGTGCGGGTCCTTTGACGAGGTTCACGGTGCGGCGGGCCGGCCCTCGGCCGCTGCGCCCGCTGCGAAGTCGACGGGATCCGCGCCCTGCATGCGGTGGCTGATCCCGGCGGTCGACGTCGGCATCTCATCGTATCCCGCCGACGGACCCACAGTGCAGGCCGAGGTCGAAGAAGATCTGCCCCGCCCTGCATGAGGCAGGACGGGGCAGGTCGGGGACTCGCGGTGGATCGTGAGGCCTCAGCTCCGGTTCTTGGAGGCTGTGACCCGGTTCACGATGATCAGGACGATGCCCACGATGAACAGCAGGCCGCCGAGCAGGCCGATGCCGATACCGGCGAAGGCGCCGCCCAGCATTCCGCCCACGCCGACGTCCGTGATGTAGACATCCGAGCTGGCGACATAGGGGGAGCAGCTGAGGCGGTACTCGCCGGCCTCACTGGTCTCGAACGAGCCGAGCATGGAGAACGTCTCGCCGTCGGACGTGGCGGTCTGGTCCATGCCGGAGATCTCCAGTGACATCGAGTCGAACTCGGGGGTGTAGATGGTGCATTCGTCCACCGAGCTGGTGCTGGTGGAGAACACGAAGTAGTCGGTGTCGGCCTCCAGCGTGCGGGTGGTGCCCGACGGCGTCTCGGCGATGCTGCTGGCACCGCCCACGACGGTGGCGAAGAACACGACGATCCCCACGATGCCCAGCAGGACGCCCAGGCCCAGCGAGACCAGTCCGACCCACAGCGGCGGCTTGCCCTTGCCCTTGCGGCCACCGCCCTGCGGGGTCGCCTGGTAGCCCCCCTGGTGACCGCCGGCGGGCGTGAACTGGGGCGAGCCGCCGCCGGCGGGGCGGTACTGGGGTGCGCCGGAGCTCTGGCTCGGCTGCGAGGAGCCGGTCTGCGAGGGCCCCTGCTGCGCGGCTCCCGGCGCACCGTAGGACGGGGCCTGCTGCGAGGATTCCGAACCGGTCTGCGGAGGCTGGGACTGCGGCGCCCCCTGATTCTGCTGCCAGCCGCCGCCGAAGTCGGGGGCGGAGTGCTGGGAGCCGGAGGAGCTGCTGGTGCCCTCGGAGTCGGGGGAACCGTTTGTGGGAGTGCTCATGGGGAGGGTCCTTTCGCGGGGAAGGGCGGGAGCGTGTGTTCACTATAGAAAATACCCCGCTCGGCCGCTGCGGCAACCCCTGCGCCGGAAGATTTCTGCTCCGAGGCGTGTTGACGAGACAATCGGGGCAGTCAGGCCGCAGTCCGCCTGCCCGCCAGCATCCATCGTCCGTCGCTCTCCGACTCCGCGACGGCACCAGAGGAGAGACCCGTGCCGCAGCTTCGTTCCGCAACCTCCACCACCGGCCGCAACATGTCGGGCGCTCGCGCCCTGTGGCGCGCCACCGGCATGGGCAGCGAGGACTTCGGCAAGCCGATCGTGGCGATCGCCAACTCCTTCACCCAGTTCGTGCCCGGGCACGTGCATCTGAAGGACATGGGCCAGCTCGTGGCGCGCGCGGTCGAGGAGGCCGGCGGTGTGGCCAAGGAGTTCAACACGATCGCCGTGGACGACGGCATCGCCATGGGCCACGACGGCATGCTCTACTCCCTGCCCAGCCGCGACATCATCGCGGATTCGGTCGAGTACATGGTCAACGCGCACTGCGCCGACGCCCTGGTGTGCATCTCCAACTGCGACAAGATCACCCCCGGCATGCTCATGGCCGCCATGCGGCTGAACATCCCCACGATCTTCGTCTCCGGCGGGCCCATGGAGTCCGGCGAGGGAGTGGAGGGCGTGGTCGAGCACCGCGTGGACCTGGTGGATGCCATGTCCCTGGCCGTGGACGAGTCCGTGACCGATGACCAGCTCGCGCTGGTCGAGGAGTCCGCCTGCCCCACCTGCGGCTCGTGCTCCGGCATGTTCACCGCGAACTCCATGAACTGCCTCACCGAGGCGCTGGGCCTGTCCCTGCCCGGCAACGGCACCACCCTGGCCACGCACATCAACCGCAAGCGCCTCTTCGAGGAGGCCGGCGCCCGGATCGTGGCCTCGGCCAAGCGCTACTACGAGGACGACGACGACTCCGTGCTGCCGCGCTCGATCGCCACCCCGGAGGCCTTCGCCAACGCCATGACCCTGGATGTGGCCATGGGCGGGTCCACCAACACGGTGCTGCACATCCTGGCGGCCGCGCAGGAGGCCGAGGTCGACTTCACCATGTCGGACATCGACCAGATCTCCCGCCGGGTGCCCTGCTTGGCCAAGGTCGCCCCGAACTCCACGAAGTACCACATCGAGCACGTCCACCGGGCCGGCGGCATCCCCGCGATCCTGGGCGAGCTGCGCCGCGGTGGGCTGCTGGACGAGGACGTCCACACCGTCCACGCCGCCACCATGGGCGAGTGGCTCGACGAGTGGGACATCCGCTCCGGCAAGGCGACCGAGCAGGCGAAGCACCACTTCCTGGCCGCCCCGGGCGGTGTGCGCACCACGCAGGCGTTCTCGCAGGCCAATGAGTACGAGGACCACGACCTCGACGCCCAGGACGGCTGCATCCGCTCGGTCGCCCACGCCTACACCAAGGAGGGCGGGCTGTGCGTGCTGTTCGGCAACATCGCCGAGGACGGCGCGATCATCAAGACCGCGGGCATCGACGAGTCCCTGTTCCACTTCAAGGGCTCCGCGTTCGTCGTCGAATCCCAGGACGAGGCTGTGTTCGAGATCCTGTCCAAGAACGTGAAGTCCGGGGACATCGTGGTCATCCAGTACGAGGGCCCCAAGGGCGGGCCCGGCATGCAGGAGATGCTCTACCCGACCTCCTACCTCAAGGGCCTGGGCCTGGGGAAGGAGTGCGCCCTGATCACCGACGGCCGCTTCTCCGGCGGCACCTCGGGGCTGTCGATCGGGCACATCTCCCCGGAGGCAGCCGCCGGCGGTGCCGTGGGCCTGATCGAGCAGGGCGATGAGATCGAGATCGACGTCGACAACCGCATCCTGCGCGTCAATGTGGACGACGCCGAGCTGGCGCGTCGTCGCTCCGAGAAGGGCGAGGCACCCTGGAAGCCGACCAAGCCGCGCGAGCGCAAGGTGTCCAAGGCCCTGAAGGCCTACGCCTCCATGGTGACCTCGGCGGACAAGGGCGCGGTGCGGGTGGTCGAGGACTGAGCCTCCTCGCGATCTGCGCTTCACGCGCAGGCAGTACATCAGCCGGGTCTCGCGAGAGGCCCGGCTGATGTACATTGCTCCAACTGCTGGGAACGACCTGTGGTCGCTCCGGCAGATTCCTCTGAGAATCGGGAGTGCACATGGAGCAGCTCACTGAGCTCGTCGGCAGCGTCGGCAATTTCATCTGGAGCTGGATCGTCTTCGCGATCCTGATCGGCACGGGTATCTACCTGACGATCAGGACCAGGGCGGTCCAGTGGCGGTCCGTCCCGGAGATGTTCCGGGTGCTGCGAGACCCTCCCGGTGAGGACCCGGATGGCAAGAAGTCGATCTCGTCGTTCCGCGCGTTCACCGTCTCGGCGGCCTCGCGCGTGGGCACGGGCAACATCGCCGGCGTGGCCATCGCGATCAGCGTGGGCGGACCCGGCGCCGTGTTCTGGATGTGGGCCATCGCGGCCATCGGCGGCGCCAGCGCGTTCGTCGAGTCGCTGCTGGGCCAGCTCTACAAGCGCAAGGGCGAGACCGGCTACTACGGCGGACCGGCCTACTACATGACCTACGGGCTCAAGAAGCACTGGATGGGCATCCTGTTCGCGGTGATCATCACCGTCACCTACGGCCTGGTGTTCAACTCGGTGCAGTCCAACGCGATTGTGGACTCGCTGTCGGGCTCGCTGGACATCGACCCGTCGGCCGCCGGGGCCTTGCCCTTCAAGCTGATCGTGGGCGCAGTGGTCGTCGTGCTGACCGCCTCCATCATCTTCGGCGGCGCCCGCCGCATCTCCGCGGTCACCCAGGCAGTCGTGCCGGTCATGGCCATCCTGTACGTGCTGCTCGGGCTCCTGGTCGTCGTCCTGAACATCGGCGAGGTCCCCGGCATGGTCGCCGACATCGTCCTGGGCGCCTTCGGCATCCGCGAGTTCGTGGTGGGCGGCTTCATGGCCGTGTTCGTCCAGGGCCTGCGCCGCGGACTGTTCTCCAATGAGGCCGGCATGGGCTCCGCGCCGAACGCCGGTGCCTCGGCCTCCGTCTCTCACCCGGCCAAGCAGGGCTTCGTGCAGTCCCTGGGCGTCTACTTCGACACCTGGCTCGTCTGCTCGGTCACGGCGTTCATCGTGCTGCTGTCCAACCCGAGCTTCGGCGACTCTGCCCAGGGCGCCTCGCTCACGCAGACGGCACTGGGTCTGCAGCTGGGCACCTGGGCGGTCCACTTCCTGACCATCGCGATCTTCCTGTTCGCCTTCAGCTCGGTGATCGGCAACTACTTCTACGGCGAGGCGAACATCATGTTCCTCACCCGCTCGCGCGCGGTGATGAACGGCTACCGCCTGCTGGTGCTCCTGTCCGTGATGGTCGGCGCGGTGGTCGCCCTGGACCTCGTGTGGTCTCTGGCCGACGTGATGATGGCGATCATGGCCACGATCAACCTGATCGCCCTGATCCTCCTGGCGCCCATCGCCGTCAAGGTGATGAAGAACTACGAGGCCCAGCGCCGCCGCGGCGAGGAACCCACCTTCAACGGCTCCGACATCCCCGGCCTCACCGGCCTGGATGCCTGGGACGGCACCGACGTGATCACCACCGGCGCGTTCTGGACCCAGCAGATGAAGCGCGTCGGCAAGGCCTGATCCGCTTCCGCCCCGGAACGACGACGACGCAGCCCTCCTCCCAGCCATCGCGGCGGGGAGGAGGGCTGACTCGTCGGGCCGGTCGCCGAGGGCCCCGATCAGCGCTGACCGACGGCCTTCAAGCAGTGCCTTGCCACTGTGATCGGGTCCTCCAGCAGGTTCATGCGCTCGTGCCACAGGGCCCAGACCCTCAGGTCGTACGCGACATCCGGGTCGTGCTCCTGGTCCTGGCGCATGACGATCAACGTCACCAGCATCTCCCAGGCGCTCTCCGGGGTGTGTCCGAGAGCGCGGGCGGCCCGAGCCACCTCCGGGGCATTGTTCACGTTGGGCAGGTTGCCGAAGCGCCACACGCTGTGCGCGCAGGCCATGACGTTCGCTGAGTGGCCCTTGCGGGGCAGGAGGAACAGGACTCTGCTCCACTCCCGGGCCTCCCGATCTCCGAAGTCGATCCACCGGTGGTTCGTGCGCGGCGGCACCACGGGGGCCTCCGGTGCGAGGTGCAGCGGCACGTTGTAGGGATGCAGATGCTCGAGATCGGAGCGCTTCGACTCCAGTGCTTGGTGCAGTGCGTCGGACATGAGGTCCTGCCTTCCGGGCCGCGCAGCGCGACCCCGTCGAGTCTTGCCTCAGCGAGTGCGCTGAGGCCCGTTCTGCTCTGGAAGCACCCGGGAATCGAGTTCGGGTTGCTGCGCGGCCGGCCAGGCCCGTGAGGCCGCGCTCTTGAACGTGTCCTGAAATTACAATAAGGCTCCGACAGCACAAGCCCCATGACGCGGTGGTGCCGTGCTCACAGCACCAGGACCTGCGGCAGGACGCCGAAGATGACGGCGAGCACGAGCGTGAGCAGATGCAGGACCAGGAAGACGGTTGCGGCAGTCTTCACCCCGGAGGACGGGTACATCTCGCGCGGCATGCGGATGCGGGGGTAGATGGCCAGCGCCGCACCCAGGATCGCCGGGGCGCCCAGGGGCAGGAATGCGACGAGCATGGCAGCGACCAGATCGGCGGTGCCGCCGAAGTCGGGCTCCGTGACTGTGGACGCGGCGCCGATCGAGAACAGGATCGTGAGCGGGGAGAGCAGCAGTGCACCGGCCAGCACGAGGATCGTGAGGACCAGGGCGGTGACGGCGCTGCCGGGCGCGGAGGGCCTCGGGGACCAGGCGGCCTGCGGGTAGGCGTAGGGCTGAGCCTGCGGGATATAGGGGTGCATCGTGGACTCCTGGTCGAGCGGGAGAGGTGAGTTGCTGATGCAAATATATGACCCCGCCCGAGTGTTCGCAACTGCGAATGATAAGGGGCGCGCAGGCGTGTAACTACAAGAATCCCGGAGGCGCACTCCGGCGCCGCAGCGACAGGCCGCCGCCGCGGCTCAGCGACGACGGCGCAGATGCTCCCTCGCCACTGCCGAGAGGTTCTCCAGCGGCAGTCCGGCGGGGCAGACCTCGGTGCAGTCGCCCAGGGTGGAGCACGGCCCGAAGCTCTCCTCGGCGGCGTCGAGCACCTTGCCGGAGCGGGTGCGGCGGTCGTCGTCGTCCTTGGCCAGAGGGGGGAGCTCGGTGAGCAGCGATCCCACGAACAGCTGCCCGGAGCCGTTGGGGCAGGCGGCCACGCAGGCCCCGCAGCTGATGCACCCGGCCTCGGTCAGCGCCTTCATGCCCACGGGGCCTCCGGCGGCCTTGACCACGGTGCGCAGCGCGGCCTTCTTGTCCACGGACAGGTCCTTCTTCACGGGGAAGGCGGCTGCGCGCAGCGGCTCGATCCGCACGCGCTCGCCATCGGTGAAGGCCGCGACCTGCTGCTGGCACGAGGCGCGGTTGAGCTGGGGGCCGTGGGCGACGCCGTCGACCGTGACGCCGCACTTGCCGCAGATGCCCTCGCGGCAGCCGTCGTCGTAGGAGATGGGCTCCACGCCCTCGGGCATCTGCTCGTTGAGCAGGTCGAGCAGCTCCAGCACGGTCGTCTGGGGGCTCACGCCGGTGACGGTGTGGGTCTCGAAGCCGCCCTCGGACTCGCCGTCGGCCTGGCGCCAGACCTCGACCTGCAGGGTGCCGGTGATGCGCATGGGACTCCTTCGGTGCCCTCGCGCCGGGACCCGGTCGCGGAAGGCGGTGTTGCAGTGCGGGGGGAGGACGGCTCAGCGCACCAGGCGCAGGAGCACGGCCACGGGGATGGAGGCGTTGCCCAGGGCCACGCCGGTGCCGACCAGCCGCCCGGCCAGCTCGAAGCGCTTGCGGGCGCCGCGCTGGGCGGACAGGCCGGTGTCGTTGCCGATCTGGACCAGGCCCTGGGAAGTGTGGGCGGCCAGCGCCAGCATGGCGGCCAGGTACAGCCCGGCCACGGGCGGGCGGCGCAGGGATGCCACCAGGTTGTGGTAGGCGGCCCCCGGCTCGTGACGGCGCGAGGCGGCCGGCCGGGTGCCCAGTGTGAGATCCGCCAGGTGGAAGGCCGTGAACAGCCCCAGGACGGTGCCGGTCGAGCGCATGGAGCGCTTGAGCCTCTGCCAGCGGGTGCGCCGGCGACCCTGCGGCAGCGGCCTGGGCTGAGCGGCAGCACGGCGCTCGGAGGCCTGGGCGCGCACGGTCAGCACCGCCGCGCAGCTCAGGTGGGTCAGCGCATCGGCCAGCAGCACGGCCCGGAAGGCCCACAGCACGGTGCGCCGCGGCAGGACCGGCGCCCCCAGCGTGCGCAGGTGGTGGGCGTAGGAGTCGAAGCGGCCTCGTCCCAGGTAGACCTGCAGATTGCCCAGCATGTGGACCACCGTGTACCCGGAGAGCACGGCGCCGCTGGAGGCCATGGCGAGCTTGACATCCGGGGTGGGCGGGAAGCGCTCGGAGGTCTTCAGAGCCCAGGCCCAAAGACGACCGGCGGACTCCTCGAGGGTGCGCCGCGTGGCAGGTGAGACCGCGGAGAGGACTCGCTCGGTCTCGGCACGGAGGTTCTCGGTCATGGGCAACAGCCTAGGGCGAGGGGCGCCTCCGAGGTGACGACGGTATGACGCCGAGTTACCCGGCAGCCGGGGCCGGGCACTCCAGCAGGGTGATCCGGAAGCGGGTGCTGCGGTCCTCCTGCGTCTGCTGGCAGCCGTTGTCCCGCAGGTGGGACACCACGGTGTCGTGGAACTTGTTCTCCTTGTTGGAGACCACGGAGGTGGCGCCGACGGTGTCGATCTCCCAGGACTCGTAGCCGGGGCGGTTCAGCCCGTAGAGGTTGTCCGCGCTGATCCGGTCCTCCTGGAGCATGGGATCGGCGATCTCGTGCTCCGGCGGATAGGCGAGCAGGACGCCGCGGTTCGACCGGTCCATGAAGATCACGGTCTCGCTCCGGGCGACCAGAGCAGATGCCGTCGCGTAGTTGTCACCGCCCTTGGCATCCCAGGTGTTCTGGGCCGGGATCGATGGAGCCGACAGCCCCACCACCGCCGCGGTGAGCCCCACTGCGGCCGGACGCCAGCGGAGCGAGGCCAGCGACAGGGCCACGGCCAGCACCAGGAACGGAGCGGAGAAGGTGAAGTAGCGCTCCTGGAACAGCTGCTTGCCCAGGAGCTGCGCCACCAGGACGCACGAGAGGGGCAGCAGCGGGAAGGCGAGCAGCCACAGGAGGAGCCCGCGCAGTGGGCTGCGGATCAGGCCGAGCGCCAGGACCACGATGATGAGGCCCAGGAGCCAGGGGGCCAGCCCCACGGCGATGTCGTCCCACGGCGCGCCCCGGTTCCCCGGGCTCAGAGGGAAGGTGCGCAGGAGCATGCGGCCCACGACCTGCCTCGTCGTCATGTCGATCCAGCCGATCTGCTCGCGCTGGGACAGCGCGAGCAGCCCCAGCGGGGTCACCAGGGCTGTGGTGGCAGCGGTAGCGGACAGGACCTGCTGGAACGGACGACGGCCCCAGGCCGCCGCGCGCAGCAGGTACAGGAGCACTGAGCCGGCGGCGTACATGGAGAAGCCGATGGCCGCGGCCTGCAGCAGGGCGAAGCCGATCAGGCTCCCGGTGCTGCGCTCGTCCCGGAAGCGCTCGAAGAGCCGCAGCGCCGCGACGGAGGCGAAGACGGCCATGGCGTAGCCGCGGGCGTCCTGCCCCGCCCAGGAGAGTCCGGGCAGCACCGCGAAGATCAGGCCCGTGCTCAGCCCTGTCAGCAGCACCCGGTCCGGGAGCCAGCGGTGGGCATAGATCATGGCCACCTGGGTGATCAGGGGGGCGGCGAGCGTCAGGGCCAGCGCCGACGGGGTCCGCATGGCCAGCTCCGAGGTCCCGAACAGAGCCACCCAGGGATGCATGAGGACGTAGTACAGGCCGTGGACGGCGTCGACGGCCTGCAGCAGGCGCAGCAGGGAGCCGAAGGGCCTGTTCGTGGCCGAGATGGTCGCGGCCTCGTCGAACCAGAACTGAGGGACGGTCATGCCCCAGAAGGCGACGGCGGCGGTGAGCACGGCTGCCAGGACGGGCAGCAGCAGCTGCGCTCGGTCCGCGGCGGCGTCGGAAGCCCTAGGGCGGTGCGGCGCGCTCTGCTTCTCGCTGGGGCTCGACGTGCTCAGACCCAACCCGCCTCGCGGGCCCGCAGAGCGAGCTGGAAGCGGTTGCAGGCGCCGAGCTCGGTGCTCATCTCCAGCAGCAGGCGGCGGATGTCGGAGACCTCGAGGCCGAGACGGCGGGCGGCGAACTCGTCGTCGGCGCCCTCGGTGAGCAGGTGGAGCAGCTCCTGCTGCTGCGGGGTGGGGAAGACGTCGTCCAAGTCATCGTGATCGACCGGAGGATGCGCCTCCTCCTTCCGGCCGCGGTGATTCAGGGCCGAGGTGATCGAGACGACGACCTCGTCCTTCGGCGCTCTCCTCCCGTTGGAGGGATGCAGATCACGCGACAGGGGAGTCATGCCTCACATCATGGACCTGGAAGGGGCCGAATGCCATATCGATGACGACGAGCCGGTAGAGGCAGGGCTCATGAGCGCGACGGTGCGTAGCGGTACTCGGCCTCGGTCCCGGCGGATTCGACCGCCGTGAAGCCTAAGCGCTCCAGGAAAGGGCCCAGACTGGCGCGGTTGTCCGGCAGCGAGATGCGGATCGAGTCCACGCGCGGATCCTGCAGGCCCAGCTCCACCAGGCGGGGCAGAGCCTCGGTCGCGTAGCCCTGCCCGGTGCACGACGGCACCAGGAACCCCTCGATCTCCAGGGCCTCGTCGATGGGCGGTGCGGCCCACCCGGCGATGCCGATGATCAGCCCGGTGCTGCGCTCCACGCACGCCATGGGCGCGTACGGGGACTCCGTGAAGAAGAACTCACCGGAGGCCTGGACGACCTGCAGGACGTCGCGGGCGTCAGGGGTGGGGAACTCCGGGTGGAACTGCGGCAGGCGCTCGAAGCGGCACGCCGTCTCTACCTCTTCGCGGGTCAGCGGGCGCAGCTCGAGCCGCTCGGTGGTGATGCTGTGCGCATCCAGGGGACCAGTGCTCTCGACGGTCACGGCGGCTTCCTCCGTTGCCTCGACGGGCTCGAGATCCGACGGACGACGTCCGAACCGGACGCGCTGCGCTGCGGACTCGATGCGAGTCCGTCTCAAGACCGTTGCCTGGGCATGAGTGTACGGCAACGGCGCCCGACCGCCCCGGAAAGGGATGAGCGGGCGCCGCGGGGCATCAGCCTCAGCCGAAGTGGCGAGGCAGCGTGGACTCGTGGGCCTCGCGCAAGCGCTGCAGCGGCAGCTTGGCGTGGCCCATCAGATCCAGGGCCTTTGACTGCGCGTCCACCACGCCGATGCGCGCGAACTCGTAGCGGCGCATGGTGCACATGTCCTTGAAACGCACCTCCTCCGAGCGCGGCACGGACACCACGGCTCGGCCCTGCGACTCGGAGAACAGCAAGGTGAAGACGTCCAGGCCGTCGCGCTCGCAGACCTCGCCGAGCCCGATCCGCGCACCGGTGCCGAAGCGCAGGCACATCTCGGACAGGGTCGCGGCCAGGCCGCCCTCGGAGACGTCGTGAGCGGCATCGACCATGCCGTCGCGGGACATGTTGATCAAGAGCTCGCCCAGCAGGCGCTCGCGCCGGAGATCCACCTGCGGGGGCTGTCCGCCCAGGTGGCCGCGCACACGCGCCCACTCGGAGCCGTCGAGCTCATCGGCGGTGGTGCCCAGCAGGTAGATCGCCTGGCCGTCCGCGGTGTCATCCCAGCCCGACGGTGTGCGCCGGCGGACGTCGTCCAGCACGCCCATCATGGCGACCACGGGAGTGGGGTGGATGGCCTCCTCGCCGGTCTGGTTGTACAGCGACACGTTGCCGCCGGTGACCGGCACTCCCATCTCCAGGCAGCCGTCGGCCAGCCCGCGCACCGCTTCGGCGAACTGCCACATGACCTCGGGGTCCTCGGGGGAGCCGAAGTTCAGGCAGTCCGAGACGGCCACGGGGCGGGCGCCGGAGGTCGAGACGTTGCGGTAGGCCTCGGCCAGGGCCAGCTGAGCGCCGCGGTACGGATCCAGGTAGGCATAGCGGCCGTTGCAGTCGGTCGACAGGGCCACGCCCAGCCCGGTCTGCTCGTCCACGCGGACCACGCCGGCGTCGTCGGGCATGGCCATGGCGGTATTGCCCTGGACGTAGCGGTCGTACTGATCCGTGATCCACGCCGTGGAGGCCATGTTCGGGGAGCTCATCAGCTCCAGCACGGCCTCGCCGAGTGCCTCGCCCTCCGGGCGGCCGGTGTCCGCAGCGGATCCGGTGAAGCGATCGGCCTGCACGGCGTCCGTGCGCGCGGGGCGCTGCATGGGGCGCTCGTACACCGGGCCCTCGTGCGCCACGGTGCGCGGATCGACGTCGACGATGACCTCGCCCTGCCAGTCGATGACCAGCCGGCCGGTGTCGGTGACCTCGCCGATCCAGGAGTATTCGACCTCCCAGCGATCCAGGACCTCCTCGAAGGCCGCGGCCTTCTCC
Source organism: Kocuria sp. p3-SID1428 (assembly GCF_025149945.1). Lineage (GTDB taxonomy): Bacteria > Actinomycetota > Actinomycetes > Actinomycetales > Micrococcaceae > Kocuria. The sequence goes on along the minus strand of NZ_JALXVH010000007.1, from coordinate 64,837 downwards.
GGGGTCACGACGGCCATCATGCGCTCCTGCGACTCCGACATCAGGATCTCGCCCGGGGTCAGCGACGGATCGCGCAGCAGCACCGAGGACAGGTCCACGTGCATGCCGCCGTCGCCGTTGGAGGCCAGCTCGGAGGTCGCGCACGAGATGCCCGCCGCGCCCAGGTCCTGGATGCCCTCGACCAGGCTGTCGCGGAACAGCTCGAGGCAGCACTCGATGAGCACCTTCTCCGCGAACGGGTCGCCGACCTGCACCGCGGGGCGCTTGGACGGCTTGGTGTCGTCGAAGGACTCGGAGGCCAGCACCGAGGCGCCGCCGATGCCGTCGCCGCCGGTGCGCGCGCCGAAGAGCACCACCCGGTTGCCCGCGCCCGAGGCGTTGGCCAGGCGCAGGTCCTCATGGCGCATGACGCCCACGGCCAGGGCGTTGACCAGCGGGTTCGCCTGGTAGCAGGCGTCGAACTCGACCTCGCCGCCGATGTTCGGCAGGCCCAGCGAGTTGCCGTAGCCGCCCACGCCGGCCACGATCCCGTGCACCAGGCGCTGGGTGTCCGGGTGATCGATCGCACCGAAGCGCAGCGGATCCATCACCGCCACCGGGCGGGCGCCCATGGAGATGATGTCGCGCACGATCCCGCCCACGCCCGTGGCCGCGCCCTGATAGGGCTCCACGTACGACGGGTGGTTGTGGGACTCGATCTTGAAGGTCACGGCCCAGCCGTCGCCGATGTCGGTCACGCCGGCGTTCTCGCCCATGCCGACCATCAGGTCCTTGGTCATCTCCTCGGAGACCTTCTCGCCGAACTGGCGCAGGTGGACCTTGGAGGACTTGTAGGAGCAGTGCTCGGACCACATGACCGAGTACATGGCCAGCTCGGCGGCGGTCGGGCGCCGGCCCAGGATCTCGACGACGCGGTCGAACTCGTCCTGCTTGAGCCCGAGCTCGGCCCAGGGCAGCTCGGTGTCGGGGGTGGCTGCGGCGTGCTCGACGGTGTCGAGCTGGAACTGCTGCTCGCTCATGCGCGGGCGCCTCCGTTCACGATCGAGGTCAACGCGGAGACGAAGAGGGGCAGGCCATCGGCCCCTCCGCGCATGGGGACGGTGCCTGCGGCCGAGGAGTCCGGTCCGAAGCCGGGCTCGATCGCGTGCTCCGGGTGCGGCATGAGGCCCACGACATTGCCCGCCGCATTGCGCACGCCGGCGATGTCATGGCGCGAGCCGTTGGGGTTGGCCCCGAGGTAGCGGAAGACCACGCGGCCCTCCTCCTCGAGCATGCGCAGGGTGTCGTCGTCGCAGACGTACTGGCCGTCCTGGTTCTTCAGCGGCACCACGATCTCCTCGCGGGGCTCGTACAGCGCGGTCCACGGGGTGCCGGTGGACTCCACGCGCAGGCGCTGATCCCGGCACACGAACTTCAGATGGTCGTTGCGGATCATGGAGCCCGGCAGCAGGTGGGCCTCGGTGAGCACCTGGAAGCCGTTGCAGATCCCGAGGATCGGCAGACCGCCGTTGGCTGCGTCGATCAGCCGGGTCATCAGCGGCGCGAAGCGCGAGATCGCTCCGGCGCGCAGGTAGTCGCCGTAGGAGAAGCCGCCCGGCAGGATCACGGCGTCGACGTCCTGGAGGTCGTCGTCGGCGTGCCACAGGGGTACCGCGGTGCCGCCGGCGAGCTCGACGGCCCGGGCCGCGTCACGGTCGTCGAGGGTGCCGGGGAAGGTCACGATGCCGACCCGTACGTCCTGCAACGCCGGGTCGGTTCCGGGGACCGGGAGGCCGGCGACCAGGGGGGCTTCGAAAGTGTTGGCGCTCAAGGGATCAGGCCTCGACGTCGTCGATCACGCTGACGTTCACCACGTCCTCGATCACGGGGTTGGAGAGCATGGTCTCCGCGGCCTCCCGGGCGGTGGCCAGGATCTCATCGGTGACCTCCCCGTCCACCTCGAGCTCGAAACGCTTGCCCTGCCGGACACCCGAGAACACTGTGACCCCCTGATGGGGCAGTGCCCGCACGATGGCCTTTCCCTGCGGATCGAGGATTTCCGGTTTGGGCATGACGTCTACAACGATGCGGGCCACGAGCGCTCCTGGGGAGGATTGTGCGGATGGGTCCGTGGCGCGGAGCAGTGAGCACTGTGCCTGCCGGCTGACCGGGCGACGGACGAACAGGCAGAGTCTATCCCGGAGGATATGGCATCGCTAAAAGGGGCACCTGGTGGGTTCAAGCACGACGTCGTGACCGCAGGCACTGCCAGGCGGCCCTGCCCGAGCGCACCAGCCGGTAGGCCGCGGGCGACAGGGGAAGATCCCACGCCCCCGAGTGCTCGACGACATAACCGCCGAAGGAAGCCTTGAAGCGGCTGAAGCCGGCCCACGGATGCTGCGGATCGTCGGTGGGGGCGATGCCGTAGAGATCGGCCACCTGGAGGCCGCGGCGCTTGGCGTCCAGGATCGCGGTGACGACGGCCGACTGCTGCGCGCGGAGTTTGCTGAAACGCCGGTCCGTGGCTCCGTGAGCGAAGATGCGGATACCTCCGCCGTCGACGGCCAGTACCGCGCTGATGACCCGTCCCTGATGCTTGCCCAGGAACAGTGCGCCGTGACCGTTCGGAAGAGCGGCTTCGGCCAGGGCCGCCAGCTGGCTGCCCTGCTGTGCGGTGAATCCGCGCCGGGCGACGGTTCGGGATAGGAGGTTCGCGAGGTACCTGACGTCAGCTGGATCGTGGCTGGTCTCAATGGTGATGCCCCGCTTGGCGGTGCTGCGGTAGACGGTGCGATTGGTGCCCGTCATGCCGCTCAGGATCTCGTCGGTCGGCAGGGTCAGATCGATGCAGCGGGTTCTGCGGGGTTGGAGGTCGGCCAGAGCGGGCCGGAAGCCCAGGCGGGACAACAGGGCGCGTTGCCGGGACACCTCGGCCGGTTGCGTGGGGGCGGCCCAGGAGTGCAGGACCGGGGCCTCCACCCGGAGGAACAGGGAGCTGCATTCGCCGGCGACCGCCCGGGCCCACTCCAGGCCGTCGAGAAATCCGTGTTCGGTATGGGCTACCGGGCCGTACGGGAGGTAGAGGTATCCGCCGACGGGGCGCTGTTCCAGGATCGCCAGCGCGTGCCACCCGGGGCCTTGCCCGGTGAAGGCCGGCTTGCCCCGGAGATGGCTGACCTTCTCCCATACCGATGCCTGCAGCGGTGAGTGCGGTCCCGGGGCCGGGGCGGCAGCCGGTGGCATGCCTGGGCGGGGTGGATCGTCATGCTGGGTTTCGACCGGTCGGGATGCGGGTGCCATCGTATGCCGCCTGGGAGGTGGTCAGGTTCTGGCCGTGGTGGGCGGCCGGGTCAGGAGATCATCTCGACCGTAAGCCAGCTGTTTCAAAAAGTGAAACAGATTTCGAGCTGCTTATGTGGCGAGCAGTGCGGTGGTGTGTTCGAGCAGTTTCGCACGGATGGGCCGGGCCTGCTCGGCGAAGGACTTCTGCCGCCGCACGTACTCGGCCTTGCCCTCCGGTGTCTCAACGGCGACCACCCCGTATCCCCACTCGCTGAGGTCGTAGGGGGAGGCCTCCATGTCGGTGGCCCGCACCTCGATCGCCAGTTCGAAGGCATCGGCGATGAGCTGGGAGGGCAGCGCCGGATAGAGCTTGTAGGCCCACTTATACAGGTCCATGTTCGCGTGCAGGCAGCCGGGCTGCTCCAGTTCTCGCTGATTCTCCCGGGTGGGCCGCAGCGCGTTCCTGGGTGCTGCCTCCGGGGCGAAGAACCTGAACGCGTCGATATGGGTGCACTTGAGCTTGCTGGCCTCGACGACGGCGTCTGTCCCTTCGGTCCCCAGCCTCAGCGGGAGCTGTTCATGGCGCACGCCGTGCACGGCGGCCCGGTAGGCCATCGCCCACTCGTGCATCCCGAAGCAGCCGAAGTGCCCGGGCCGTCCGGCGGTGCGCCGGACGAGCATGTCCACGAACTCCACCGCCGGCCCCCGGGTGGACAGGAAGGCCTCGACGTCCAGGGTGACCGCGCCGTCGTCGCAGGCCAGGCCCAGCCGGCCGGACTCCTCCCGGGAGAGGGGCCGCCAGAACTTCTGCCCGGAGAACTCCGCGGAACCGTCGAGCAGGACCACGCCGGCCCCAGGGGTCCAGCGCTCGAACTTGCCCGGGGAGAAGGAGTAGTAGGTGAACAGGAAGTCGTCGACCGGGTGCTTGAGCCCGCGGTGACGGCGCTCGCGGAACGGTTCGGTCCAGGTCCGGACTCGCCGGAGGTGGGCTTCCTGCGACTGACGCCACTGCTCCGGGCCGAGGACCGGGGCAGTGGCGTCGAGCTGCGTCGCAGCGGGTGCTGCTGTGGACAAAACGGGCGATCAGCGCCCGGTGCCCGCGTAGACCGTGGCGTCCTGGTTGGAGTCCAGGTTGAACGCGGTGTGCACGGCGCGGACAGCGTCGTCGAGGCGATCCGCCGCGGTGACCACGGAGATCCGCACCTCGGAGGTGGAGATCATGTCGATGTTGATGTCGTGCTCGGCCAGGGCGTCGAAGAACGTGAAGGATACGCCCGGGTTGGACTTCATGCCCGCGCCGACCAGGGAGAGCTTGCCGACCTGGTCGTTGTACTCGAGGCTCGCGTAGCCGATCTTCTCCTCGGCCGCGCGCAGCATGGACATGGCCAGATCGCCCTGGGTCTCCGGGATCGTCACGGACAGGTCCGTGGTCTTCTCGTCCGAGACCGAGACGTTCTGCACGATCATGTCCACGTTGACCTTGGCATCGGCCAGCAGCCGGAAGATGCCGGAGGCGATCCCGGGGCGGTCCGGGACGCCGACGACGGTGATCTTGGCCTGGGTGCGGTCGTGGGCGATTCCTGCGATCAGCGGCTGTTCCAAGGGGATCTCCTGGGTGTGCACAGAGACGGTGGTGTCATCGGGGCTGGGGATGACCCAGGTGCCCTCGTGGTGGGTGAAGGATGAGCGGACGTGCAGCTTCACGCCGAAGCGGCGGGCGTACTCGACGCAGCGCAGGTGCAGGATCTTGGCGCCGTTGGCGGCCATCTCCAGCATCTCCTCCGAGGAGATCTCCTCGAGCTTGTGGGCCTTGGGCGCGATGCGCGGATCCGCCGTGAAGACGCCGTCCACGTCCGAGTAGATCTCGCAGACGTCTGCCTCCAGCGCCGCAGCCAGGGCGACGGCCGTGGTGTCCGAGCCGCCGCGGCCCAGCGTGGTGATGTCCTTGGTGGCCCGGTGCACGCCCTGGAACCCGGCGACGATCGCGATGTTGCCCTCGTCCAGGGACTCGCGGATGCGCTCGGGATTGACTTCCACCAGGGAGGCAGCGCCGTGGTCGCCGTCGGTGATCATGCCGGCCTGCGAGCCCGTGAAGGACTGGGCCGGTGCGCCGTAGGCGCTGACGGCCATGGCCAGCAGGGACATGGAGATCCGCTCGCCGGAGGTCAGGAGCATGTCCATCTCGCGGGCGGGCGGCTTGGGCGCCACCTCGTTGGCCAGGTCGATCAGCTCGTCGGTGGTGTCGCCCATGGCGGAGACCACCACGACGACGTCGTTGCCCGCATCCCGGGTCTCGACCACACGACGTGCCACTCGACGGATGCTGGCCGCGTCTGCGACCGACGATCCGCCGAACTTCTGCACGATCAGGCTCATCTGTTCTGGTACCCCCGGCTGGTTCTGGCTGCTTGCGCGCCGAAGGCTTCTCGGCGGCATTCGGGCCAGTCTATCGGTGCGCTCAGCTGACCGCGGTACGGCCCTCGAACGCCCGCCCCAGCGTGACCTCGTCCGCGTACTCCAGGTCCCCTCCCACGGGCAGCCCGGAGGCCAGGCGGGTCACCGTGATGCCCAGGGTCCGCAGCATGCGCGCCAGGTAGGTGGCGGTCGCCTCGCCCTCGAGGTTGGGATCGGTGGCCAGGACGATCTCCTGGACGGTCTCATCCGACAGGCGGGTCATCAGCTCGCGGATCCGCAGCTGATCAGGTCCGATGCCGCCGATCGGATTGATGGAGCCGCCGAGCACGTGGTACAGCCCGCGGAAGGCGCGGGTGCGCTCGATGGCCATGACGTCCTTGGACTCCTCGACCACGCAGATCACGGTGCGGTCGCGACGGGGATCGCGGCAGATATTGCACTGCTCCTGCTCGGAGACGTTGCCGCAGGTCTCGCAGTGCTGGACCCGCTCCTTGACCGCGATCAGGGCATCGGCCAGCGACTGCACGTCCGAGCGCTCGGCATCGAGCAGGAAGAAGGCGATGCGCTGGGCGGACTTGGGGCCCACGCCGGGGAGTCGACCGAGCTCGTCGATCAGGTCCTGGACTGCGCCTTCGTACACGGATCACTCGTTTCGATGGGGAGGGGTTCGGACACGGAGGACGACGACGGCCTCAGAGACCGGGCTGGTGCGGGATCTCCTCCAGGAGCCGCCCGCCGAGGATGCGCTCGATGAGCGCTCGCGAACTCTGATCCGTGTTCTCCACGGCCTCGTCGTCCTCACTGGGCGAGAACGTCGCCTCCGAGTCTAGGTCCGGGGCCGACGACGCAGTCCGGCTCGGCTCCGCGCTGCGCTGGGCGGCGGCGAAATGGGCGGCGTGGCGCTCACGGAAGCTCTGCTTGCGCGGTGCTGCCGGTGCTGCCGAGCTCGAGGCGGATGCTCCGGAGGCGGAACCTGCTGCTGCGGAGCCTGCCCCTCCTGCGGCGCCGGGGGAATCGGTTGCAGGGCGCGCGCCCGTCGAGGGGCGCCACTGCTCCGGCGGGGTCTCCTCCTGGGGCGGCTGCTGCGAGTCCTGGGATGGCTGCACCGAGGCGGGCTCTGCGGGCTGGGACGGCTGCTCCGGGGCCGGCTCTGCGGGCGGGGTCGGAGTCTGCTGCGCCGTGTCCTGGGGGGCGGGGGTGTCGTGCTGCGGACCGGCGTCCGCGCCCTGGCCGGCGCCGAAGCCGGCCGCTGCGCGCGACGGCGCCCCGCGGAAGCCCGGGTCCTCGAAGGGGGGCTCCTCCTCGGGGGGAGCCTCGTCCGGCCAGGGGATGTCGTCGTACGGGCTGGTCGGCACGACCGGATCCGGCGAGGGGTCCTCGCCTCGTCGGCGCTGCGCCGATCGCTGGGGCCGCTGCGAGGGGGCCGGCTGTTCGCGGGTGCCTGTCTGTCGGCCGTGTGCCGACTGCGCGCGGGACTCGCCGCGCTCCCCGGACCTGGTCTGCTCCCGGGCAGCAGATGGCTGCGCGGTCCCCTGCGCATCCTGGTGCGGTTCGACCGACTGCGCCCAGGCGGCGCGGGCGTCCTGTGCGGACGGCGGGGAGTCCTCGGCCTCCGATGGAGTCTGCTCAGCGCGCTGAGCCGACGACCGGGCCGAGGTGCCGCTCTGCGACTGCTCAGGAGCCGGGCCCTGCTGGGCGGTCTCCTCCGCAGCGGCGGCTGTGGGGGCAGCGCCGGTGGGGGCAGGACCGGCCGGGGCCTCGGGCACCTCGGGGGTGGAGTCTTGGGCGGGGGCATCGGGGCCGGCAGGGGCGGCCTCCACCGGGTCAGAGGTGGGGATCGGGGCCACGGCCCAGGACGTCACCTCGGCGGAGTCGTCCTGCTGAGGTCCTTCCTGCTGAGCGTCTTCCCGCTGGGCCTCGTCTTGCGGGGCCTGGCTGCGGGACTGTGCTCGAGCCTGCTCATGCTGCGGCTGCTCGCGCTGCGGCGGTCGCTGCTGCTGCCCAGGGAACGGCCGAGGGCCGGTCTCCCGGCCCCCGTTCTCCTGCGCCTCACTTCGGTCATCGCCGCGACTGTCCTGCGGCTGTCCGCCCGGCGGGTCGGAGGGGCTGCGCCCAGCCTCGCGCTGCCCTGAGCCGGGCTGAGCCGAGTCGGCCTGTGCCGAAGCGCTCGCGCGGCCTCTCGGACCGTTCGAGCTCGGGGCACCGGGGCCCGCGCTGCGGTTGCCTGCCGGACCCGGTCCGCTGGGAGCGGGGCCGGCCGGCCCGCTCGACCCGTGTCCCCGAGGCCCGCCGCCACGGGGTCCTGCGGAGTCGTCGCGGGCACCGCCGGGCCCGGACTGGGGGCCGACGGCCTCCACGCGGCAGTTCACGCCGAGCACCTGGTGGATCGCCTGGACGAGGTTCGGCTCGAAGCGCGGGAAGTTCTTGCGATCGCCCTCGGCGTCGAACATCAGCTGCAGGACGGAGCCGTCGAAGGCGATGGGGGTCCCGCGCATGGTGGTCATCCACGAGACGCGGTGGATCTCCGCCAGGGCCGCGATGATCTCGGTCCAGGAGTTGCGGATCATGTCGATCTCGCCGCCGCTGGCCGGGCCGCGGGAGGCGGACTCATCGGCGTGCGGGGGCCGCTGGGGCGTCTGATCCGGCGCAGACTCCGCCGGGGCGGGGTCCTCCGGAGCCTGGGCCGACTGCTCGCGGGACTCGGCAGACTGCTCCGGCTGGCGTCCGCGGAACTTCCCGAAGCCGCCCTCGACCGCCGTGAGCGGATCCGCCTCCTGCGTCTCGGGCTGGTCCTGTGCGGAAGCTTGAGCGGGAGCGTCGTGGTGCTGTACGGGAGTCGGCGCGGAATCGTCATGAGCGGTGCTCGCGGTGGCCGCGGGCTGCTCGCTCTGGGCCGGTGCGGGCTCAGGCGCCGTGGTCTGCTGCGAAACACCCGAGCCGGTCTGCTCCTGCCCAGCACTCGAGGAGGCCTGCTCCCGGGGCACGTCCAGCAGAGGGCCGGTGGGGGCACCCGTGCGCCCGATGTTCAGACGGCGCTCGAGGCGATCCACGCGCACGCCGACGCCGCGCGTGGTGTTCTCCGCCGAGGGCAGCAGCAGCCGGGCGCACAGCAGCTCGAGGTGCAGCTGCGGCGAGGTGGCCCCCACCATCTCCGTCAGGGCCTCATTGGTGATGTCCGCGCAGCGCGAGAGCTCGGAGGCGCCCATCTGATGGGCCTGATTGCGCAAGCGGGCGATCTGGTCCTCCGGGGTGCCGTGGAGGATGTTGCCCGCGTTCTCCGGCACGGCGTCCACGATCACGAGATCGCGGAAGCGCTCCAGCAGGTCCTCCACGAACCGCCGGGGATCCTGGCCGGTCTGGATCACGCGATCGACGGCGCGGAACACCGTGGCGGCGTCCCCGGAGGCGAAGGCGTCGACGACGTCGTCGAGCAGGGCCCCGTGCGTGTAGCCGAGCAGCGAGCTGGCCAGGTCGTAGCTGATCTGGTCCTGATCGGTGCCGGCCATGAGCTGATCCAGCACGGAGAGGGAGTCGCGCACGGAGCCGCCGCCGGCGCGGACCACCATGGCCTGCACGCCGGGCTCCACGCCCACGCCCTCCTGCTCGCACAGGGCGCTGAGGTACTCCATGAGCGGCTCGGGCGGGACCAGGCGGAACGGGTAGTGGTGCGTGCGGGAGCGGATGGTCGGCAGGACCTTGTTGGGCTCCGTGGTGGCGAAGATGAACTTGATGTGCTCCGGCGGCTCCTCGACGATCTTCAGCAGCGCGTTGAAGCCATCGCGCGTGACCATGTGGGCCTCGTCGATGATGAAGATCTTGTAGCGGTCCCGCACCGGGGCGAACGTGGCGCGCTCGCGCAGCTGGCGGGCGTCATCCACGCCGCCGTGGGAGGCGGCGTCCATCTCGATGACATCCAGGGAGCCGGCGCCGTCGCGGGCCAGATCGCGGCAGGACTCGCACTGCCCGCAGGGTGTGGGCGTGGGGCCCTGGGCGCAGTTGAGGCAGCGCGCCAGGATGCGCGCCGAGGTGGTCTTGCCGCAGCCGCGCGGGCCGGAGAACAGGTAGGCGTGGTTCACCTTGTTCTTGCGCAGTGCGGTCATCAGCGGCTCGGTCACATGGGACTGGCCGATGACGTCCTCGAACGACTCGGGGCGGTAGCGGCGGTACAGGGCGGTCGTCACACGGACACTGTAGCGACGGCCTCCGACGTCCTGAGAGGCGGAGCCGGTGCAGTGGATGACGGGCGCCGAGCGCGCTCCGGGCATGCGAAGACCCCTCGTGCACCCGTCAGAGCCCAAGTACCCTTGCTGCCTTCCGGCCCTGGGGGAGTTCCTCAAGATGACGCCGCACGAGGGGCTGTCGAAGAGTGTATCGGACCGGTGCCGAGGCTGTGAAACCCCGCCTCCCGCCCCGAGGATTTCCGCCCTCGGCGGGACATGGTCTACGATGGTCCCTGCATGTTCGCGCCCTGCGGTGCGATCTTGCAGCCAGGAGGATTCGCCTAGCGGCCTATGGCGCACGCCTGGAACGCGTGTTGGGTTAACGCCCTCGGGGGTTCAAATCCCCCATCCTCCGCCCTTGTCCTGAGCCGCGACATCGTTGACAGACGATGTCGCGGCTCATGCTTTTTTCCTATGGGTTCGTCCGGGGCCTCGGGTTGGCGGCAGGTATGCACCTCGTCAGCGCTGATGGAGTGCACACCTGCCACCAACCGGGTCGGCGCAGGGAGCGCCGACCCATCGGATGTGACGCGCGTCGCCATCAGGTGTGATGAATCCGGCGAAGGTGAACAGAGTCTTTACAGATACCGTGTCCTGCATGCACAGCACGACAACCCCCGAAGACTCCCCTGCGCCCCGTCCTCGCTGGACCGGAATCCTCGGCGGTGCGGTCGTGATGCTCGTGCTCTCGGCGACCTGCGCGTTCATGCTGCAGAGCTCCGTGCGCGTGGAGGGCGACACCTTCGGGGACCTTGCGGGGCTGGTCTCGCCGTTCGACGTCCTGGTGATCTTCCTGCTGATGGCCTTCCTGTGGCTGCTGCTCGGGCGGTTCTGGTGGTCGGTCGGCATCGTCACTGCCGCCCTGGCGATCCTGTCGGTGGCCAGCAAGCAGAAGCTGATGATGCGGCAGGAGCCTGTGTTCCCCAGCGACATGGAGTTCGTGAGCCAGGCGGGCTTCCTGCTCTCGATGGTCACGGGGCGGATGATCGCCGGGGTGGTGATCGGACTCGTCGTGCTGGTGCTGGTGATCGTCGTGATCGGCAAGCTGGCCGCGCGGCGCTTCCCCCGTCCGCGCCTGCGCCGCCCGGAGGGCGGGGTCAACAAGCGCTACCTGGGCCTGCGGGTGATCGGCGTGATCGTGACGGGCGCTGCGCTCGTCCACACCGTGGGCTTCAATTCCGATTCCAACATGTGGCGTGCGCTCTACAACACGAAGGGGCAGGAGTGGGGCAACTCCAGCCAGCTCTACAACTACCGGGTCCACGGCTTCGTGGGCGGATTCCTGTACAACATGCCGACCGACCCCATGGCCGAGCCCGAGGGCTACGACGAGGCGGCCATGGATGATCTCGCCGAGCGCTACGAGGGCCGTGCCGAGCAGATCAATGCCGGGCGCGACGGCTCCCTCGAGGACACCAATGTGGTGGTCATCCTCTCCGAGTCGTTCACCGACCCCACGCGCATGGACGGGGTCGCCCTCGACGAGGACCCCATCCCGCAGACCCGCGAGATCATGGACGAGACGCTGTCCGGGACCATGTACTCCAACTCCTATGGCGGCGGCACCTCGACCATGGAGTTCGAGTCGCTGACCGGTCAGCCCGTCGGCCTGTTCCGCCAGCAGGCGAGCTCGCCGTACCAGAACTTCGTCAGCGACCTGGACGGCTACCCGTCTGCCGTGGGGGCCTTCGAGGAGACGGGCCACGTCTCGGTGGCCATCCACCCCTACAACCTGCACATGTACAAGCGCCCTGCGGTCTACGAGAACTTCGGCTTCGACCGGGTGGTCAACGAGGACAGCATCCAGGAGGACGACCACCTGGGCGGCAGTCCGTACATCAGCGACGCCTCCGCCTTCGACGAGGTGCTCCACCAGATGGACACCACCGACGAGCCCCTGTTCACGAACCTTGTGACCATGCAGAACCACGGTCCCTATTTCGACTTCTACGACGACCCGATCGGCGTCGAGGTCTCCGACGGCTCGGACACCGGGCAGCTGAGCCAGTACGCCCGCGGTCTGCACAGCACCGACGAGGCGATGGCGGAGTTCCTGCAGCAGCTGCGCGATCGGGATGAGAAGACCGTCGTGGTGTTCTACGGAGATCACCTGCCCGGCGTCTACTCGGATGAGCTGCGCGAGCAGAACGATCCGGAGACCAGCCTGCAGACCCCGTACTACGTGTGGAGCAGCGAGACGGAGCAGACCTCGCAGGGCACGGTGGCCACCCCGGCCATGTTCCTGCCCAAGGTCTATGAGGTCGCCGACGCCCCCGTCACGCCCTATCTGGCGCTGCTCGAGGACGTGAACTCCAGCATGCCGGTGATCCAGCGCGAGCGCCTGCTGGATCCGCAGGGCGAGGAGCTGGATCGGGAGAACCTGGACGCGGCCCGAGCGGATCTGCTCCAGGATCTGCAGCTCGTGCAGTACGACTTCTCGATCGGCGACCGGTACGCGGTGGAGGACATGTGGCCGGGGGCCGTGCAGCAGCAGTGAGGTCCTGCCCCCGCCTGGATGACATGGCGATGTCTCCTGCCTAGAACCAGAACATGCGCGACATCAGCACCTGGGGTCCGTGGGGCGCCGACGACGGGTACGGGCAGGCGATGCTGCGCACCGTCGCGGCGATCGACGACGAGGTGGCTCGCCGCGACGGCAGGGCCGGGGTCGCCGGCAACCTCGGCGTGTACTCGGACTGCCCGAATCAGCAGTCGCTGGCGCTGCGCCTGGGCCAGTCGCGGGAGCTGGACTGGATCTTCCGCGAGTCCACGGTCGGCGGCTCGAACGGCGCGCCCCTGGGGCCCTGGTACGTGACCCAGCAGAACGGCGCGCTCATGAACCGCGTGGCCGCCACCGGCACGCCCGTGGTCATGCACAACTTCGCGGTCAACGCCACGACGACCCCCACGGCCAGCGGGAGCGTCGGCAGCAGCTGCCTGCTGGATTCCACCTCGAACGCCGCGAGCCTCCAATCCCGCGTGAACGACCGCCGGGCCCACGACATGTCCATGGTCCTGGCGGCCACGCTGATGTCCCGGACCTCCGGCAGCCACATGCAGACGGGGGTCTCCGAGGCCGAGACGACCTGCCGCGAGACGCGCGATTCCGGCAAGCCGTTCCGAGAGAGCATCTTCTGGTACTCCTTGGACGAGGACCGCTCCGAGACCGCTGATCTGCGCTACGCGGTGAACTGGAAGAGCCTTCATGCCGTGGGCGACACGCAGTTCGCCGACGACCGCTTCGTGCACTCCCGCAAGCTCAGCGACGGCCGCTGGGTGCGGATCAACTTCCTCGACTACGGGGTCACCGTCGCCGGGCACTACATCCCGCCGCGCACCGGTGTGCTGACCAGCTGAGCCGCCCCTTCCCCTGCCCGCGGCCTCGGCTGCAGGGCTCCCGCGCCGGACCCCGGCGTCGTGCCCCGGTATTCGGAGCCCGACGCCGGCCTGCAATGCTCGGTGCCGCGGTCGTAGCCTCCCGAGAGTCAGGCCCCGCGACGCGAGGTGCGGGCAGCTGAACGCCGAGGGGAGAGGGCAGAACGCGATGGAGTGGAAGTCATTGGTCAGCGGCAAGCTGGAGAGCCTGGACCTGCAGCTGCGGCTGCCGCAGGACTGGGACGTCGAAGTGCGGCGGGCGCCTCCGACATGCCGTGCGTCGTGGTCGCCTCGCCCGGGCTGGGTCGTGCACCTGAAGCGGCTCTACCACGGGGTGCTGAAGGGCCATGAAGAGCGCCTGCTGGTGAGCACGAGCCACCCGCAGTCCGGAAGGACCGAGCTCGGCGCGCGGAAGCTGCTGCTGGCTGAGAAGTTCCTGCCAGATGACCTGCAGTGGCTGGCCAAGGGCTATACGGATGGCTGGGGCCTGGGCATCCGCTCGCAGAAGCGCGCACTGGATCGTGCCGAGGAGCTGGCGGCGCCCTTCGTCAGGATCCTGACTGAGTGGTACCGGGTCGAGTCCGTGCAGGTGGGCTGATCAGCCGGCCAGGCTCAGGGCAGGGGAGGGCTCGGACAGGCGGACGGGGGATCCGTCGTCGTCGAAGCGGGCACCCAGCCCGCGCAGGATGAAGGTGACCGTGGCGCGGACGTGGCGCTCGTGGGCGGCGCGGTCCTCCTCCGAGTTGGCCTCCCGGTCGGCCGTGGAGGCCAGGGAGCCGTGGACCAGGCGGCCCATCTCCGGGAGGTCGCCGTCCGGCAGCCAGCCGTCGGCGACGGCCTCGCGGAGGATGTCGATGAGCACGAGTCGCAGCGAGCCCACGTGGGCGCCGAGCTTCTGGAAGTCCTCCGGGGAGAGCACCGTGCGCATGGCCGGCCCCGGGGGGATGTGACGGCGCGAGAGGTCGTCGAGCTGGGCGCGGACGTACACGCCGAGCTTGTCCACGGGATTCTCGACCAGGGCGAGCTCGGCGTGCAGCTCGCGCATGAAGCGATCGGTCTCGTCCATGGTGAAGGCGATGAGCAATTCGCCCATGTCCGCGAAGTAGTTGTAGACGGCCGTGCGGCCGATGCCGGCGTTGCGGGCCACATGGGTCATGGTGAGCCCGGTCAGGCCCTGCTGGTACAGCAGCTGGCCGAAGGACTCGAGGATGGCGTGCTTGGTGTGCTCGCGCTGCTCGGCGTTGGTGGCCGCTTGGATCTTGGGCATGCTGACACCTTACTGTCGGATGTCGCCAAAAGGCCCCTGAGTGAGGCGAGACTTACTTGGAATCTCCTGAGCATGAGCTGACAGTGAGGCGCCCCGCCTGCTCCGAGCGGAGCGGGCGGGGCGCAGTGCTGCGCGAAGGCTCAGGACAGGGCCCGGGCGATCTCGCGGTTGAAGGCCTCCAGGTCTTCGGGGCTGCGCGAGGTGATGAGGTTGCCGTCGACGACGACCTCCTCGTCGACCCAGTCGGCCCCGGCGTTCTTGAGGTCCACCTGGGTGGATGCGAACGAGGTCAGGCGGCGGCCCTTCGCTACGCCCGCCTGGGCCAGGGTCCACGGGGCGTGGCAGATCGCGGCCACGGGCTTGTCCGCGGCGAAGAACGCCTTGACCAGCTCCACCGAGTCCTCGTCCAGACGGAGGGCATCGGAGTTCAGGGTGCCGCCGGGCAGCACCAGCATGTCGAAGTCCTCGACCCGCGCCTGGCCGACCGGGAGGTCGACGTCGAACGTGTCGCCGTGGTCCCAGTCGCTCTGCATGGCCTGGATGGTGCCCTCCGAGGGCGAGATGAGCGTGGTGGTCGCGCCCGCCTCGTCGAGGGCCTGGCGGGGGCTGGTCAGCTCGATCTGCTCCACGCCGCGGGTCAGCAGGAAGGCCACCTTCTTGTCGGAGACTGCCATGTCGTGCTCCTTTCATTCAGGTTTGTGCGCGGCGACGGATTCTTCCGTGCCGCGTCACCTCCCATAACCCTCAGTCTGCGGAGCGTATTCCTGGTGAGGAGTGCCGGGCTGCGTCGTCTCGGCAGTGGGCGGCTGTTCGGGCGGCCGCCTCCGGCGTGCCCCGGGCGATGCGGCGCTCGGTGATCCGCTGAGCGATCTGCGCGAGGGACGGATCCCCGACGGAGCCGCGCAGCTCGCGGAGCCCGCGGACGACGTCGTCGATCGACTCGCGAGGCGCGAGGCCAGTTGTCGGATCCATTGCGCCTCCTCGCCTCGATCCGCGTCCGCCGTCCAGGACCTTCTGATCCTCAGTTGGGTTCGCATCGGGATTCCGGAGCTCATGACTCCGCGGAAGTGTCCGGGAGCTGCTCGGAGGCGAAAGCCGGCCCCGCACTGCATCGACTGCAGTGCGGGGCCGCGATCGTCATATGCCCTGAATGGAATGTGTGGGGCGCTGCTGCTCAGGCGCGCTCGGCGGCCAGCCCGCCCTGCCACAGGGAGTCGAACGGGGCGTGGGAGCTCACGCGCTGGCGGATGCCGGCCGAGACGAACTCCTTGGCGGCCTGGGCCGCCTCCAGCGGGGACAGGCCCTTGGCCAGCTCGGCGGTGATCGCCGCGGCCAGGGTGCAGCCGGCTCCGGCGACGGCGATGTCGCCGACCTTCGGCGAGGACAGGACCTCGGTCGTGGTGCCGTCGTAGAACACGTCCACGGCGTCCGGACCCTCCAGGCGCACGCCGCCCTTGGCGAGCACTGCGGCCCCGGAGCGCTCGTGGATGCGCTTGGCGGCCTCCTCGAGCTGCTCGACGGTCGTGATGTCGTCCATTCCGGACAGCGAGATCGACTCGAAGTGGTTGGGCGTCACGAACGTGGCCTTCGGCAGGATCTGGGCGGTCAGCGCCTTGTCCGTGTCGAGTGCGGCACCGGGCTCCTGGCCCTTGCAGATCAGCACCGGGTCCAGCACCAGGTGCGGGGTCTTCAGGGACTCGAGGGCCTGGGCGACGACGTCGATGGTCTGCGGTGAGCCGAGCATGCCGATCTTGACGGCGCTGAGGTCGTAGGCCGAGGAGGCGGCGTCGAGCTGATCGGCGATCACCTGCGGATCCACCGGGGAGAAGCGGTGGCCCCAGTCGTTGCTGGGGTCGAAGGACACGATGCAGGTCAGCGCCAGCGAGCCGAAGACGCCGAGCTCCTGGAAGGTCTTGAGATCCGCCTGGGCGCCGGCGCCGCCGGTGGCCTCGTTGCCGGCGATCGTGAGCGCGAACGGGGGAGTCTGAGCAGCGGGTGCAGAAGTCATGGCTCGATTCTGCTCCTGCTGGGCGGGTGGCACCAACATGGCCGTCGTGGGCGGTCATCGCGGCCTGTATCCTGGCGCGGTCGAGACGGTTCGACGCGCTGGGTGGCAGGCAGCGCGTCCGTCGGACCTGCGCAGCCCCCAGGCTCCTGCAGGTCGTGCCGCGCTCGGATCCACGCGCGACGGAGACGGCATCAGCCCGCTCCGCTCGGCGCTGACCACCCCTCCCCAGGAGCCCTGCCGCATGACCAGCGACCCCCGCACGCCGTCGTCGTCCCCGATGACCGCGGCCCAGTACGCCCGCCGCCCCCGCAGCCTGTTCGACCTGTTCGTCGCCGCGACCGCCGTGATCCTGGTGCTGTCCAACATCGGCGCCACCAAGGGCGTGCAGATCGGCCCGATCATCACCGACGGCGGCTTCTTCCTCTTCCCGCTGGCCTATGTGGTGGGCGATGTGGTCTCCGAGGTCTGGGGCTTCCGCGCCGCGCGGCGCTCCACGCTGATGGCCTTCGCCGCCGGTGCCTTCGCGAGCCTGTGCTTCTGGGTCATCATCGCGCTGCCGGCCGCACCGTTCTACGAGGGCCAGGAGGCCTTCGCGCAGACCCTGGGCCCGGTGCCGCTGATCGTCCTGGCCTCCCTGCTGGGCTTCCTGGTGGGGCAGCTGCTCAATGCGTACGTGCTGGTCAAGGTCAAGCAGCGCACCCGGGAGCGGCACCTGTGGGCGCGGCTGATGGCCTCCACGCTGGTGGGCGAGCTCGTGGACACGATCATCTTCTGCGCGATCGCCGCCCCCGTGATCGGCATCGAGACGCCGGGGCAGTTCCTGAACTACGTGCTCGTCGGCTACGTCTGGAAGTGCCTGATCGAGGTCGTCATGCTCCCGGTCACCTACGCCATGGTGGCGCGCGTCAAGAAGATCGAGGACTACGGCGCCGTGACCGCCTGAGGCCTCCTGGCTCCTCGCTGTGCCTTCCGGAATCGAGTGGCCTCTGCGCGTGCGTCTGGGGCGCTGAGCGCACAGGCAGAGGCCGCTCGACGACGACGGCGGGGCTCAGCCCTGCTGCAGATGCGCCAGCTGGGCCTCGACCGACCGACGTGCCGCCGGGCGGACCTGCTCGGGGACCTCCGGGTAGATGCGCTCGGCGAGCTCGTCGGCGGAGACCTCCTGGGCTGTCGCGCCCACGGACTCAAGGGCTGCGCGGACCTCGTCCAGACGCTCGATCCGATGATCGCGCAGCTCCCGGCAGGTCGCGGACAGATCCGCCAGCGGCTCACCATGGGCGGGAAGACCGAGGCCACCGGCGGCCTCGAGCCGATCGAGCGAGGCCAGGTAGTCGCCCAGCGTGCCGTCCGGGTGGTCGATCATGGTCGTGCCGCGGCCCAGGACGGTGTCGCCGGTGAGGATGGGGGCGATCGCGGCACCATCGATCAGCGCGGCGTCGTCGAGGATCCGGAAGCTCAGGGAGTCGGAGGTGTGCCCCGGCGTGGCCAGCACCTCGATCGAGACCCCGGCGGCGGTGAGGCGCTCGCCGTCGCGCAGCGGCTGCCCATGGCGACAGTGCTCCGGCAGCGCGGCCCGCACGGGCGCTGCGGTCAGCTCGCGCAGGGAATCGATCGCCTCGGTGTGATCATTGTGGCGGTGCGTGATCAGCACCAGCTCCACGGGCCCCGCCGCGGCGAGAGCCTGCACGTGCTCCGGCAGGTCGGGGCCGGGATCCACCACGACGACGCCGTCGGAGCCCGGCGCGCGCAGCAGCAGGCTGTTCGTGCCCTCGAGCGTCATGGGCCCGGGGTTCTCGGCGCGCAGCACGGAGACCAGGCGGGTCAGCCGACGGATCTGAGGGCTCATCAGGACTCCCGGGAATCCAGCAGCGCGCGCAGTCGATCGAGCGAGGAGTCCCAGGCGCCCTTGGCGGTCGCGTGGACCTCCTCCGGCAGCGGCCCCTGCAGCAGCTCGATCCGGGTCCCGCCGTCGACGGTCACGAGCTCGATGCGCAGCAGGATCAGATGCTCGGTGGGCTCGCCATCGGGCCCCGGCAGCGCCTCCTGGATCTCGAGCATCTCCTCCGGCACGATCGCCGCGTGCCGGCCGTGGGAGGGGGCGCCCATCTGGGGGTCGTCGTCCATGACCATGGCGAAGCGGCGGATGCCGCCCGGTCGCGGATCCAGCTCGAGGGACTCGGGGTGCACGCTCCAGCCCTGCGGCCCGTACCAGCGCGGCAGCAGCTCGGGGTCCATAAGGGCCTGGTAGATCCGCGACGACGGGTGCGGCAGGACCCGCTGCAGGCGCCAGCGCTGCTCGGCGGGGACGCGATCCAGGTCGGAGCTGGGGCGGTCGCTGGGGTTCTCGGTCATCTGTGCCTCCTTGTGGCTCACGTGCTCGGGTCGCAGGCGTGGGCGCGGCTCACGGGTGGTCGCCGCTGTAGTAGTCGGCCAGGGTCGCGTCCCGGTAGGCCAGGTAGGACCCGTCCTCCATGGCCTCGCGGGCGCGGTCCACCAGGCGGACGGTGAACCTCTCATTGTGGATCGAGGCCAGGGTGGCCGCCACCCGCTCCTTGGCCTTGAACAGGTGGTGGATGTAGGCGCGTGTGTAGTGCGCGCAGGTGTAGCAGTCGCAGTCCTCGTCGATCGGGCGGAAGTCCCGCTTGAAGCGCGCCGCCGGGAGGTTGAACCGGCCCTTGGGGTGATAGCAGGCCCCGGTGCGGGCCACGCGGGTGGGCGAGACGCAGTCGAACGTGTCCGCTCCGGCCTCCAGCGCCACGAAGATGTCGTCCGGCTCGGAGATCCCCAGCAGATGGCGCGGCCGGTCCTCGGGCAGCTCCTCGGCGCACCAGCCCACGATCGTGCCGAGGTTCTTCTTCTCCAGGGCCCCGCCGATGCCGTAGCCGTCGAAGTCCATGGCTCCCAGGTCGCGGCTGGCCTGTCGGCGCAGGTCCTCGTACTGGGCGCCCTGGATCACGCCGAACAGTGCCTGGTACGGCCGGTGCTGCCGGGCCCGGGTGAGGCGGTCGTGCTCCTCGAGGCAGCGCAGCGCCCACAGTCGGGTCCGCTCCAGGGCGCGCTCCTGGTAGCCGCGGGAGTTGTGCAGGGTGGTCAGCTCGTCGAAGGCGAACATGATGTCCGCGCCGATGCCGTGCTGGACCTGCATGGAGACCTCGGGCGTGAACCGGTGCTTGTCGCCGTTGAGATGGGAGATGAACGTGACGCCGTCGTCGTCGACGTTCGCCAGGCGCTCCTTGCCCTCGGCCACGTCGTCATCGCCCACGGGGCCCTTGGGGGAGGGGCCGTCCATGTCGATGACCTTCTTGAACCCGGAGCCCAGGGACATGACCTGGAAGCCGCCGGAGTCGGTGAAGGTGGGGCCGTCCCAGTTCATGAAGCGGCCGAGCCCGCCGGCCTCGTCGAGCAGATCGTGACCGGGGCGCAGGTACAGGTGGTAGGCATTGGCCAGCAGCGCCTGCGCGCCGAGCTCCTTCATGGCCTCCGGCAGCACGGCCTTGACGGTCGCGGCGGTGGCCACGGGGATGAAGGCGGGCGTGCGGATGGTGCCGTGCGGTGTGGTGATCTCCCCGGTGCGGCCCAGCCACGGGGGCTCGGGGTCGCCGTGCGGATCGGTCCGCGGGGGCTGGGCGACGGTCTCGGCCAGCCGGGAGCGCACCCGGAAGGAGAAGCTGTCCCGCCCGGAGAGCGGGTGGGTCTCGGGGACGGGGGTCTGCTCGGAGTCCATCCGTCCATTGTCCCCGATGCAGCGGCCCGAGCCGGTCCGCCCGGGGCGGGGCTAGCATCGACGGCGGCCCTCGGGCCTCATCGCATCCCCTCCCTCCGCTCGAGCGCGGATGCCCCAGTCCCTCATCGGAGCGCTTCCCGCCCAGAGCAGCCCCGACTCTTCCGCAGGAAGGAGCCCGCGTGTCCGGATCGTCCACCGTCCGCCAGCTGTTCGAGGTGGGCCCCTCCCGCCGGGACCACGTGCCCGCGGTGCGCATCGCCCTGGCCGTGGGGATCCCGCTCGTGATGCTGATGCTCCTGGGGCGCCCGGACCTGACGATCTACGCGGCCTTCGGCGCCTTCACCTCGATCTACGCCCGGCACGAGCCGCTGCGCCAGCGCCTGGGCCATGAGCTGCAGGCGGGCGCGCTGGTCACGGTCTCGGTGGCCATCGGCGCGCTGCTGTCCTGGTTCGGCGCGCCGGAGCCCTTGGTCCTGGGCATCACCTCCGTGGTCGCCGCGATAGGCGCGGTGCTGGCCGCGGCCTGGAACCTCAAGCCCGCTGGGTCGGTGTTCTTCATCTTCGCCACCGGCGCGATCGGCTCCCTGGGGCCCGATGCCGTGGCGCACCCGCTGCTGGCGATCGCGATCGCAGCCGGCTCCGCCGCCTTATCCGTCCTGCTGGCGTGGATCTGGTCCCTGGTGGGCGAGGGGCGCGAGGGGAAGTCACCGCCCCCGGCGCCGGTGGTGCGCCTGACCCGCGGCCAGCTGGCCGCGCACGGCGGGCGCTTCCTGGTGGCCACGGGACTGGCCGCCGTGGTGGCGCTGATCGTCTCCCAGGCCGCCGGGCTCAGCCACGTCTACTGGGCGCAGGTGGCCGCCGCTGCTCCGATCGCGGCGCCCACGCACCTGGCGCGGCTGCAGCGCGGCGTCCACCGAATGGTCGGCACGCTGGGCGGCGTGGGCGTGACCGCGTTCGTGCTGGCCTTCGATCTGGGCCCGTGGCAGATGCTGGTCCTCGTGATCCTCTTCCAGCTGCTCGCCGAGCTGTTCGTGGGCCGCAACTATTCGCTGGCACTGCTGTTCATCACGCCGCTGGCGCTGCTGATGACGCAGCTGGCGCATCCGGTCCCGGCCGCGCCGCTGCTGCAGGCCCGCGCGGTGGAGACCATGCTGGGCGCGCTGTGCGGCATGGTCGTGATCTACTTCTGGCGCAACAGCGAGGAGCGCCGAGCAGACACGCAGGCCATGCCGCGGATCATCGCCGCCTCGCAGGCGGACCGCCGCGGCGGCCCGGCGGACGCGGACCTCGACGGCGCGGCTGCGGGTGAGGACGACGACGGGCACAGCGCTCCCTCGCAGGACCGCTCGCGCTGAAGGCCGCTCAGCGGCCCCAGCCGACGTGCGCCAGGGCCTGCTCGATCAGCCGGCCCCGGCCGCCGGCGAACTCCGCCTGGATGTCGGCGCTGAGCGCCTCCTCGGGGGTGACCCAGGACAGCTGCAGCGCGTCCTCGCGCGGCTGGCACTCGCCGCGCACGGGCACCACGTAGTTCAGCGCGACCGCGTGCTGGCGGTTGTCCGTGAAGCCCGTCTCCGACGGATGCGGGAAGTACTCGGTGACCGCGAAGGGGACGGTCGAGGGCGGGACCATGGGCATGGCCAGCGGCCCGAGATCCTTCTCCAGGTGCCGCAGCAGCGCCCCGCGGATCGTCTCGCGGTAAAGGACGCGCCCCGAGACCACGGCGCGCTCCAGCTCGCCGACGTCATTGGGCTGCAGCAGCAGGCCCACCTCCGAGACGCAGCCCACGGGATCCAGCTGCACGGGGATCGCCTGGACGTAGACGATCGGCAGGCGGGCACGGGCCTCGCGGAGGTCTTCCTCGGACAGCCAGCCGGGATTCGGGTCCGGTGTGCGTACGGAGCTCATGGGATCTGTCTACCTCAGCCGTCGGGTCTCGTGGTGGGTCGGTGCGGGATTTCCGCGATCAGCGGAGGCTGCGCTCCAGTCGGGCCGCGGCCTCCAGGATCATCCAGGACTGGATCTGCGTGGACAGCTGCACCGGGGAGCCCACGCGCTGGGTCCGATCCGCATCCTGCAGGGGATCGGAGGAGAAGATCGCGCGCACGCGCCGAGGCTCCGGACGGGCGTTGGGGTCGTGGGGGTCCATGCCGGGATCGAACTCGCGGCGCCCCTCCCAGAGGGCGTCGGCGGTGTCGAGCACCAGGCGCCGTGCGGTCAGGCGAGAGGCCTCGGGCAGCTGGGAGTCCTCGGCCGCCTGCGCCAGGTTCCGCACCAGGATGCCGGTGAACAGCCCGCCGTCGCCGCTGCCGTGCGTGGACAGGCTCCGACGCCGCCGACCGGCAGCGCTCGTGGCGTCGCGCCCGAAGTGCGAGTCCGCACCGGCGATCATCTGCCCCGCCCATTCGAGCAACGGCTGAGCCTGATCGCGCGGCAGGGAGGCGGCGTGCTCGAGCGCGGCCGCCAGCACGGGCCCGGAGTTGTAGGAGTAGACGGCGTCGTCGCGCTGCGTGGTCTCCTGGCCGGAGCCGGCGGCCAGCAGCTTGATCCCGTCCCAGAACACGCCGCGCTGGGCGTCCCAGAGGTTCTCGCGCAGCCAGCTCAGCAGCCGTTCGGCGGAGTCGTCGGAGGCGGTGCGCGCAGCGATCAGGGCCGCCGGGCCCGTGGTCGCGGCATTCTTGTAGGTGCGCTCGCGGCTCCAGAACATGCCGCCGCCGAGGTCGTCGGTGTGCGCCGAGCGGATCTGGGACAGCAGGAGGCTCCCGGCCCGCAGGACGTCGCCGGAGGAGGCGCCGCAGACCTGATCGAGCTGGCGCAGGCGGCCCAGCGCCAGCATGAGCCAGGACATGTCGTCGAAGAAGCTGTTGATCACGACCGACCCGCCCGAGCGCACGGCGATGCCGCGCAGCAGCTGATGCGCGCGCTTGCGCAGCGGCTCCGGGTCCCCTCCCGAGGAGGCCTCCCGCAGGGCTGCATCCACGAGGGCGTCGAGCAGGTGCGCCTGCCACCAGTAGTGCCAGGTCAGCTCGGTGCGCGACGGCGCCGGGAAGGTGATCGCAGCCAGCCAGGTCCCGGGGATGCCGAGGGCCCGCTGCCCGAACAGCTCCTGCACCGAGCGGGCGGCCAGAGCTGCGCGCACCGCGCGGTCGTCGACGGCATCGGCGAGGATCGAGGCGGCGGGGTCGTGGCTCATGGCTCTCCTGTGCGTGGGGGTCGTGCGCTGCCGTCGAAAGTGCTGCGGGCTGCCGCGGACGGCTGGGACTCAGCCTAGCGATCCGCCCCGACGCCGCCCCGCGATCCCCGAGGCGGCATCAGCGGGGGAGGGTTTCCAGGCGACGACGGCTGCTCAGCTCCAGGGCCTGCCCGTTCACCGGGTGGGTGAGGCGCAGGGTGCGCGCCAGCAGCTGCAGCGGATGCGAGACGTCGCCCGGGTCTCGGGGAAGCACCTGCGGGTAGAGCGGATCCCAGCGGATGGGCGTTCCGAGCGCTGCCAGGTGGACGCGCAGCTGGTGGGTCTGCCCGGTCAGGGGATGCAGGCGCAGGTGTGCCCAGCGGCCGTCGTCGTCGTGGAAGGCGCTCAGGGGCTCCAGGCGCGTCTCGGCATTGGGCTCGCCCGGGACCTCGACGGCCTGCAGCACCCCTCGCTGCTTGAGCAGCCGGCTGCTGCGACCATCCGGCAGGTCCTCGAGTCGCGCAGCGCCCAGGCGGGCGACGGCCTCGTAGGCCTTCTCGGTGTGCCGATCCTGGAACTGGCGCTGCACCGCCCCGCGGATCTGGGGATCGCGGATCAGCAGCAGCACGCCGGCGGTGTCCCGGTCCAGGCGATGGGCCGGGACCAGCTCGTCCTCGCCGCGGGTCCGACGCAGCACGCTCAGCGCCGTCTGCGCGATGAACCCTCCCCGCGGCGTGGACGGCAGCCCGTGCGGCTTGTCGACCGCCAGCAGCCATTCGTCCTCGTAGAGGATCGGCATGTCGTGGGGCAGCTCGGGCTCCACCGGAAGCTCGCGGTGGTACCAGACCCGCTGACCGGCGCACGGGGTCTCGGCGGGCAGCGGGGCGCCGCGGTCGTCGACGATCTCGTCGTCCGTGAGCAGCCGCTCGAGCTGCGCGCGCGAGGCGGGGAAGCGCGCCAGGAGGTACTCGCCCGCCGTGCAGGTGCGGTCATCCGGGAGCCGGACCGAGACCGGATCGACGCCATCGCGCGGCGAGAGCGGTCTGGGACGTGCGCGGCGGCGGGACATGGGGGCATCCTGGCAGACTCGGGGCAACGACGACGTGAGGATGTGCGATCACCATGACCACCCCCAGGCACCCCGAGCAGGTCGTGCTGCTGGACACCGCGCGCCTGCCGATCGGCACGGCGCTGAAATCCGAGGTCCACACCGCGGACACCCCGCTGCACCTTGCCTTCTCCTGCTGGGTCCTGGACGATGACGGACGGGTGCTGCTCACCCGTCGTGCCCTGAGCAAGCGGACCTGGCCGGGCGTGTGGACGAACAGCTTCTGCGGCCACCCCGGGCCGGGCGAGCCCACGAAGGAGGCGCTGCGGCGCCGGGCCGAGCAGGAGCTGGGCCTGGAGGTGTCCGAGCTGCAGGAAGTCGTGCCGGAGTTCGCCTACTGGGCCCGCGACGCCTCGGGCGTGGTCGAGAACGAGTTCTGCCCGGTGTGGACCGCCCGCGCCGAGTCCTCGCCGGCGCCGAATCCCGAGGAGGTCGCGGAGCTCCTCTGGGTCGATCCCGTCGAGCTGCTGCGGGCCAGTCGTGCCGTGCCGCAGCTGCTGAGCCCCTGGCTCAACGAGGAGCTCTCCCAGCCCGAGCTGCTCACCGCACTCGGCTGCTGAGGCGCCCAGCCAGGGCTGGATCTCGGCTGTCCGGGTCTCAGCGCTGGCAGCGCGGGCAGTGGTAGAAGGGGCGCTCGCGGGCCGGCGCCTGCAGGCCGGTGCGGGGATCGCGCTGACCGGCGGCATCGTCCCAGGTCCGCTTGAGGATCGGCGTCCCGCAGCGCCGGCACGGCCTGCGCTCACGGCCGTAGACCCACAGCTGCCTGCCGGGCCGCGGATCGCCCGTGGTGACTCGCGGGCCGCTGTCGCGGTTGCGCAGCAGCAGCTCGTGCGCATCCTCGACCACCGCCTGCAGATCCGGGACATCGGCCACGGGCGTCTGCGGTGCCAGGCAGTGCCGGAACAGCAGCTCGCAGCGGTAGATGCTGCCGATCCCCGCCAGTCTCGACTGATCCATGAGCGCTGCGGCGATCGGGCGATCGGGGCGCTCCAGCAGACGGCGCATCGCCTCCTGCAGGTGCTGCTCGGACCAGTCCGGGGCCAGCAAGTCCGGGCCCAGGTGCCCCACGAGCCGGTCCTCCTGCTCCCGGGCCACGATCACGAGCTGCTGGACGGAGGAGGCGGTGGCCCTGGTCCCTGCGGTCTCGAGCACGGCACGGATCGTGTGCTTCGGCCGGGCGCGGCGCTGCGATCGCGCGCCCGAGGCGCCCGTCCGACGGCGGCCGGGAGAGTCCGATCCCGTCGCGAGAGGATCGAGGTCCTCGATCTCCCATCGGCCCTCCATCATCAGATGCGAGTGCAGCGTGACCGCGCGAGCACCGGTGCTCGGATCGGGCCCGATGCGGATCAGCAGGTGCTTGCCGCGCGAGACCGCCTCCTGGACGGTGCGCCCGGACAGATCGACGGTGGCCAGCGCCGGGACGCGGAAGTCGCTGCGCAGCAGCTGCCGCCCCGCCAGCCCGGAGTGCAGAGCGGCGGCCGCGCGCCAGACGGAATCCCCCTCAGGCACGGCGGATCCGCAGGCCCTTGGGCGTGGTCGAGAACCCGGCGGCGACCAGGGACTCGCGCACGGCGGTCTCGAGTGCGCCGTGCCCGAGTGCGGCCACGCCGTTGACGCGCTCGACCGTGAGCTTCTCGGCTGCCCCGGCGCGCACGACGTCGGCGATCGGAGGCCCGATCATCTGCAGCCGCTCGGGGTCGTCGTCGAAGACCAGGGCCGTGCGTCCGCCGCGCTCCAGGTAGAGCACCGGATCGCCGTCCACGAGGGCGAGGATCGACCCCGCCTTGCGTCCCGGCCGGTGCCGCGCCGCCGCGGTGGACTCGGTGCGGCCCTCCTGCTCGATCGTCTCCGGCCAGGGCAGAGCGGCGCCGTACGGATTCGCCGGGTCGGTCGCGGCCAGCGCCAGCACCACCGGCTCGCGAGGCTCGGTGCGCGCCTGCTCGTCGTCGGCGAAGCCGCGCAGCCGGTCCACGGTGCCCGACTGCGCGAACTGCGCGGCCCCCAGCCCCTCGATGAAATAGCCGCGCCGCGCATGACCGGCCTCCTCGACCGCTGCCAGGACCTTGTACACGGCGGAGAACCCGCCGGCGATGTCCTCGGCCTCCACCGCCCCGCGGGTCACCACGCCGTAGCGGTCCAGCAGCAGCTCCGCCGAGGCGCTCGCGCGCAGCGTGGGCTCCAGCGGCTCGGGATCCAGCAGGGACCACCTCCCCGACAGCCCCGTGGGATCGCTCGCCTCCGCGGGCCCGGCGGTGCGCTCGGACGACGGCCGCGCCAGCGCCGCGTCCCGGGCCCGCAGCCGGGCGGCTCCGCGTCGGCCGGCGGTGCGCCCGCGCGGGGTGCGCGGCTTCTGCCGGTGCGCGGCGGAGCCGCCCGCGACCAGGGCGCGCACCGGGGCGAAGGTGTCATTGGTGATCAGCCCGGCCCACACCAGCTCCCACAGGGCGCGGGTGAGGGCGGGCATGTCCAGGCCTGGGATCTGCGAATGATCGTTCTGCTCGGCCACAGCGCTGCGCAGCTGGTGGCCGAACCGCGCGCCGCCATCGGCCATGACGGCCAGCACAGCGGCCTGGACGGCGTCGTCGATCCCGGCGGCGCGGGCGCGCAGATCCGCCCGCGGGGGCAGGCTGAGCTGCTGGGACTCGGCCAGGTGGAGGCTGATCCAGCCGTCGTCACCGGCCAGCGAGCCGGCCCCGGACCACACGATCTCCCCGGAGGCCAGCAGCTCGTCGAGCAGCTCGGGCCGGTAGTCCTCGAGGCGCTGACGCAGCACGAGCGGCTCCAGCGCCGAGGCCGGCACCGCCACCCCCGCCAGCTGATCCACGACGCTGAGCAGACCGTCCGCCCCGCGCAGACGATGCCCCGGCCCGAGCGACTGCCACGACGGCAGGAAGCGGGCGTAGACCTCCGGGGCCACCGGCTCGACCTGCTGGCGCAGCGCAGCCAGCGAGCGGCGCCGGATCCGGTGCAGCACGTCCCTGTCGCACCACTCGGAGCGCGGCCCGGGCTCGGCGGCCTCGTCCCGGTCGGGGCGGAACTCGCCCTCCAGGACGCGGCGGGCAGCGCCCAGGCGCTCGAGGGCCCCGGCGACGACGGCCGGGCCCAGCCCGGTGCCTCGGGAGGCCTCGGCCACCGTGAACGGACCGTGCGTGCGGGCGAAGCGCGCCACGAGGTCCTCGACCGGGCTCTCGACCGGCTCCAGGAAGCTGACCGGCACCCCGTGCGGGATCGGCGTGCCCAGGGCGTCTCGCAGCCTGGCGGCATCCTCGACCGCGGCGAGCACCTGCTGCCCTTCGCGCAGCAGCCAGAAGGCACGACGCCGGCCCACCAGCTCCTCCGCCCATGCAGAGGCCTGCTCGGGGCTGACGTGCTGTTCGGAAGGATCCTCCGAACCGTCGGGGGAGGCGTCATCCTCGATCGTCGCGCTGCTCGGGGCCGCGGCACTGGCGGCGTCGGCCGGGCCGGTGCCGCCGACACGGCCTGCCGATTCCGAGCGCAGCCGAGCCGCCGCCTCCTCGAGGCTCAGCGGCCCGAGCAGCCGCAGCAGATCGGCCAGCCCTTCCATGCCCAATAAGTGCCGGGAGGGGGCCAGGTGCTGGAGCTGGGCCTCGGTCTGGGCGATGACCTCGGCGTCGAGCAGCTCGCGCAGCTGGGCCCGGCCCAGCAGCTCGGAGAGCAGGGCGGTGTCCAGGGAGAGGATGGCGGCCTTGCGCTCGGCCAGCGGGGAGTCGCCCTCGTAGATGAACTGCCCCAGGTACCCGAAGAGCAGGGTGCGGGCGAAGGGCGAGGGCGTCTCGGTGGTGACCTCGACCATGCGCAGCCCGCGGCGGTCGATCTGGCGGTGCAGCTCCTGCAGGGCGGGGAGGTCGTAGACATCCTGGAGGCACTCGCGCACCGTCTCCAGGACGATCGGGAACTGGGGGTGCTTGCGGGCTACGTCCAGCAGCTGGGCGGAGCGCTGGCGCTGCTGCCACAGCGGCGTGCGTCGTCCGGGATCCCGGCGCGGCAGCAGCAGCGCGCGGGCGGCGCATTCGCGGAAGCGGGAGGCGAACAGCGCCGAGGACCCCACCCGCTCGGTGACGATCTGCTCGAGGTCCTCCGGGTCGAAGAGGAACAGTTCGGCGCCCGGCGGCTGGTCATCGGTGGCCGGCAGCCGCAGGACGATGCCGTCGTCAGAGGCCTGCGCTGAAGCGTCCAGACCCCAGCGCTCCTCGAGCCGCGCCCCGACGGCCAGCGCCCAGGGCGCGTGCACGGGCAGTCCGTAGGGCGAGTGCAGGACCACGCGCCAGTCCCCGAGCTCGTCGTGGAAGCGCTCGACGACCAGGGTGCGGTCCGAGGGCACGTGCCCGACGGCCTCGCGCATCTCCGTGAGGTAGCGGTGGAGGTTGTCCTGCGCCCAGGTGTCCAGGCCGTCGGCGGCCAGCCGCTCGCGCAGCGCCGGCTCCGCGGCTCCCGAGGCCTCGCGCAGGAAGCGGCCCTGTGCGCGACCGAGCTCGACGGGCCGGCCGATGCCGTCGCCGTGCCAGAACGGCAGCTTGCCCGCCTGCCCCGGTGCCGGGGTGACGAGCACTCGGTCATGGGTGATCTCCGCGATCCGCCACGACGAGGCGCCCAGAGCGATCACATCGCCGGTGCGGGACTCGTAGACCATCTCCTCGTCGAGCTCGCCCACCCGCTTGGGCGAGGAATCGTCCTGCCCGGCCAGGTGCACGGGGAACAGTCCGCGGTCGGGGATCGTGCCGCCCGAGGTCACGGCCAGGCGCTGGGCCCCGGGGCGGCCGGTGAGCGTGCCCTCGTCCCGGTCCCAGACCACGCGCGGGCGCAGCTCCGCGAACTCGTCCGACGGGTAGCGCCCGGAGACCAGGTCCAGCACCGAGTCGAACGCGCTGCGGGGCAGACCCAGGAACGGCGCGGCCCGGCGCACGGTGTCCCACCAGTCCTCGACGGGCACGGTCTCGGTGGCGCACACCGCGATCGTCTGCTGGGCCAGGATGTCCAGCGGATTCGACGGGATGTGCAGCGGCTCGACCCGCCCGGCCAGCATCTGCTCCACGGTCACGGCCGCGTCCAGCAGATCGCCGCGGTGCTTGGGGAACATCCGCCCGATCGAGATCTCGCCGACCTGGTGGCCGGCGCGGCCCACGCGCTGCAGCCCCGAGGCCGCGGACGGCGGGGACTCGATCTGCACCACCAGGTCCACGAGCCCCATGTCGATGCCGAGCTCGAGCGAGCTGGTGGCCACCACGCAGCGCAGGACGCCGGACTTGAGGTCCTCCTCGATCAGGGCGCGCTGATCCTTGGAGACCGAGCCGTGGTGGGCTCGGGCCAGCAGGGGCGCTGCGCCTTCGTAGCGGTTGTGCTGCCGGTCGATCCCGCTGGGCTGGGTCGCCTCGCCGGCCGTGCTCTCGGCTGGATCGTCCGCCTTCGGAGCGTGCTCGAGCCGGAAGGCGTGGATCTCGTTGAGCCGGGCGGTGAGCTTCTCCGCCAGGCCGCGGGAGTTCGCGAAGACGATCGTGGAGCGGTGCGCCTCGACCAGATCGACCACCCGCTCCTCCACATGCGGCCAGATCGAGGCGACGTTCGCGGGCTCGTCCGCGTCGTAGTCCGATTCCATCAGGGAGCCCGAGGCCGCCGGTCCGCCCAGCACCGTCATGTCCGGGATGGGCACGCTGATCTCCAGATCCCAGCGCTTGGTCGACTCCGGGCGCACGACCGCCACCGGCTGACTCCCGCCCAGGAAGCGGGTCACGGTCTCGACCGGGTCGACGGTGGCCGAGAGCCCGATGCGCTGGGCCGGGCGCTCGAGCAGGTCGTCCAGGCGCTCCAGCGAGACCGCCAGGTGGGCTCCGCGCTTGGTGCCTGCCACGGCGTGGACCTCATCCAGGATCACGGTCTCCACACCGCGCAGGGACTCGCGGGCCTTGGACGTGAGCATCAGGTACAGCGATTCGGGCGTGGTGATCAGGATGTCCGGAGGCGAGGCCAGCAGGGCGCGCCGCACCGCCTGCGGGGTGTCCCCGGAGCGTACGCCGGTGGAGATCTCGGGCGGCTCGAGCCCCATCCGGCGCGCCGTCTGGGTGATCCCGATCAGGGGCGAGCGCAGATTGCGCTCCACATCCACGCCCAGCGCCTTGAGCGGGGAGATGTACAGGACGCGCGTGGTGGCCCTGCGCTTGGACGAGGCGCTCGAGGCCTTCCTGCGCAGGTCGGATCCGGAACGATCGTTCGCAGCAGCAGCTTCGGAGGACGCTTCGGCTGAGGCTGCTGAGGCTGCTGAGGCTGCTGAGGCAGCCGGCGCACCTGGGGCGGCTGAGCCGGAGCGGGGCTCAGCGGGCTGCGGCACGGCCGCCTGCGAGATCAGCCGGTCGATCGCCCAGAGGAAGGCGGCCAGGGTCTTGCCGGATCCGGTGGGAGCGACCACGAGGGCGTGCTCGCCTCCGGCGATGGCCTTCCACGCGCCCTCCTGGGCGGCGGTGGGCGTGGAGAAGGCGCCCGTGAACCAGTCGCGGGCAGCCGGCGAGAACGCCTCGAGCGACGAGCCCGGCGCGGGGCGTCCGTCCGAGGGCTCCTCGTCTGCGGGGAGCCCTCGGACCTGGGCAGGTGCTGCGCGCTCGGAGGGCTCAGGCACCGAAGCCCTTCACCTGCAGCTGCCCGATCTTGGGGTTGCCGCAGGCCTGAGTCGAATGGGCGATGCTCAGCGCCTCCGTGCTGCCCGGCGGGTAGACGACCAGCGCGGAGGTCTCGTGCGGGTTGCAGACCTGGCCGTAGGAGCCCGCTGCGGTCTCCCGCAGACCCGCCGAGGCCGACTGGCCCGGTGCCACGGTCACGGCAGCGCCCGCCTCCGGTGCGCGCGAGGCCGGGATGCCGACGGGCTGTCCCGCGGCATCCGCGTAGGAGACGCCCGGGTAGCCGGACAGGACGCAGGGCTGCGAGCCCGTGTTGGTGAGGACCAGCTGGTAGTGCACGGAGCCCATGCCGGCATCCACCGGCTGCAGCGACCCCGCCAGGGAGGAGGCATCGCACACGCCGGCGGGTGCGGCCTGAGCTGCCGCCCCCTCCTGACCGGCCGAGGGCGCCGCTGCCGCCCCCTCCTGACCGGCCGAGGGCGCCGCTGCAGTGCCCTGCTGCCCGGCCGACGGATCGGTGCTCTCCTGCGCCGGCGCCTGTGCGGCAGAGCCGTCAGCGGCGGACGCGGAATCCGGGGCCTCGTCGGCTGGAGCCTCCTGGGCGGGCTGCTCTGCAGCGGCTTCCCCTGCGGCGGCATCGGCGGACTCGTCAGCAGCCGGCTCCGAGACATC
Source organism: Kocuria sp. p3-SID1428 (assembly GCF_025149945.1). Classification (GTDB taxonomy): domain Bacteria; phylum Actinomycetota; class Actinomycetes; order Actinomycetales; family Micrococcaceae; genus Kocuria. Next base: position 32,992 of record NZ_JALXVH010000007.1, on the reverse strand, counting down.
CGCCGAGGCGGAGACCGGATCCGAGGACTCGGCGGCCGAGGCCGAGGAGTCGGAGGGGGACGCGGAGGACGTGGGCTCGGCAGAGGCCGAGGCGCTCTGCGAGGCCGAGCCGGACGAGCTGTCGGTGCTGCCCTGGTCCTCCCCCGAGCCGCCGCAGGCGCTCAGGGCGAGCAGCGCGGCCAGGGAGAGTGCGCTGAAGGCGAGGGGGCGGGTGCGAGTCGACATGAGGGGCCTCCTGCTGAGGTGTCGCGGGTCCGAGCCGACGTGGTCCGGGCCTCTATGGAGCAATCGTAGGCCGGGCCCCGACAGCACAGCGGCGGTCTCGAGGGTCGTGGCCATGCCGATGCCGCGGCTCGTGGCCGCAGCGATCCCACCAGCCGGCTCAGCGGGCCTCGGGCAGCGCCGAGCGCATGACCTCGGCCAGGGTCCGGCCGGAGGCGTCGGTGCCCTCGCGGATCTGGGTGCGGCAGGAGAAGCCGTCGGCCACCACGAGGGGATCGGGCCCGGCCGCGCGGATCTTGGGGAACAGCTCGCGCTCCCCGAGCGTGCGGGAGACCTCCAGGTGACCCGGTTCGAAGCCGTAGTTCCCGGCCAGACCGCAGCAGCCGCCGCCGACCATGTCCACGTCCACGCCCAGTCGCTGCAGGACGTCGAGCTCGGCGTCGTAGCCGATCATCGACTTCTGGTGGCAGTGCACTTGGCACACGGCCTCGCGCGCGGCGCCGTCGTGCTCCAGGGACTCGAATGGCCACTTCCCACCCTCGGCGAGGTGGCGCGCGGTGAACTGCCCCAGGGTCAGGGTGCGCCCAGCGAGATCGGCGGCCCGGGGGTCATCGGGCAGCAGCTCGGTGATCTCGTCCTGGAGCATCACGGTGCAGGACGGCTCGAGCCCGATCACGGGATAGCCGGCCTCCAGCAGCGGCTCCATGACGTCCAGGGTGCGGGCGACCTCGCGCTTGAGAGCCTCGAGCTGGCCGGTCGAGTGCCAGGTCATGCCGCAGCACACGTTCCCGGCGGGCATCAGCACGCGGTAGCCCAGGGCCTCCAGGACCTCGACTGCGGCCTTGCCGGGCCCGTCGTCCATGAAGTTCGTCCAGGAGTCCGGCCACAGCACGACCGACGGGCGCCCGTCCGGGTCCTCGCCGGGCCGTGAGGAGAACCAGCGAGTCAGCGGCCGGTCGGCGAAGCGGATCATCTCGCGCTGGGACTCCACGCCGCCCAGGCGCATGACCGCCTTCTGCAGCGGCTGCACCTTCATGGCCGCGTTGACCAGCGACGGCGCCCCGGGCACCGCGTTCATCAGCCGCGCCAGCACGGGCAGCCAGCCCATGGTCAGGTGCGCCATGGGGCGGCGGCGACGGCCCACGAAGCTGCGGATGCCCTCGCCGTAGTGATGGTGCAGGAACTCGGACTTGTAGGTGGCCACGTCCACATTGACCGGGCACTCGGCCACGCAGGCCTTGCAGGACAGGCAGCCGTCGAGGGCCTCGAGGGTCTCCTCGGCCTTCCAGCCGTCCTTGAGGTGCTCCCCGCGCAGCATCTCCGCCAGGGAGCGCATGCGCCCGCGGGTCGAGTGGACCTCGTCCCGGGTGGCCTGGAACGACGGGCACATGGCGCCGACATCCGAGCGGCAGGCGCCCACGCCCACGCATCGGTTGACCGCGCCTGCGAACGAGCCGTTGTCGTGGCTGAAGGCGTGCACGGGCTTCAGGTCGAAGGTGCGCGCCCCGGGGCCGGGGCGGATGCCCTGGTCGATCGGCTCGGGGTCCACGAGCACGCCGGGGTTGAAGAATCCTGCGGGATCGAACGCGCGCCTGAAGGCGGCGAAGGCCTGCAGGGCCTCGGGAGAGTAGATGATGCCCAGCAGCTCGGAGCGGGCCCGGCCGTCGCCGTGCTCGCCGGAGACCGAGCCGCCGTAGTGCCGCACGAGCTGCGAGGCGCGCTCGATGAACTCGCGGTAGCGGGCCACCCCGGCCTCGGTGCCGAAGTCGAACGAGATGCGGATGTGCACGCAGCCCTCGCCGAAGTGCCCGAACGGGATGCCGCGCAGCTCGAGCTCGTCGAGCAGCGCATAGAGATCGCGCAGGTAGTCGCCGAGGTTCTCGGGCGGCACGGCAGAGTCCTCCCAGCCGGGCCAGGCCTCGCCGCCGTCCGGCAGGCGGGTGACGATCCCTGCCGAGGCCTCGCGGATCCGCCACAGGCTTCGGGTGCGCGCAGGATCCACCACGACGACGGCCCCCTGGACCTCGGCGCGGCCCGAGGCCTCCACGATCCCCTCGAGCTGCTGGGCTCGGGCCTGGGCCGCCTCCACGGTCTCGCCGCCGACCTCGCAGTACAGCCAGCCCCCGCCCGGGGGCAGCTCGGATCCGGCGGTCTCGTTGCCGGGGCGCGAGCGCAGGGCGTCCAGCAGGTCCCCGCCCATGCCCTCGATCGTGGTCACCCCCCGCACGCGCAGCGCCGGGGCGGCGTGGGCCGCGGCGATCGCGTCCGCGAAGCTGAGCACTGCCAGGGCGGTGGCCGCCGGCCTGCGCACGAGCTTCACGGTCATCCGCGTGATGATCCCGCAGGTGCCTTCGGTGCCGGCGAAGGTCTTGGCGACGTCGAAGCCGTTCTCCTCGAGCAGGTAGTGCAGGCCGTAGCCCGAGACCTGGCGGGGGAACTGGCCGAGCTCGGTGCGCAGCATGGCCCGGTGCTCATCGCGCAGCGCGCTCAGGGCACGGGTCAGGGCGGGCCCTGAGGTCCCGCCGGCGCGCAGCTCGACTTCTCTGCCGTCGGCCAGCATGACGGTCACCGCCACGAGGTTCTCGGCCGCCGTGCCCCATGCCACCGAATGCGATCCGCAGGCGTTGTTGCCGACCATCCCGCCCACGGTGCAGCGCGCGTGCGTGGAGGGGTCCGGTCCGTAGGTCAGCCCGTGCTCGGCAGCCGCGGCGCGGAGGTCGTCGCAGATCACACCGGGCTCGATGTCCGCGGTCTCGGCCTGCGGATCGATCGACAGGACCCGGTTGAAATGCCGCGAGGTGTCGATGACCAGGCCGTCGCCGATGGAGTTGCCGGCCACGGAGGTGCCGCCGCCGCGGCTGATCACGGACCAGCCGCGCTCATGGGCCAGCGCCAGCAGATCGCGGATCTGCTCGACCGTGCGCGGCTCCGCCACGGCGGCGGGGAGGCGACGGTAGATCGAGGCGTCCGAGACGTAGGCGGCGCGGGTCGTGAGGTCCTCGCGCAGCAGGCTCGCCGCGCGAGCCAGCTGATCCTCCGGGGCAGTGGTCATAGTGAGGGCCTCCCGCTCACCACTCCGGGGCGATGGTGATCTCGGCACCCTCGAGCGACTCGGACCACTCGACCTGGCAGGTCAGGCGGGAGTCGTCGTGGCGGGTGTCGTCGAGCATGTCCAGCAGGTCCTCCTCCTCATCTCCGATGGGGGAGTTCTCCTGCGTGGTCTCGAACGCTCCGTCCAGGTAGCAGTGGCACGTGGAGCACGAGGCGTTGCCGCCGCAGGTGGCGAGGATGGGGAACTTGTGGCGCGTGAGCGCCTCCATCAGGGACTCGTGGGACTTCCACTCGACACCCTCGGTGCGGGCGCCCTCGCGGTCGGTCACGTTCACGGTGATGCTGCTCAAGGCTCTTCTCCTGGCGGCACGACGGGCCGCATCGATCTCTGGGACGGGCCTCCAGTCTAGGCGCCGGGCCGACAGTGATGCGGCATGGGCGGCGTGTAATGAGTGCAAGGCAGACGGTCGGCCTGCCGATCAGCTTCGAAAAATATAATGCGGCTATCTCGCGCATATGCTGAAGATGTGGATATACCAATCATGAATACCTACCACCGTAGCATTCCAATATGTCTGCTCAGTGCGGTCAATACGCTATGAATCGCTTTGGCGTTGGGGTCCAAAGACTTTGCGTTAATACCGTCTTCTGGGATAGGCCAAAGGCCAGCTGTATTCACGTCGAACGGGTACCGTTCGGTGTACGTTGGCTGTTCGATGTCATCGCTGTGATAAGTTAGAATTATGGTGCCTTCCAAGGGGAGGCCTGCTGGGTCTGTCGAGGTCGTTCCGTCTGCTAGCACGAACTTGTTCCCCTCTTCGAGTCCGAGGTGCCAGTAGGTTCGTAAACTGCTTCCGGGCGGCAGGTCTCGTTTTTGTTCGAGATCTTTAAGAACTTTTGAGGCAATTTCATCGGAAGTTTTTGGGGGTCGGTCAAGCTTTACGACAACATCTCGAGCGGCAGACTGGCCGACATTGCGAATTTGTAGATCGTACGATGCGGAGCCTGTGATACTTGGCAATATCTCTGCAAATACATATGGACGAGTGCGAAGTATTGAATCGGTGCGTGCCTGATCGCTGGCTCGTGCCGAGGCGAGTTGGGCTTGGTGATTTGCTTCTTGGGATGCACTAAGCGTCCTGAGGGCGATATAGGCGGTGTAGGCGGCCATGAACAGAAGGCCGATTGTTGCGAGCGCAGATGCGATAGTCGCCCATGCGGTCAGGATCTGTAGCCATTCGGCCATTCGGAACTCCAGTTCGTTGAACCACTTCAGTTTATATGCCGGCGACAGTCTAGTGGGGGCGCTGCTGTGGTCCTGTTGTGAGGTGGGGTGTGGCCAGACCTGCGCGACACGGGCCATCTTCGCGGGGCCGTGGTAGTTGAGAGGCTCTCGCTTGCGTCAATCAGGTTGAGCCGACCTCCGTCGAATCCTGGAGCGTGTTGCTGGAGTGAGTGTTCGTTAATTCATTTTGCTGAGCGTGATGGGGAAAGTGTGGCGAATGTAATCTGATGCTTGACTGCGAAATTTCCCAGGGTTGAAATCCATATTATTTTCGAACTGAAGGGAGGGTGGCGCAATAGGGTGAGGGGTGAAGGTGCGCGTGTTTGATTGAGGGTATTGTCGCCGCGTCGTCGCGGGCGCGTGTTTGCTTCGCATGTATCGTGCCCGACTTTGATAGTGGCTACGAGTGTCGTGGCGACGGTCGCCAACGCGGTCTGGTTGTTCCAGTGAAGGTCCTCGCGCTCGGGGCGTGGAGCCGGACCGGTTTCGTCGTGGGGTCTGTGATTGAATGAAGGAGTCGATTTACGTTAATATATGTCGCAGATATGCTCTCGTGGTCAGTATGCCGTAATGCGTGTCATTCGCCTACCCAGCTGAAGATAGTTTTGGCCTAGGGGGGGGGGGGCGTGGATAGCGCATTGTGATGTACTAGATATATTATATTCTGTGCTGGTCCAGCGCTGAAGTGTCTTAACCTACGTGATCGCGGGCCTATGGATCCATCTTCAGAGCATCAAACGCTGGGACGGCGGGCAGGTGGTTGGCAACTGCAAAGGTTTCCCGGGGCTGGGTGGTAGGAGATGCGATCAGCCTGCGCCCACAGGGGGAATACGCTTTGATCCGCCTTGGGTGATTCGGGCTCCAGGGCCTCCGGACGCGTGCCGCACGACCTGTGGTGCTGGGCAGCTGCCTTGGCGGCGTCGGCCGACGCGAACGTGAGGGCTCTACAGCGGATGCTCGGGCGCTCACTGGCCGTCGATGCCTACGCGGACCCCAGTGTCGCTGCGGAGGCACTGGATCAAACCGTCTCGGGGTCGGTTGTGCCCGATTCGCCCGGTCCGGGAACGACTGAGGGCCCTGCTTCCCCGGAATCTCGGGGAAGCAGGGCCCTTCAGCTCTGCGCGGTGGCGGAGGGATTTGAACCCTCGTTGGCTTTTACACCAAACATCATTTCGAGTGATGCACCTTCGGCCGCTCGGACACGCCACCAGGCCCAAGATCATACTGGCGGGTGGGCGGTGCGCAAAATCGGCAGGGCCGGGTCGGGGGCCGCTCAGTCGCGATGGGCCCGGAAGAACTCGGTGAGCAGTGCGGAGCACTCGTGGGCGAGCACGCCGCCGTGGACCTCGCTCCAGTGGTTGAGCTGCCGGTGGCGCACCACATCCAGGACCGAGCCGCAGGCGCCGGCCTTGGGGTCCCAGGCCCCGAGCACGATCCGCGGGATGCGTGCGAGCACCGCCGCCCCGGCGCACATGGTGCACGGCTCGAGCGTGACCACCAGGGTGCAGTCGTCCAGTCGCCAGCGCCCCAGCTCCTCGGCGGCCTCGCGCATGGCCAGGACCTCGGCGTGGGCCGTGGGGTCGTGGTGGGCCTCGCGCTCATTGCGGCCGCGCCCGACGGCGCGGCCGTCGGGATCCAGCACGACGGCTCCGATGGGGACGTCGCCCGTGGACAGCGCCAGGCGCGCCTGTTCGAGGGCCTGGCGCATCCAGGCCTCGTGGACTCGGGTGCGGTGCATCGGGGGCAGTGCCACGGGCGGGACTCCTCCTCGGGTGCGCTCCGGCGTCTTCTGCATCTGCGCCGCGGACGCGGCTGAATGCTAATTTTGCGTCATGCGCGTCACCGTTCTCGACCATCCGCTGGTCTCGCACAAGCTCACCGTCCTGCGCGATCGGGAGACCTCGTCTCCTGTGTTCCGTCAGCTCGTGGAGGAGCTCGTCACACTGATCGCCTATGAGGCCACGCGGGAGGTGCGTGTCGAGCCCATCGAGGTCCGCACCCCCGTGAGCACCACGACCGGCACGGCGCTGAGCACCCCGCGCCCGCTGGTCGTGCCCATTCTGCGCGCCGGCCTGGGCATGCTCGAGGGGATGACCCGCCTGGTGCCCACGGCAGAGGTCGGTTTCCTGGGCATGGCCCGCAATGAGCAGACCCTGGACATCGTCACCTATGCCGAGCGGCTGCCGGATGACCTCACCGGGCGTCAGGTCTACGTCCTGGACCCCATGCTCGCCACCGGCGGGACCCTGATCGAGGCCATCCGCTTCCTTCGCCGTCGCGGAGCTCAGGACATCACCTGCCTGTGTCTGCTGGCGGCCCCCGAGGGGATCGGCGCCATGGAGCAGGAGCTGGGCGATGACGACGTCCATGTGGTGCTCGCGACCGTCGACGAGCGCCTGGATGAGAACTCTTACATCGTCCCCGGTCTGGGGGACGCGGGGGATCGTCTGTACGGCGTCGTCGACTGATCCACCGCCCCCGCTGCCCGGTGGCACCTGGGCAGACACCCAGTGCGCCCCTCGATGCACAGCATCGAGGGGCGTCTCATTATCTGAGACACGGTTGCCGAAGCGGCAGTCGGTCTTGACACAGAGAAATATGTAGTGTTCCGAATACTGGAGGGTAATTTCGCCGGAGGGTCCCCGCCTGTCGCGCCGCCAGGCCGAAGCGATCTGGACGGGGCCTCGGACAACGGGTTGCGAGCGCACATAGGCGTGTTTGCAATTTGTTAATCTCGAATAGTGAGACAAAAGTCGGTATGTGTCTTGCACAAAACCTTGGAGCAGGCTGAGTATGGACCTATAGCAGGAGCGCGCGATGCCACCTGCCGGTCTCCCCGGCAGGCCGGCCGAGCCAGGGGAGAGAGCCTCTCGGTGCGGCATCGGGCGTGCAGGCCCGGTCGAGACTCGACCCGGCAGCGGCCCGTGGCAGGGTCGCTTCACAGCATGAGGAGCAGTCATGGCCGGAGCACCCGGGTACGTCCACATCTCGCAGCGCGCGCGCACCGCAGCCGCGAGCCAGATGGCGGCCGGAGCAGAAGGGGCGCCCATGCGCCGTCGTCCCGGGATGCGCCGCCCCGGCGGCACGGAGGCGGAGGGTGCGCCCCAGCGGGTGCGCGCCGACCGGCGCCTCAGCCCGCAGGAGCCGGGCGCGAGCTCCGAGGCCCGCGGCTTCGTGCTGTATGTCGGCCTGGGGGAGGCCAAGGCGGCCGCCAACGGCACCACGCTGGTGGAGGTCGTGCAGCAGCTGCGCCGGGCCGTTGCCCAGATCGCCCCGGAGGCGGAGAGCTATGCGGCCGTGGCGCTGGCCCAGGCCGGCGCCCCGGGCGGGGATCTGCAGGTCGTGCGCAACGCCCTCGGCGATCCCACCGCTGTCGAGGCGGCGGCGGAGACCGCGGCGGCTCCGGTCTCCGCTCGGGAGGCCCGCACCACGCAGTCGGTCGGCGTGCTGATCGACCTCTCGCGCCGCGAGGTCATGCTGGACGGGTCGGTGCTGAACCTGACCTACAAGGAGTTCGAGCTGCTGAACTACCTCGTGGAGAACGGCAGCCGCACCGTGGGGCGCACCGAGCTGATCTCGAGCCTCTGGTCGGATGCCGACGAGACCCCCAACGAGCGCACCATCGACGTCCACATCCGGCGCCTGCGCTCCAAGCTGGGTCGCCTGGCCAACACGGTGCGCACAGTCCGCGGCCAGGGCTACCGGTTCTACGACCACCCCGAGGTCATCGTCTGGGCCGCGCCCGAGTACTCCATCTGAGTCGCGGCCGCATCCCGCGGCCCCCTTGAGCCCCGTCCTGCCGGATCAGGACGGGGCTCGTCTTCTGCCCGAGGCCTCCTCCCGCGGTGCGTGAGACCATGAGCCCATGATGAGCACCTCGGAGACCACGGGCCCGGACGAGCGCACTCTGATCCTCATGCGCCATGCTCAGGCGGATGCCGGGTGGGGCGTGGCGGACTTCGACCGCCCGCTGGGCAAGCATGGTCAGGCCGAGGCGCCGGAGGCGGGGCAGTGGCTGGTGGACAGCGGCGAGCTGCCGGAGATGGTCCTGTGCTCGTCGGCGCTGCGCACCAGGCAGACCTGCACCTGGGTCTCGAGCGCTCTGGGTGATCGCGCGCCCACCGCGAGCCTGTCCGACCGGCTCTACGAGGCCTCCGATCGGCAGGTCCTCGCGGAGATCTGCGCGACTCCCGAGCGGGTCCGCAGCCTCCTGGTGATCTGCCACCAGCCCGCGGTGCAGGAGGTCGCCATGCGCCTGGCCGCCCCGGATTCGGACATGGACTCGGTCATGGACCTCTCGGCGGGATTCCCCACCGCGGGGCTGGCCGTCTTCCGGCTGCAGAAGCCGTGGGCCGAGCTCGACGGCGCCGACGCCCGCCTGGTCGGCTTCCGCTCGCCCCGCGGCTGATCGGCCTCAGTCGCAGTCCTCGGCGATCGGCGGGTAGGTGACCACGCCGTCGTCGGAGACCTCCGCGTGCGCGCCCCACATCCCCAGCTCGTGCAACCGCGGCTCGGCCGTGGTGGACAGATGGCGCACGGTCCAGCCACGCGCGGTGAGCGTGTTGGCGATCAGGGTCCGATGGCAGCGCCACGGCATCGGCTCGCCGCACATGATCGCCGTGGGGAGCCTGCGGGCGATCTCCACGAGCTGCGCGATGCCGTCCTCGTAGTCGTCGGTGAGCGTGTAGTCCGCGTAGTTCTTGAAGCTGCGGTTCTGCCAGCCGGCATTGAGCTCCTGAGGGATCTCGGGCTGCTTGCGCCGCCGGCCGGTCAGCTCCTGGAGGTGGTGGTACTCGATGCCCGCCTCGCCCAGCCACTCGGGCATCGCGTCCCTGCTGAACTGCGGGCTGCGCCGCGAGCCGGGCTGCGCCCTCACATCTGCGATCGCGCCGATGCCTGCGCTGACCAGTGCCTCCAGGAAGACCCCCTGCTCACAGGCCCAGTGCCCGATGGTCCAGATCTCGTCGCCGCTCATGGGCCCACTGTAGGAGCCGCCGCTGCGCTGCAGCGGCGGCTCGGTCGTCGGGGACGTAGCGTGGGTCTTCGAGCAGCGGCGCACGACGACGGTGCCTCTTCCTGCACGGATGAGAAAGAGGATGGGCATGCGACCGGTGAGCTTCCCCGCGACCGGCGATCAGGTGGGGGTCGTGGGCTTCGGCGCCATGGGCCTGAGCTGGGCCTATGACCGGCAGGAGCTGTCCGAGGCGGCCAAGAGGGACGTCCTGCGCGCTGCCGTGGACGGCGGCATGGACTTCATCGACACGGCCACGCTCTACGGCGGCGGCGCCAACGAGGAGATCGTGGGGGCCGCGCTGCACGACCGGCGGGATGAGATCTTCCTGTGCTCCAAGGCCGTGCTGCTCGCCGAGCAGCTGGAGCCGCCCAGGACCGGACGCTGCGGGCGCCCGGACTACCTCCGCCAGGCGATCGACGACAGCCTGCGACGTCTGCGCACCGACGTCCTCGACCTGTACTACGTCCACCGCCTGGACCCGGGGGTCCCTCTCGAGGACACGTGGGGCGCGATGGCCGAGATGGTCCAGGCCGGCAAGGTGCGCTCGATCGGGATGTCGGAGGTGACCGTCGAGCAGCTCGAGCGAGCCCAGCCGATCCATCCGGTGGCCGCCGTGCAGTCCGAGTACTCGCTGTGGACCCGCGACCCGGACGGCTCCGGAGTCGTCTCCGACGGCGATCCCGCCGGGGATGTCATCTCCTGGTGCCGCGACCACGACGCCGCCTTCGTGCCGTTCTCGCCGGTGGGGCGCGGTTACTTCTCCGGTGCGCTGACCGGCAGGACGTTCTCGGACAACGACTTCCGCGCCCGCAACTCCCGGTTCACGCCGGAGGCGCGCGCCGCCAACGATCAGCTGATCCTGCCGGTGCTCGAGGAGATCGCCCGCAAGCACGGCGTCTCGAAGGCCGCGGTGTCGATCGCCTGGTCGCTGCTGCCCGAGCGGCAGGGAGGCTCGGTCATCACCATTCCGGGCACCACGAACCTGGAGCACCTGGCCGAGAACGCGCGCGCCGCCGAGATCGAGTTCGACGACGAGGACGTGGCAGCCCTCAACGGCATGCCCGCTCCCGCGCAGCCCCGCTACTGAGCGTCGCGCACCGAGGGGACGCATCCGACGCGTTTCGAGGCCTAGAAGCCGTCGGACGCGTCCCCTCGCGGGGAGGGCGCAGCGACGGGCGGGTCGGGATGCGAAAAGGCCCCGCCGGGCGTGCTGCCCGGCGGGGCCTCTTTCTCGTGAAGTGCGCCACGAGGGATTCGAACCCCCAACCTTCTGATCCGTAGTCAGATGCTCTATCCGTTGAGCTAGTGGCGCCCGGTCCTTGCGAGCCGTGTCCTGCTGAACGGTCTCCCGTCCTGCGAACGAAGTAAGACTGTACTCGCCCGCTGCGCTCGCGCGCAAATCGGCAGCGGCTCTCAGGACTCGGCGCGGCCCTGCCGCCAGTAGCCCATGAAGGACACGGCGGAGCGGTCGATCCCGGCGCCGTCCACGCACATGCGGCGCCAGGCCTTGATGCTGGCAGCCTCCCCCGCCAGGAACACATAGGTGCCCTCGGAGGAGGCCTCAGCCAGGTACCACTCGCGCTCGGGCGTCTCGGCGTGTTGCGACCGGCTCGGGCGCTGCCCGGCCAGGGCCTCGTCGACGATGCTCGTCTCGAGCCCCAGCAGCTCGCCCAGGGGGCGGGCGCCGGGCTCCCCGAGCCGGGTCTTGGGATCGCGCGTCAGCATGTGCAGGCTCAGTCCGTCCTGTCCCTCGGGCGGGGTGCGGGGGAGGGAGCTGTCGGGGTAGGAGGAGGCGTCGTGGTCGTCCGGGACCTCGATGATCACGTCGGCGCGCAGACCGGGACGGTCGCGGTGGAGCTGCTCGGCGATCGACAGCAGCGCCGGCGCGGCGGTCTCGTCGCCGACCGCGATGACCCGCTCGGCCTGCCCCGGGGCCCAGGAGCTCCACAGCGGCTCCTCGGGACCGGGGACCAGCAGGCACGCCGTGGAGCCGATCGAGGCGCCCGAGAACCACAGGCCACCGGGGCCGGCGTCGTGATCATGGAGGGCCACGTCGATCGCGATCTCGGGCACCCGCTGTCCGTCCAGGTCGACCCAGCGGCAGCTGCGCGCGGTGTACGTGCGCAGCCAGCCGCGCTGCTCGGCGGGAAGGGCGAACCACTCGGGGAGGCCCTGGCTCAGGTCAGGGTGCTCGGCCTCGCCCCCGGGCGGCGGGATCAGCAGCTTGAGGTAGGCATCGGCGCAGGTGATCTCGGGACCCTCGCCGATCAACGCGGGCGAGGCGCCGAGCAGGTCCGCTCCGGCCATCCGGACGCGGCGGAAGGTCGGGGAGAGGTCCTCCACCGAGGTCACGGACACCAGCGCGGAGATGGTCTGGGGGCCTCGTGCGGTCGTGCGGGTCATGGGGCCTCCTGGGGGCGGTGTGCGGTGCGAACGGGTGCCGGGCGGGCCGATCAGACGACGACCTGGGCCCGCGGCAGGATCACGGGATGGCCCTCCACAGGATCGGGCATGACATCGGCATGCAGGCCGAAGACGTCGTGCAGCCGCTGCTGGGTGAAGACCTCCTCCGGCGTTCCCGCGGCCACGATCCGTCCGCCGGCCATGGCGATGACGCGGTCGGCCGCGCGCGCGGCCAGGTTCAGCTCGTGCAGCACGGCGATCACGGTGGTGCGGGTGCCGTCCGGTCGGCGCAGGCCGTGCAGCAGATCCAGCAGATCGACCTGATGGGCCAGGTCGAGGGCGGCGGTCGGCTCATCGAGCAGCACCACGGGAGTGTCCTGCGCCAGCACCAGTGCGATCCAGGCGCGCTGGCGCTGACCTCCCGACAGCTCATCCACCCGGCGGTCGGCGAAGTCCTGCAGGCTGAGCATGGACAGGGCCCGGGCCACGGCCTCGTCGTCGCCGGCTGCCGGGGACCCCCACCACTGCCGGTGGGGATGGCGGCCGCGGGCCACCAGCTCGGCCACGGTCAGGCCCTCGGGCACCACGGGCGTCTGCGGCAGCAGTGCGACATCGCGGGCGTAGTGCTTGGAGCGGACCTGGGAGAGCTCGGTGCCCTGGAAGGAGATCGTCCCGGAGCTGGGGGCCAGCTGACGGGACAGCCCCTTGAGCAGGGTGGACTTGCCGCAGCCGTTCGAGCCGATCAGCACCGTGGTCTCGTGCGGGCGGATCTGCAGATCCACGTCCTGCACGGCCACGCGCTGGCCGTAGGCCAGGCTGAGCCCGCGGATGTCGAAGACCGGTTCGCTCATGAGCGCGCTCCTCTCCTCTGCTGGACCAGCAGCCACAGCATGACGGGGGCGCCCACGGCGCCCGTGATGACACCGGCGGGGAGCCGGGCGTCGCCGAAGGCCTCGGCGCCGATCATGTCCGCTGCGACCACGATCAGCGCGCCGACGGCCCCGCTGACGAGCAGCGAGACCCGCCCGCGATGCAGGGCCGCGGCGATCGGGGTGGACAGCAGGGCCACGAAGGCCAGCGGGCCGCTGGTCGCGGTGGCGACGGCGGCGAGCAGGACTCCCAGTCCGAGTGCGGCGGCGCTCGTGAGGGCCGGGCGGGCGCCGAGGGCCGAGGCCAGCTCGCTGCCCAGCTCCGCGGGCTCCATGGCGCGGTGGAGGGCCAGCGCGGCCGGGATGCCGACCGCGAGCACGATGGCCACGACGAGGATGCGGTCCCAGGTCGCGAGGTTCAGCGAGCCCGTGGTCCAGGTGGCGGCGTCCTGCGCGCTCTGCAGCGACAGCCGCGCCATCACGAACGAGACGACCGCCCCGCCCAGAGCGGCGATGCCGATGCCCGCGAGCAGGAATCGCTCGCCCACGATGCCCACGGCCCCGCCGCCTCCGCGACCGCCCAGAGCGGTCGACACGAGGGCGATCAGCGCGGCGGCGGCGAACGCGCCGAGCAGCGCGGTCACGATCATGCTGGCTCCGCGCATGCCCAGGAACGCCATGCCCATCACGGCACCGGCGGCAGCGCCCTGCGAGATGCCGAGGATGTCCGGGCTGGCCAGGGGATTGCGCAGCACGCGGCGGAACAGTGCTCCGGCGAAGCCGAAGCAGATGCCCACGCCGGCGCCCAGCAGGGCCCGCGGCAGCTTGTCCTGCATCACGATGAACGTGGCGCCGGGGATGCGCTCACCGCCCAGGATCCGGAAGAAGTCCGGGATGGTGACGGTGTAGCCGCCGAGCAGCACGCGCACGGCCAGCATGATGAGCACCGCGAGGTACATGATCGCGATCAGGCGGCCCGTGCGGCGGGACTCGCGGCGGCGCATGGCGGTGATCTCCGAGGCGTTCACAGCGACACCCCCTTGCCGCGGCGCAGCAGCACCAGCAGGACGGGCACGCCCAGGACGACGGTCATGATGCCCACGTAGACCTCCTGCGGCGGTGCGATGACGCGGCCGATGACATCGGCCAGCAGCAGTAGCGAAGGGCCCAGCAGCAGGGACAGGACCACGATCCAGCGGTAGTCCCCGCCCACCAGACGGCGGATCGCATGCGGGATCAGCAGGCCCACGAAGGAGATGGGGCCGGCGGCTGCGGTGGCGGATCCGGCCAGGAGGACGACGCCGAGGAAGACGATCAGGCGCTGCAGGCGCAGGTCCACGCCGAGCCCGTGGGCGAGGTCGTCGCCCAGCGCCATGGCGTTGAGCCCGGAGGAGCCGAAGATCACGAGCCCCAGCCCCACCGCGATCAGCGGCAGGGCGGCGGAGAGGTCGGCGGCATCGGCGCGCGAGACGGAGCCGATGTTCCAGTAGCGGAAGCGGTCGAGGATGTCCGAGTGCGTCAGCACGATCGCCGAGGTCAGCGCGATGAATCCGGCGTTCACGGCGGCCCCGGACAGGGTCAGGCCCACCGGTGTGGGGGACGTGCCGCCGATCTGGCTCAGTCCGAAGACGAGCGCGGCGGCGACGAGGGTGCCCGCCAGGGAGGCGGCGCCCATCTCCCAGCTGGTGGCGGCGCCGAACCAGCCGAGGCCGATCACAATGCCCGCCGAGGCGCCGGCGTTCAGGCCCAGGAGGCCGGGGTCGCCCAGCGGGTTGCGGCTCACGCCCTGCAGCCCGGCGCCGGCGACGGCCAGCGCCGCTCCGACGAGGATCGCGGTCAGCGTCCGCGGGACCCGGCTCAGGACGACGGCGGTCTCGATGTCCGCGGTCGCACCGGAGTCCTGGCCCATGACCATTCCCGGAATGCGCAGGAGGACCTCCGACACGACCGCCGGGTCGACGGAGCGGCTGCCCAGGAACAGGGAGGCCAGCCCGGCCCCCGCCACGAGGACGAGGGCCGCGACCAGCGCGGTCCAGGGAGCCGCCCCGGCGACCCGGGGGCTCGTGCCGGCATGGCTCATGCGCTCGGGGATGCCTCTGCGTCCGCGCTGCCGCCCTCGAGGGTGGCGACGATCTGGGGCAGGACGGTCTCCAGGGCCCAGGGCAGGCTCAGCGGGGAGATCGCCGAGACGGACAGCGTCTCCTGCGCGTCGACCTGCAGCATGAGCTTGCCGTCGGCGACGGCCGGGATCTTGTTGAGCAGGTCATCGGACTCGATGGCCTGACGCACGTCCTCGGACATGGCCCACGAGATCAGGATGTCGGACTCCAGCTCATCGGCGCGCTCCGGCGACCAGGTGATGAAGAACGACTCCGGGTCCTCGCCCTCCTCCTCGGCGACGACGGGGGCCTGCTCCATCTCGAGCGAGGACAGGAAGCGGGGGCGGTTGTCGATCGAGGTGTAGATCGAGATCTCGTCCTCGGCCTCCGGATCGACGGTGCCGTAGATGAAGGTCTTGCCCGAGAGCACCGAGTTGGCCTCGACGGCGTCGGCCAGCTGCCCCTCGAGGTCCGAGACGAGGTCGTCGGCCTGATCGTCCAGGCCCAGGGCCTCGCCCACGCCGCGGGTGGTGTCCTGCCAGGAGGTGCCGAAGGGCTGGGTGCCCTCCGGGTAGGCCACCGTGGGGGCGATCTCGGAGAGCTTGTCGTAGTCCTCCTGCGTCAGCCCGGAGTAGACGCCGAGGATGACATCCGGGTTCAGCGCCGCGATGGCCTCGAAGTCGATGCCGTCGGTCTCGGAGTACTGCTCGGGAGCCTCGCCGCCGACCTCCTCGAGCTTGTCGTCGAACCAGTCGGTCGAGCCGTTCTCGTTGCCGCCGAAGTCGATGGTCGGCATGCCGACCGGGACCACGCCCAGCGCCAGCGCGGCATCCTGGTTGGCCCAGGACACGGTGGCCACGCGCTCGGGGGCCGACTCGATCTCGGTCTCGCCGAAGGCGTGCTTGATGGTGCGGGGGAACTCGCCGCGCTCGTCGGAGCCGCCGGACGAGGAGTCGTCCGAGGAGCCGCCGTCGCCGGTCTGGCAGCCGGCGAGGGCGACGGCGCCGAGGCCGGTCAGGCCGGCGAGTGCCGAGCGCCGGCTGAAGCTGAGGCGGGAGAGCGCGGAGAGATTCGAATCGGACACGTGGAGCTCCTGTGGTGTGGAAGGCGGAAAGGACGAATCCGACCGCCCGTTGAGCGCCGCATCGACGGCGGCAGGGCGCTGACCTCGTCCAGTTAAGGTAAGGCTTAGCTACCGGCGCTCGAGCATATGCCGCGCTGGTCGAGGCAGCAAGGCGGCGGTGATCTGTCACACGGCGCGTCGTGCAGTGCGTTGCGTAGACTGGGATCACAACCGCAAGCGGCTGCTTCCGCGCGGACGCCAATGACGGCGCTCGCGCATCTCGACGATGAGATCCCCGGGGGCAGTGCGCGCAGCACCGGCCTCAACGAGGAGACACGTCCATGGCTCAGCAGCCCACCGACAACACCGCCGGACTGACGGCCGAGACCCGGGCCGCTCTGGATTCGCCGCCCACCACCCACGAGGGCCTGATCTCGTGGGTCCGCGAGATCGCCGAGCTCACCACCCCTGATCGCATCCACTGGGCCGACGGCTCGGAGCAGGAGTGGAAGCAGCTCACCGACGAGATGGTCGACCAGGGCACCCTGGTGCGGCTGGACGAGTCCCAGTTCCCCAACTCCTTCGCGGCCTTCTCCGATCCGGATGACGTCGCCCGTGTGGAGGAGCGGACCTTCATCTGCACCAAGGCCGAGTCCGGTGCGGGCCCCACGAACAACTGGCGCGATCCGGTGGAGATGAAGGAGACCCTGCGAGGCCGGTTCTCCGGCTCCATGAAGGGCCGCACCATGTACGTCATCCCGTTCGTCATGGGCCATCTGGACGCCGAGACTCCCATGTTCGGCGTCGAGATCACCGATTCGGCGTACGTGGTGTGCTCCATGCGGATCATGGCCACGATCGGCACCGATGTCATGCGGCGAATGGAGGAGACGGGCTCCGGGTTCGTCGAGTGCCTGCACTCGCTGGGTGCGCCGCTGGCCGAGGGCCAGGAGGATGTGGCCTGGCCCTGCAATCCGGACAAGTACATCGTCCACTTTCCCGAGGACCGCGCCATCTGGTCCTTCGGCTCCGGCTACGGCGGCAACGCTCTGCTGGGCAAGAAGTGCTACGCCCTGCGCATCGCCTCGGCCATGGCCCACGACCACGGCTGGCTCGCCGAGCACATGCTGATCCTCAAGATCACCGACCCGCAGCAGAACACCAAGTTCATCTCGGCCGCGTTCCCGTCGGCCTGCGGCAAGACGAACTTCGCCATGCTCGAGCCCACGATCCCGGGCTGGAAGGCGGAGATGGTCGGCGACGACATCGCCTGGATCAGCTTCAAGGACGACCAGGCGCGCGTGATCAACCCCGAGGCAGGCCTCTTCGGCGTGGCTCCCGGAACCGGCTGGTCCACCAACCCGAACGCCATGCGCGCGGTCGCCAAGGGCAACACGATCTTCACGAACGTGGCCCTGACCGACGACGGCGGCGTCTGGTGGGAGGGCATGACCGACGAGGTCCCCGAGCACCTGATCGACTGGAAGGGCCACGACTGGACCCCGGAGTCCGGCCGCCCCGCAGCGCACCCGAACTCGCGGTTCTGCACGCCGATCAAGCAGGTCGACATGCTGGCCCCCGAGTACGACGATCCCGAGGGCGTGCCGCTGGACGCGATCGTCTTCGGCGGGCGCCGCAAGACCACCGTGCCGCTGGTCTCCGAGTCCTTCGGCTGGGAGCACGCCGTCTTCCAGGGCGCCACGCTGTCCTCCGAGACCACCGCCGCCGCCAAGGGCGCGGTGGGCGTGGTGCGCCGCGACCCCATGGCCATGCTCCCGTTCATCGGCTACAACGCGAACGAGTACCTGCAGCACTGGCTCAACGTGGGCGAGCGCCATGGCGAGGAGAATATGCCCAAGGTGTTCTACGTGAACTGGTTCCGCCGCACCGCTGACGGCGGCTTCGCGTGGCCCGGCTTCGGCGAGAACTCGCGCGTGGTCAAGTGGATCGCCGAACGCATCGACGGACGCGCCGAGGGCCAGGAGACCCCGGTGGGAATCGTCCCCACTCGTGATGACCTGAACCTCGAGGGCCTCGACTACGATCCGGCCGCGATCGATCGCGCTCTGGAGGTCGATGTCCACGAGTGGGAGGCCGAGCTGCCCAGCATCGACGCATGGTTCGAGCGCCTGGGCCGTGTGCCCGAGGTGCTGATCGAGCAGTCGGAGGGGCTGCGCGCCCGGCTCTCGGACGCCCGCTGATCGGCCCACCCTCATCGAGATGCCACCCGTCCGGGGGGCAGTGCTCGTGGGGGCATCGGTGGCCGAATCCTTGGAAGCGACGCCGCTCAGGTGAGATATGGCGCCGCGACGAACCTCGCAGAGTCGACTCGTCGCGGCGCCATGCGCCTGTCGGGAGTCGACCGTCGCCCGTGATCCAGGGGCCGGCGGCAGAGCATCCGGTCCGCTGATCCTCGGCGGGCCGTCCAAGGGCCTCTGAGGGGCGAGGAGACCGAGAGATCCATGACGGAGCGCTTCCGCATCGAGGGACTGATCAAGACCCACGGACACCGTCGAGTGCTGCGAGGCATCGACCTCACGGTGGGTGAGGGGGAGATCGTCGGTCTCGTCGGGAGCAACGGCGCGGGCAAGTCCACGCTGATCTCGATCGCCTCCGGTGCCGCCAGGGCCAACGGCGGGACCATGCACCTCAGCGTCCGCCCCTACCCTCCAGCGAGCGGGAGGCGCTCGAGCTGGGGGTCAGCGCCGTGCAGCAGCGCTTCGAGGCGCCTGCGGGCATGAGCGTCCGCGAGTTCATCGGTGCCGGTGAGGGCATCGCCGAGCTGGTCTCCGCGCTCGAGGGCGTGGCCCCCGGGACGTTTTCCTCGCTGCGCGTGGGCGGCCAGGAGGCCCAGATCGATTCCGCGCAGAGGGCGCTGTCGCTGGGCATCGGCTACCTGTCGGACTCGGACAGCGAGTTCGACACCGTGATCGAGCAGTCCCTGGCGCGCTGGCGCATGAAGGGCTCGGCTGAGGAAGCGCCGTCGGACTTCGTGGGGGAGGTCTCCGCCCTGCGCGAGGTCGCCCAGCAGGAGAACTCGGAGGCCACCGAGGACGCCCTCATGTCCGCCGCCATCGGCGACGTCGAGCTCTTCGGCTCCGGTCGCCGCGCCGCGTCCTCGGACTGAGGCCGGGCGGTCAGCCGCACCTGGTCCTCATCGAGTGGCCTGCACGTGTGACCATCTGAATCGACTGGCGCTGTGGTGTGCGGCCGAGGCGCTGAACGCACACCACGGGACCACTCGACGGGGTGCGGGGCCCTTCCGCACACTACGAGGCCACTCGATGGAGTGCGGGGCTGATGCCTCCTCGAGGACGGCGAGAGCCCCCTCCCGAGCGGGAGGGGGCTCTCGTGCTCCGCCGGAGGGCGGGTCTCAGATCGCGATGCGGCCGGAGACGGCGTTGAGCTTGTGGCGGGCCAGGGCCAGGTTCGCGGTGGTGCGGTCGAGCACCAGGTAGACGAACAGGCCGGAGGTGTCCCGGGAGTTCAGTGCGCGGATCAGGTGGGACTGGTTCGACAGCGTGATCATGATGTCCTCGATCTCGGCATCGATGTCGATCTCCTGCATGGTGCGCAGCTTGGCGCGGACCATGTTGGAGTTGCCGGCGGCGGCGACATTGAGGTCGAAGCCCGGGTTGCCGCCCGAGGCCAGGGAGGGCCATGCCGCTGGAGACATCGACGATGGCGGCGCCGTTGACGCCCTCGATGCTCAGCAGCTCCTTGATGGGATCGTCCAGCTGGGATGCCGATCGGGCGCGTCGTCTGATCCAGATGGCCAAGGCGGTCCTTCACCTCTCCCGGCGTCGCGTCGATGGCATCGCCGCCGAAGCGGCCCCGACGCGCGTGCGACGGGCCGGAGCCTCCCTGCTCCGCGTCGACTGTGCCATAGGGTTTCGGGATACGAATACATGAATCAACGTTTATCAGCGCAAGTATCGACACCGCTCGATGAACCTTCCGGCACGTGTCATCAGCCCTGACGACGACGGCCCCGCCGCCGCCCCGGCAAGGGCGAGGGCGGGGTCGCGGGGCCTGCCGAGAAGGGGTTCAGCCGCGCACGATGCCCAGCACGCGATCGCGCAGCTGCTCCATCACGGCGGGGTCGTGGGCCTCGACGTTCAGGCGCAGGAACGGCTCCGTGTTCGACGGGCGCAGATTGAACCACCAGGATCCGTCCGCGGCGGTGAAGGTGGTGCCGTCGGAGTCCTCGACCGCCACGTCCTCCCCGGCGAAGGACTCGCGGACGCGATCGACGGCGGCCGCCTTGTCCTCGATCTCGGAGTTGATCTCGCCCGAGGCGGTGTAGGGGTCGTAGCTGGCCATGAGCTCGGAGAGGGGGCGCTGCTGCTCGCCCAGGGCGGCCAGCACGTGCATGGCCGCGAGCATGCCGGTGTCGGCGTTGAAGAAGTCGCGGAAGTAGTAGTGGGCGGAGTGCTCGCCGCCGAAGACCGCGGACTCCCGGGCCATGACGGCCTTGATGAAGGAGTGCCCCACGCGGGTGCGCACCGGGCGCCCGCCGCGCGCCTCCACCAGCTCGGGGACGATGCGGGAGGTGATCAGGTTGTAGATCACGACGGGGGTCTGCTCGCCGGAGGCCTGGGCCCGGGCGATCTCGCGCTCGGCCACGATCGCGGCGATCGCCGACGGGGTGACCGCTCCGCCGTTCTCGTCGATCACGAAGCAGCGGTCGGCGTCGCCGTCGAAGGCCAGGCCGATATCCGCCCCGTGCTCGCGCACGGCCTCCTGAAGGTCCACGAGGTTCGCGGGCTCGAGGGGGTTGGCGGGGTGGTTGGGGAAGGTGCCGTCGAGCTCGAAGTACAGCGGCACGATCTCCAGCGGCAGCCCGGACAGCACGGTGTCGCCGAGCACCGCCGGGGTTGTGAGCCCGCCCATGCCGTTGCCGGCATCCACGACGACCTTGAGCGGGCGGATCCCGCGGAGGTCCACGAGCCCGCGCAGGAACTCGGAGTAGTCCTTGAGGACATCGCGCTCGGTGACGCCGCCCTGGGCCTCGCCTGCGGGGATGCCGTCGGCCAGGTAGGACTGGGCGCGGTCGCGGATCTCGTAGAGCCCGGTCTCGGAGGACACGGGCACCGCGCCCGGAAGCGCCATCTTCATCCCGTTGTACTGAGCCGGGTTGTGGCTGGCGGTGAAGGTCACACCGGCGGCATCGAGCACCCCGCAGGCGAAGTAGAGCTCGTCGGTCGAGATCAGCCCGATCTTCACGACCTCCGCGCCGCGGGCGGTCGCGCCCTCCGCGAAGGCCGCGATGAACTCGGGCGACGACGGGCGCATGTCGCCGCCGACCAGCACGGTGGTCCCGGCCAGCTCGAGGACGTCGACGAAGGCGGCGCCGGTCGCGCGCACGGTCTCGGCGGTGATGGTCTCGCCCACGATGCCGCGGACGTCGTAGGCCTTGAAGGACTGGGACAGGTCGATGGTCATGCCCCGCACTCTAATGGAGGCGATCGGGCGGCTCCCGAGCGCAGGCGGGCGCGCCGCCGCCCCATACATGGGGGCGCGGGGTCCTGCTGCGGCAGGAAGGCGGGGACAGTCCCCGTGCTTACCATGGAGCCATGCCCCAGCTCTTCGAGATGATCGACCCCGTCCAGCACTACTCCTGGGGCTCGCGCTCGGTCCTGGCGCAGATGCAGGGGCGGCCCTCGCCCTCGGAGCAGCCCGAGGCCGAGCTGTGGATCGGCGCCCACCGCTCGGCACCCTCGCAGCTCGTGCTCCAGGCCGGCCCGCAGCCCCTGAACGAGCTGCTCCTGGAGGAGCCCGAGCGCTTCGTGCGCGACGGCGACCAGGTCGTGGCCGACGACGGATCCTTGCCCTTCCTGCTCAAGATCCTGGCGATCGAGGCCCCGCTGTCGATCCAGGTCCACCCCTCGATCGCGCAGGCCCGGGAGGGCTTCGAGCGCGAGGAGGCCGCCGGGATCGGGATCGATGCGGCGCATCGCAGCTACAAGGACCGCAGCGACAAGCCCGAGACGGTCGTGGCGCTGTCGCGGCTGCAGATCCTCACGGGCATGCGCGATCGCGCCGAGCTCGGGCTGCTGGCTGAGGCGCTGGATCAGCAGTGGCTGCGCGAGGCGCTCGAGTCCCCGGGCCCGGTCCTGCGCACCGTGCTGAGCCTGCCGGATGACCGGGCGCAGGCGGCGCTGGCCGATCTGGAGGACGCCGTGCGCAGGCTGCCCGCCGATGACGAGCTGGCCGCGCTGCTGAGCTATGTCTCCCGCTCGCACCCCGGCGACCGCGGCCTGCTGGTGGCCCTGTGCATGAACCACTTCGTGCTCGAGCCGGGGGAGTCCCTGTTCACCCCCGCCGGTCAGGTCCACGCCTATCTGCAGGGAACGGCCGTGGAGATCATGGCGTGCTCGGACAACGTGCTGCGCGCGGGGCTGACCCCCAAGCACGTCGACGTCGACGAGCTGCTGCGGGTCGTGACCGATGAGCAGGATCCCGGGGTGCCGCAGGAAGCGGCGACGGGCCCCGACGGGCTGCGTCGCATCCCGCTGTGGGACAATCGCCTGAGCCTCGTGGCAGGAGAGGTCGAGCCCGGGCGCGAGCTCGAGCTGGATCCCAGCACCTGCACCGTGCTGTGCGTCGACGGCTCCGTCGTGCTGAGCGCCCCTCGGACGGAGCCGCTGGAGGTCTCCGCCGGGCACTCGGCCTGGGTGCGCGCCGATGCCGAGCCGATCGCCGTGAGCGGGCAGGGCGCCTTCTGGGCCGTGGAGCTGCGGGCGTGAGCGCCAGCACTCAGGGGCAGCCGGGCTCCGCTCAGGCCGCCGACGACGGCATGATCCGCATCAGCGGCGCGAACCTGCACAACCTGCGCGATGTCGACGTCGAGATCCCGCGCGAGCGCCTCGTGGCGTTCACGGGGGTCTCCGGCTCCGGGAAGTCCTCGCTGGCCTTCGGCACCCTGCACGGCGAGGCTCAGCGCCGCTACCTCGAATCGGTCGCGCCGTTCGCCCGTCGGCTGATCGCAGGTGCCGTCGACCCCCAGGTCCGCTCCGTGGCAGGACTGCCGCCGACCGTGGCCATGGGACAGCAGCGCGGCGGCGGCACGGCCCGGTCCTCGGTCGCGACCATCACGGCGCTGTCGAACACGATCCGGCTGCTGTACTCGCGGGCCGGGACCTACCCTGAGGGGATGCAGCTGGGACCGCGCGGCCGCCTGGACTCGGATGCCTTCTCCCCGAACACCCCGGCAGGCATGTGCCCGGTGTGCCACGGCCTGGGCGTGCAGCACGAGCCGACCGAGGAGTCGATGGTCCCCGATCCGAGCCTGAGCATCGCCGACGGCGCGATCGCCTCGTGGCCCGGAGCCTGGAACGGCAAGAATCTGCGCGACATCTGCCTCGAGCTCGGCATCGACATCGACCGGCCGTGGCGGGAGCTGCCCGAGCAGACCCGGCAGTGGGTGCTGTTCACCGATGAGCACCCCGTCGTGACGGTCAAGCCAAAGCGCGGGGCGCATCAGGTCCAGCGCGAGTACCAGGGCACCTTCTCCTCGGCGGCCTCGCTGCTGCGGCGCACCCTGGCCGAGACCGGCAGCGCGAGCATGCGCGCCCGCGCGCTGCGCTTCGTGGAGTCCCGCCCGTGCCCCGAGTGCGACGGCCGCCGCCTGACCCGAGCCGCGCTGTCCGTGACCTGGGGCGGGGAGCCGATCGACCGGCTGCAGGCCCGACCGCTCGATGAGCTCCTGCAGCTGCTCGAGGACAGGCGGGCCGAGCTGGCCCGTCGCGCCGAGGACGGTGAGCGCCTCGGTCCCGGGGAGGAAGCCGAGCACCTGCTGCTGCAGGACGGCTGCTCGACCCTGCGCTCGGTCGTGGACCTGGGCCTCGGGCACCTGAGCCTGGACCGCAGCAGCCTCAGCATCTCCCCGGGGGAGATGCAGCGCCTGCGTCTGGCGGTGCAGCTGCGCTCCGGGCTGTTCGCAGTGGTCTACGTCCTGGACGAGCCGTCGGCGGGGCTGCACCCGTCTGAGGCGCGCCAGCTCATGACGGTGCTGCGCCGGCTCGTGGGCACGGGCAGCAGCGTGTGCCTGGTCGAGCACGACATGCAGCTCGTGCGCGGCTGCGACTGGGTGGTCGACGTCGGCCCCGGTGCGGGCACCGAGGGCGGGCGGATCCTGCACTCCGGTCCGGTCGAGCAGCTCCAGGACGTCCCGGAGTCGGCGACGGGCCGCTGCCTGCGCGCCTCGACACCGCCGGAGGAGATCCGCGGCGGGCCGGTGCGCGAGAGCGAGCAGCGCCTGAGCCTGCGGGGTGTGCGCCGCAACACCCTCGACGGCGTCGACGCTGAGTTCCCGATCGGGGCGGTGACCGCGCTGACGGGCGTCTCCGGCTCCGGGAAGTCCTCGCTGCTGGACGCCCTGGGGGACGTGACGGCCCAGCACCTCGAGGGCTCGGGCGTGGTGGACCTCGAGGTCGGGGAGCCGGAGGACACGGGCGAGGGCTCCGAGGGCGAGCAGGAGCACCGCCCGGGCACTGCGGTGGCCGCCGCCGAGGGGCTGGACGGCCTGCGTCGGCTGGTGCGGATCACCCAGAAGCCGATCGGTCGGACTCCGCGCTCCGACCTGGCGACCTACACCGGGCTCTTCGACCACGTGCGCGCGCTGTTCGCCGACACCCCGGGGGCCCGCTCCCGCGGCTGGAAGGCCGGGCGCTTCTCCTTCAACACGAACCCGGGCCGCTGCCCGCACTGCCAGGGGCAGGGGCAGGTGGAGGTCGAGCTGGTCTTCCTGCCCGGCTCGTGGACCGTCTGCCCGGTCTGCCACGGGACCCGCTACGACGACGAGACCCTCTCGGTGCGGTGGGAGGGCCGCACGATCGCCGAGATCCTGGAGCTCACGGTGGACGAGGCGCTCTCGGTCTTCGCGCAGGAGCCCTCGGACGGGCAGCAGCGCTCGGCCTCTCAGCGCCGACGGGTCGCGGCGATCCGCAGGCCCCTGGAGGCCCTCGAGGCGCTGGGGCTCGGCTACCTGCGCCTGGGGCAGCCAGCGACCGAGCTCTCCGGCGGCGAGGCCCAGCGGATCAAGCTCGCCTCCGAGCTGCACCGCACCGGCCGCGGCCGCACGCTGTACCTGCTCGATGAGCCCAGCACGGGGCTGCATCCGGTCGATGCCGAGCGCCTGCTGCGGGTCCTGCACGACCTCGCCCGCGCCGGGGCCACCGTCGTGATGGCCGAGCACCGGCCGGAGGCGATCCGCACGGCCGATCACGTCATCGATCTGGGCCCGGGGGCCGGACGCCGCGGCGGGACCGTCGTGGCCGCCGGCACCCCGGAGCAGGTCGCAGCCGACCCCGGATCGGTCACGGGCCCATGGCTGCGCGGCTGAGCCTGTCGGCGCGTCACCGCCCTGTCGGTTGTGCGCCGGAGGAGCCCGCGATCCGTAGGATGGCCGTGCAGCGCCGCACGACGGCGCGCATCCCCGTGTCCGCACCGCGTCGCAGGAGGCATCCGAGATGGCAGCCGCCCGAGACCTCCGCACCGGCCTCCGCCCGGCCGCGCTGCTGGGCGGCCTCGGCGCCATGGGCCTGTTGCTGGCCGCCTGCGCGCCGGCCGATCCCGGGCCGGACGTCCCGGAGATCCCGCAGCCGCCGAACAGGGACATCGCCGAGCCGGAGCTCGTGGCCGGGGCCGAGCTGCCCGTCTGGGCGCGCAGCGCCGACTGCGACCAGCCGCGGCCCAGCGCCGATGACGACGGGCTGAGCCCGACCGACCCCGTCCCGTATGCCGCTGAGGTGACCTTCGTGGTGCCGGAGGCCGAGCTGATCCTGTGCGAGCTGCCCGGGGTGGTCTCGGTCTCCGTGGAGGGCGCCTACGCCGATCGGACCGGGGCCCGCGAGGGCACTGCGGACCTAGGGCTGCTCTTCGACTCGGAGGCCACCTCCGCGCAGATCGCTCAGGCCTGGTCATCGGCCGAGACGGAGGCCGGCGCCCAGCTGGCGGGAACCGGCATCGCGCTGGGCCAGCTCACCCTGGTGCTCGACGACGGCTCCATGATCTCCGGGCCCGCAGAGGTCTCCTCGGCCCCGGGCCAGCCGACTCCGGACGGCACGGTGACGGGTCGAGCGGCGACGATCCCCGAGGCCATCGACCTGCTGGCCGCGCTGCAGCAGACCGCGCCGGGGGAGGATGCGCAGGAGACAGCTGCCCCGGATCCCTCCGCGTCGCCGTCCTCCGCGCAGGAGCGGGGCCCCGAGCGGCGCTGGTCGCTGAGCGTGGGCGAGCAGCTCGAGGTGACCACCGTGTACACGGCGGATCTCGCCGCCGAGGGGGCGCTTCCCCAGCTCACGGAGGTGCTCGGCGATTCCCAGCAGGCCGGCCAGGCATCGGGCGGGAATCGGGACGCCGTGACCGTGATCGACGGCCGCGTGCGCCTCACGGTCCCCGGCGACCTCGTGGACACGCTGACGCCCGGGCTGCTCGAGGACCTCCATGACCTGGGTCAGGTCCCCGATCTGCAGGCCACGGCGCGGGTCGAGGGCTCTGATGCTGCCGCACCGGTGCTGAGGGTGCGCTCACAGCGGCTCCCGGAGTACAACCGCCCGAGGTACCAGGACGCCGCAGATGCCCTGGCCGCGAGCGCCTCGGAGGCCGGGCTGCATCTGGACCATCGCCTGGACGGCGAGCCGCTGCCGCTGGACGAGGACCAGGCCGCGGCTCAGGACTGAGCCGGTCTCAGCCGCGGGCGGGGCGCTGCGGAGCCTGGCCCGACTGCCGACGACGCATGCGCAGCGCCATGCCCAGACCGGTGATGGCCATGGCCGCCATGAGGGCCCCGAGCAGCATCAGGAGGGGGTCGGAGATCACGGCTCCCACCACGATCACGATCAGAGCCAGGACGATGAGCACGATCTGGAACGGGATCATCAGCTGCACGGGAGGTCTCCTTGCTGGCGGCGGTCCGCCGGGCCGGCGCGACCCTGGCAGGGTATCGCGGCGTCAGCCCCCGCCCGTAGTCTGGGCGCCGCAGACAGATCACCGCGGGCCCCTGAGGCGCCGCCTCACCTCCCGGGAGCCTCATGACATCCCATCCCACCGGATCCCGCCTGGCGGCGGGCCTGACTGCCGCAGCCTGCTCCGCGCTGCTGCTCACGGGCTGCCTCTCCAGCACCGAGGACGACCCCTCCGCCCAGGACACCTCGAGCGAGGGGGCCTCGAGTATGGAGGCGTCGGCCGAGAGCTCCCCCGCGGCGCAGGACACCGCTGAGGCCCAGGACACCGCCAGCGCCGAGGACTCCGAGGTCCCGCAGGACGGTGCCGAGGTCGCCGGCGTGGACCAGGTGATCGAGGACGGCTACGCGCTGAACTCGGAAGGGCAGGACCTGCCCGTTGTCACCATGTACACCGACTACGAGTGCCCGGCCTGCGGGTCCTTCCATCCGGCGGTCGAGCAGGTCGCCGAGGAGCTCGACGGCCAGGTCGTCGTGCGCGTCAAGAACTTCCCCCTGCCCATGCACGAGAACGCGGTGCCCGCGGCCCACGCGGTGGAGGCCGCCGGCCGCCAGGGCGCGGCCCACGAGTACGCGAACCTCGTCTACGACGACGTCGACGAGTGGTCCGAGCTCTCGGCCGGCGAGCTCGAGGACCGCTTCGTCGAGCTCGCTGGGGAGGCCGGGCTGGATGAGGACCGATTCCGCGCGGACATGGGCTCGAGCGACGTCGAGGAGATCGTCGAGCAGCACCGCCAGCAGGCGGAGGACCTCGACCTCGCGGGGACCCCGAGCTTCGTCGCCGACGGCCGGGCCATCGACCTCGGGGAGATCGGCAGCGCGGAGGACCTCAGGGACGTCCTGCGCGATGCGGCCGAGGGCTCGTCGGGCGCCGCGGATGAGGCGGGGACCCGAGCATGAGCGCGCCCCGAGAAGAGGAGGACCGGTTGGACACCAAGGAGCAGCTGCGGAGCGTGGCGATCGTGCACGGCACCGTGCAGGGTGTGGGGTTCCGCTATTGGACGTGGAAGCACGCCGAGAAGCTGGGCCTTGCGGGCTCTGCCCGCAACCTCGACGACGGCACCGTGGAGGTGATCGCCGAGGGCACCCGCTGGGCCGTGCGCGATCTGCTCAAGGAGATCCAGGGCCCGGACGCGCCGGGGGTCGTGCTGCGCGTGGACGCGCACTTCGAGGACGCCCAGGGCGATCTGCGCGGGTTCACGACCGCCTGAGCGGCGGATTCACCGACCGGCCAGCCAGTCCTCGAGCTGCATGCGCTCCAGCACGGCGGCCGGGTGCGGCCCCGCGGCGCGCAGGGCCTCCAGGTTCTCGCGCGGCAGGGGCGAGGGGGAGCCCAGCAGGATGAGATTGCCGGCGCGCTGCCCGTCGAGCATCGAGGCATCGCTGAGGCACCACACATCGGCGAAGGCCGGTGCGCCATCGCCGGCCTTCGCCGCGAGCATGCGCTCGGCCTGCTCGCGGAAGAAGCCGAGCCCGGGGTCATCGCCCACGTTGACGATCAGGGCGCCGTCGGGGACCAGGACCTGGGCGATCTCCTCGTAGAACGATCGTTCGCGAAGGTGGGCGGGAGCGTCGTCGCCGGCGAAGACGTCGAGCACCTCCAGATCGAACGGGGCCGTCCTGGCCTCTCGCAGCGCGGTGAGCTGCTCCCGGGCGTCGCCGATCAGGAACTGGGGCGGCTGATTGTCCGGCCAGGGGAGGTGCTCGAGCACGAAGCCCGGCAGCTCGCGGGCCAGCTCGATCACGACCTGCTCGGATCCCGGGCGGACCGCGCTCAGTCGGCGCGGCAGGGTCAGGGCTCCGGCGCCCAGGTGCAGCGCGCGCACCGACTGCCCGCTCGGGCGCTGCAGGTCGCATGCCGCGGACATGCGCTGCAGGTACTCGTAGAAGACCCGGCTCGGATCCGCCAGGTCCACGTGCGACTGCTCGGCGCCTCCGATGCTGAGGATCCACCCTTCGGTCAGCTCGTCCCAGGCGATCTCGGCGCCGGCATCGACAGCGGACAGGAAGCGGGAGGGGTGCGCGGAACGGGGCATGCCCGGATCGTCTCACCGATCCGCGCGATCCGCTCGCCGTGAGTTCACGGCGGGTTCAACCCGCCTCGCTGCGGTCGGCCCACGTCATCGGCCGTCGGGCCGTCCATCGTGGAGTCAGGGGACCGCATGAGCCAGCACGCCGCGCTCAGCCGCCGCAGCCTCGTCGGAGGGCTGGCCGGAGCGGCCCTGAGCAGCATCGCTCTTCCTGCCGCGGCCGCCGAGCTGTTCCAGCGCAAATACCTGGCCCGCAGCCAGGGCGGGCAGGCTCCGCTGGAGCTCCCGCACGTCTTCACCGCGGCCGTCAGCACCGGCGTGGGCTCGGGCCTGGACCTGAACGGCGACGGGAGGCTGGGCACCGGCGACGACGCCTGGGGCTTCGGGCTCTTCCCGGGGCAGTACGGGATGGTCGTGTACTCCGCGCTGCCCATCGATCGCAGCGCGGTGCGGACCTTCCAGCATCAGCTCTGGTCGCAGATGCTGGACAGCCTGCTGCCCTGGGACCACTACGCGCGGGAGATCGGACAGCGGCTGCGGCTGTCGTCGAAGTCGCACTGGGACATCCCGGTGCGGGCGGGCCGCGACACCATCCATGTGCTGGCTTCGTACCCCACTCCGCCGTCCTTCGACGGCCCCACGGACAGCAATGGGAGGCGCAACCACGACGAGATCCGCTTCTGGGCCGACTGCATCACCGTCCGGTCTGGGCGGACGTGCGCGTGCGCTGAGGCCGTGCCTGCCCGGCTCCCAGCCACTGGACAGGAGCCGATCAGTCAGGGCGCTGATGGCCTTCGGTAGGCTGGTCGTCGAAGTTCTCAAGGAGACCCCACCCCAGGAGACGAACGTGGCGTTCAACCCGCTGAAGCACGCATTCGATGATGACGGCAAGCCGACCCCGGCGCTGAACAGCTTCCTCGACAACGCCCTGAAGGTGCAGCGCCCCGTCGTGCTGCGCTGGGTCAAGAAGCTGCGCGCCGAGCACCCGGACGAGAGCCCGGAGCAGATCGCCAAGCGCCTCGAGCGGATGTACGTCCGCACGAACACGGCCACCGGCGGCGTGGCCGGCGGCGCCGCCATGATCCCCGGCATCGGCACGCTGGCCTCCCTGGGGGTCTCGACCGTCTCGGTCGGCGGCTACCTGGAGATGACCGCGCTGTACGCCCAGGCGATCGCCGAGCTGCACGGCGTGCACACCTCCGACCCCGTGCGCACGCGCTCCATGGTCATGGCGCTGATGCTCGGCGAGGACGGCGGCGTGCTCATGAAGCAGGTCCTGGCCTCGAGCTCCAAGTCCCGCGGGCTGTCGAACCGCTGGGGCCTGATGATGGGCAGCTCCTCCAAGGACGGCGGGCTCGACGTCGGCAAGAAGCTGCGCAACATGTTCGTGCGCCGCTTCATCCGCCGGCAGTCCACGGCGGCTCTGGGCCGCGCGCTGCCCTTCGGCATCGGCGCGGTGGTCGGCGGCGGCGCCAACCGGGCCATGTCCCGGGCGGTCGTGAAGAACACGCAGGAGGCCTTCGGCCCGCTGCCGGCGAGCTTCCCGCCCGAGCTGGCCGAGGTCGACCGCGCCCCCAAGCTGGCCGACGACGCCCGCGACCGCTCGAAGGGCGCGGAGGATGCCGCGGAGCCGGCGGAGGTCACCGGGGAGGCGCAGCGCAGCAGCTGAGTCCTGCGCAGCCGAGCGGCCGGCGCGGTGCAGCCTGTCCCTTCCCCGCCTCACGGCGGCGGAGGAGGCTTCACCGGGCCGGCCGCCGTCGTTCTCCGGGCGTTCATAGCACGGCCCTAGCGTGACAGGTGCAGGCGGGCTGTCGGGCTCCGGGTGAGCCGACGGCGCCGTATCCCCTCCCCGCAGGAAGGCACGGCTTGTCTCCCAGCATCATCGCGCACCGCGGTGCGAGCGCGCAGTACCCCGAGCACACGCGGGCGGCCTACGTGCAGGCCCTGCTCGAGGGCGCCGATGGCGTGGAGGGGGATGTGCACCTCACGCGAGACGGCCACCTGGTCCTGCACCACGATGCCCAGCTGGGGCGCACGAGCGACGGCCGCGGACCGATCTCCTCGCGCACGCTGGCCGAGCTGCGCCGCCTGGACTTCGTCTCCT
This sequence comes from Kocuria sp. p3-SID1428, assembly GCF_025149945.1. Lineage (GTDB taxonomy): Bacteria > Actinomycetota > Actinomycetes > Actinomycetales > Micrococcaceae > Kocuria. The sequence continues at coordinate 1,885 of NZ_JALXVH010000007.1, read as the reverse complement.
GGAAGGGCGTGCAGATCCCGGCCAGCCACGGCGGGGCCCAGGAGCAGCTGCTGACCCTGCCGGAGCTGCTCGAGCTGCTGCGCGCAGCAGTGCGGCCGGTGGGGCTCGCCATCGAGACCAAGCACCCGTCGCCGGCGGGGCATCGGCTCGAGGAGGCGGTGCTCACGGCGCTGATGTCCGCGGGCTGGGATCCGGAGACCGGGCGACTGGAGAACCTGCAGATCTCGATCATGAGCTTCCACCCCGATGCCGTGCGCCATGTCCTGCAGACGGTCGCCCCGCGCAACGTGTGCCAGCTGATCGAGGACCCCACGCCGGAGTCCGTGGCCGCGAGCCTGCGGGTTCCAGCTGCGACGGCCCGGCTCGTGCACGCCGGCATGCGCTGGGTCGTGCCGTCGGCGGAGCCGATCATCACCCGGGGCCTGTGCGAGATCGCGGGTCCGGGCATCGCCTTCGTGCGGGATCACCCCGGTCTCGTGCGGACCTGGCTGGCGCAGGGCTCGATCCTGCGGGTCTGGACGGTCGACACCGCGGCGGACCTCGAGCTGTGCCTTGCCCTGGGCGTCCAGCAGATCACGACCAACCGGCCGGGGGAGCTGCTGGATCGACTCGCTGCGGGCGGTGCCCCCACCGCTGTCGGCAGCAGCGATAGAATGTGTCGAACAGCCCACCGTAAAATGCATATTCATTAGGTATTCAAAGCAGCCATGTTTCTCCATCGTCTCCTGTCAGACGGGTCGAAAATGTCGGAGAAAAGGTGTTGCATCTTAATTACTCGCTGGTAACGTATAGGTCGTGCCGACGGGTGCCGAGACACTCACCTCACCTCCGTCGATATGGCGCGCCGATTCGACAGGGGCTGTGACAGTAGTCCGTGAGACTGAAGTCTCGGGGCATTGCGCAGAGGAGCGGAGCCGGAGCGCGGGCTGCGATACGTCTCCACCCTCTGTCTCCCGAAAATCTGGCCGGTGTCGATCCGAGGCGGCCTTCATCTGGTCCGGGGCATCCCCAGCCCCGCCTCATCCCCCCCCCCCCGAGGTTCCCCCACCATGACCGTTCCCCCCAAGCTCCGCCGCAGCGCCCCCACGCTGACGGCGCAGCGGACCGTGTCCGCCGTCGACCCGCTGACCCGCATGGTCGCCGAGTCCATCGCCGACGAAGTCCTCTCCGACCTGTCGTGGGTGCTCAGCACCGAGCGCCCGGACTCCGAGCTGTCCCTGCTGCTCTCCCTGAGCAGTGATCATGCGCTCACCGCCCAGATCTCGCCCACGCTGTGCGCCGTCCTCGAGGCCGCTCAGCGCGCCCAGGCCGTCTCGAGCGGCTGGTACCGCCCGATCCGCCTGTCGCGAGAGCTGGCCGGCGGCGAGATCGTCGAGCTCGACACCCGCACGCGCCGGCTCACCCTGCCGCGCGGCACCGAGCTCAACCTGTGGGACATCGGCTGCGCCTGGGCCGCCGACCGCATCATGGAGCGCGTCCAGGAGGCCGATCCCTTCGCCTCCCTGGCCATCGTGGTCGGCTCCTCGGCCAGCGCTGTGGGTGCCGCCTGGGAGATCTCCGAGGCCCTGGACGAGGACCTCACCGTGCTGGACCCCGCGCTGCAGCGCGGTGCCCGCGCCTTCGCCGTGCTCTGCGAGCAGACTCGCGGCGTCGGCGCTGAGGTGTGGGATGTCGTGGCCGTGAGCGCCGACAGCGCCGTGGAAGCGCTGGCCTTCGCGGGCTCTGCCGAGGAGCTGGGGCGCATGGCCCCCGAGTGGCTCGAGACGGTCGGCGCTCAGGCCGAGCTGCGCCCGTCGCGCCCCGGACGGCTGTTCGGCCGTCGCCGCGTGCGCACCGCTGGCTGGGCGGCCAAGGACATGTGATCGGGCGGCGCGGAACTGACGGA
>NZ_JALXVH010000069.1 GCF_025149945.1 Kocuria sp. p3-SID1428 | reverse complement strand
CCCCCCCCCCCACCCCCCGCCCCCCCCCCCCCCGCGCGGGCGCGGGGGGGGGGGCCCGCTGCCGCGTCGTGCACCGCGATTAGGGTGAGGGGACGACGACGGGGCCGATCGCGGCCCCGCGAGCCACCGCGCCGCAGGGGATCGGCCCCGGGCGCCGAGATGAACTGGAGGATCGCCATGGACAACGTGGATAACCTGCCCAGCGCCGATGTCACCGAGGTCCCCGAGGACGCCAAGGTCCTCGACGTCCGCGAGGACTTCGAGTGGGAGGCCGGGCACATCGAGGGTGCGCAGCACATCCCGCTGGGCGAGCTCTCGGCCCGCTACGGCGAGGTCCCCATGGACGAGGACGTCTATGTGATCTGCCGCTCCGGCGGCCGGTCCCTGAAGGCCACGGCCTTCCTGGCACAGAGCGGCTTCGATCCGATCAACGTGCTCGGCGGCATGGGCGCATGGGCGGATGCCGACAAGCCCATGGTCTCGGAGACCGACGACACACCCTCGGTGAAGTGACGCCCCGGAGACCATGAGCATCGCGTTCCTGGGTCCCGCCGGGACCTTCACCGAATCGGCGCTGCGGCAGATCGAGCCGGATCCCGCCCATCACCTGCCGGTCGCCTCGGTCCCCGCGGCCCTGGCGGCGGTGCGCGACGGGCGGGCCGCCTCGGCGGTCGTGCCGATCGAGAACTCCGTCGAGGGCGGCGTGACCGCCACGCTGGATGCGCTCGCCGAGGGCACCGAGCTGCGGATCTGCGCGGAGATGATCGTGCCGATCCGCTTCGCGCTCGTGGCGCTGAGGCCCATGGAGCTGTCCCAGGTCCGGGCCGTGGCCACGCACTCGCATGCGTGGGCCCAGGTCAGAGGCTGGGTGGAAGAGAACATGTCGGAGGTGGAATACATTCCGGCATCGTCCACCGCGGCCGGCGCCCTGGGGCTGCTGGCCTCGGGGGAGTCCGCGGGCTATGACGCCGCGATCTGCTCCCCGGCGATCCTCGCGGCCCATCCCGAGCTGACCGTGCTGGCCGATGACATCGGGGACAACCGGGCCGCCGTCACCCGCTTCGTGCAGGTGGCCGAGCCGGGCGAGCAGCTGCCGGAGCGCACGGGCTCGGATCGCACCACGCTCGTCATCCCGCTGTGGAGCGACCGCGCCGGCGCCCTGCTGGAGATCCTCGAGCAGTTCTCCACCCGCGGGGTGAACCTCTCGCGCATCGAATCCCGGCCCACCGGCGCCTCGCTGGGGGACTACTTCTTCTCGGTCGATCTGGACGGTCACATCCTGGACGAGCGGGTCGCGGAGGCCGTGGTGGGCCTGCGGCGAATCTGTCCGACCACCCGGTTCCTGGGCTCGTACCCCAGGGCGGAGCAGGGCGTGACGGAGGTCGAGGGCCGGCACACGGACGGAGCCTTCCGCCAGGCGAGGGACTGGGTCCAGCAGCTGCGCGAAGGGCGCTGAGCCGACTCCCTTCCATCGGCCGGCCCGGCAGGCGGATACGCTGAGCCCTTCGGTGCTCGATGACGAGCGCCCCGACAAGCGCAAGGAGCCGAGACATGGTCGAGGAGCTCGAGGGCTGGGAGCAGACCCTCACCGCAGGTCCGCTGCTGCTGATCGCCGCCGCGGCGATCGCCGCCCTGCTGGTGCTGATCATCAAGCTGAAGATGCACGCCTTCGTGGCGCTGATCGTCATCAGCTTCCTCACGGCGGTCGCCGCGGGCATCCCGTTCGGCGCGGTCGTGCCCGTGATGCTCGACGGCTTCGGCGGCACGCTGGCCAGCGTGGCGCTGCTGGTGGGCCTGGGTGCCATGCTCGGACGGCTGCTCGAGACCTCCGGCGGCGCCCAGGTGCTGGCCGAGAGGCTGATCTCGATCTTCGGCGAGAAGCGGGCCCCGCTGGCGCTGGGAGTGGCCTCCCTGCTGTTCGGCTTCCCGATCTTCTTCGACGCCGGCCTGGTCGTCATGCTGCCCGTGGTCTTCGCCGTGGCCCGACGGCTCGGCGGCTCCGTGCTGCTCTACGCGCTGCCTTCGGTCGGCGCGTTCTCCGTGATGCACGTGTTCCTGCCGCCGCATCCGGGGCCGGTCACCGCCTCCACGTTCTTCGAGGCGAACGTCGGCCTGGTCCTGCTCGTGGGCCTGGTGGCTGCGCTTCCGGCCTGGTACCTGTCGTCGTACCTCTTCGGCAAGGTCGTGGGACGGCGGATCGATCTGCCCGTGCCGAGCATCCTGGGTGAGGCCGAGGCGGTGCAGAACCCGCCGAAGACGGGGACCGTGGTCTTCATCCTCCTGCTGCCCATGCTGCTGATCTTCCTCAACACGGGGCTGTCCACCCTGCTGAAGTCCGGGGCCATCCCCGAGGGCGTGGGGGAGCAGGCCTGGTTCCAGCTGCTGGTCTCCCTGGGGGCCACGCCGGTGGCGCTGACGATCTCGCTGCTGGTCGCGGCCCTGCTCGTGGGCAAGGCCCGCGGGGTCAGCGGCAGCGCGATCGAGAAGACCTTCGACTCGGCGCTGGGCCCCGTCTGCTCGGTCATCCTCATCACGGGAGCCGGCGGCATGTTCGGCGGCGTGCTGCGCAGCTCGGGCATCGGCGACGCCCTGGCCGACGTCCTCACCGACCTCGGCATCCCGCTGATCCTGGCCGGCTTCTTCATCTCGGTGATCATGCGCGTGGCCCAGGGCTCGGCCACCGTCGCGCTGACGACCGCCGCCGGGCTCATCGCACCCGCAGTGATGTCCGCCGACCTGAGCGGGCTGCAGGTCGCAGCGCTCGTGGTCGCGGTGGCCGCAGGCTCCGTGGCGCTATCGCACGTCAACGACTCCGGCTTCTGGCTCGTGGGCCGCTTCCTGGAGATGGATGTGCGCACCACGTTCAGGACCTGGACGGTGCTCGAGACGATCATCGCGGTGGTCGGCTTCCTGATCGCAGCGGCCGTCTACGGCCTGGCCGGTCTCCTGTAGCCGCGGCGCCGCGCGGACAAGGCTCAGGACTCGTCGTCGCGATCCTGCCGACGACGGTGGAAGTCCGTCTGGATCGCCGGGTCGCCGTCCGGGTGACGGCCGCGGACCTGGTCGTCGATCAGGTCCAGCGACTCCCGTGCCATCGTGGGCGGGACGCGCAGCGACAGGGCGCCGGGCATGGTCTCGGCCTCGAAGGCCACCACGTGGCCCACGGGGTCGCCGTCGAGCTCGCCGCTGGTGGGCTCGGCGAACTCGGCGCGCATCTTCCGGCACTCGTAGTGATCGAGCTCGGGCAGCGGATGGCGGTGCTGGGTGATCACCTTGCCGGCCAGCCGCGCCCAGCCGAGCAGGTGGCGCGGGGCGATCACCACCACATCCATCTTGCCGTCGTCCAGCTTGGCGCCGGGGACCAGCACGAGCCCGCCGGTGAGGGTCCCGCAGTTGGCGGCCATGATCGAGCGCACGCGCCGCGACTGCCAGGGGCCGTCGTCCAGGCTGAAGCGCGCCCACGCCGGGGACATGAGCACCCGGCGCATGCCGGCCTCGCCGTAGGCCATCCATCCGATCTTCTTCTTGAGGCGATCGCTGGTGTGCTCCATGATCTCGGCGTCGAAGCCGACCCCGCCCATGACGCACAGCAGCTTCTCGTCCATGGTTCCGTCGTCCGATTCGGTGCGGAAGGCGACCATGTCGAGGGCCTTGTCCTCCCCGAACAGCGCGACATCCACGCAGTGATGGATGTCATCGAGATGGGCGCCCAGGTTGCGGGCCAGGAGGTTGCCGGTGCCCATGGGGATCAGCCCCAGCGGGGTCCCGGCGCCGGCGAGGACCTCGGCCACGGTGCGCACGGTGCCGTCGCCGCCGGCGGCCAGCACCACATCGGCGCCCCATTCGAGGGCCGCGCGCGTCATGGACGTGCCGGGGTCGTCGACCCGGGTCTCGAAGAACCGCGGCTGCGGCCATCCCGCCTTGCGGCAGGCCAGCGTGGTGTGGTTGATGGCGTCGTCCGCCCCGGCCTTGATGGGGTTGACGACGACGGCCACGTGCTGGGCGCGGGGCTGGTCCAAGGATTCGGGCACGGAGAACAGCTCCTGAGGCTTCGGAGTGAGGGGCGGATCCGGGCCGCGCAGCAGCGGCGGGATCGCCGGTGAACCACCACCGTAGCGCGCCCGCATGACAGCCAGCCGGGGATGGTCGGCTCCGCTACCCTGGCCGGGTGATCGATATCAACATGCTCCGCGAGAATCCCGACAAGTTCCGCGCCTCGCAGGCCGCCCGCGGCGCCGACGAGTCCGTGGTGGACCGCGTGCTGGAGGCGGACTCCGCCCGTCGTGCGGCCATCACCGAGTACGAGACGCTGCGCGCCGAGCAGAAGAGCTTCGGCAAGCAGGTGGCACAGGCCCAGGGCGAGGACAAGCAGCGCCTGCTGGCCGAGGTCAAGGAGCTCGCCGAGCGCGTCAAGGACGCCGACTCCCGCGCCGATGCCGCCCAGACCACGATCGACGAGCTGCTCAAGGCCCTTCCGAACCTGATCATCGACGGCATCCCGGCCGGCGGCGAGGACGACTTCACGGTGCTCAAGCACGTGGGTCAGCCCCGGGACTTCGCAGCCGAGGGCTTCGAGGCGCGGGATCACCTGGAGATCGGCGAGCTCGTGGACGGGCTGGACATGGCCCGCGGCGCCAAGGTCGGCGGCTCGCGCTTCTACTTCCTCAAGCGCGACATCGCGCGTCTGGAGACCGCCCTGCTGCGCATGGGCCAGGACCTGGCCATGGACAACGACTTCATCGCGCTGACCACCCCGACCCTGGTGCGCCCGGAGATCATGGCCGGCACCGGCTTCGACGTCGAGCACGACGACGAGATCTACCGCCTCGAGAAGGACGACCTCTACCTGGTCGGCACCTCCGAGGTCGCGATCGCCGGCTACCACGCCGATGAGATCATCGACCTGTCCGACGGCCCGCTGCGCTACGCGGGCTGGTCCACCTGCTACCGCCGGGAGGCCGGCTCGGCCGGCAAGGACACCCGCGGCATCATCCGCGTCCACCAGTTCAACAAGCTGGAGATGTTCGTCTACTGCACCCAGGACCAGGCCGAGGCCGAGCACGCCCGCCTGCTCGAGTGGGAGGAGCAGATGCTGCAGGCCTGCGGGCTGTCCTACCGGGTGATCGACACCGCCGCAGGCGATCTCGGCACCTCCGCTGCGCGCAAGTTCGACTGCGAGGCCTGGATCCCCACCCAGGGCCGCTACCGCGAGCTGTCCTCGACCTCGAACTGCACCACCTACCAGGCCCGCCGCCTGAACATCCGCGAGCGGCTGGCCGACACCACGACCGCCGACGGCAAGGTGAAGAAGGGCGGCACGCAGATGGTCGCCACCCTCAACGGCACCCTGGCCACCACGCGCTGGCTCGTGGCGATCCTGGAGACGCACCAGCAGGCCGACGGCTCCGTCGTGATCCCCGAGGCCCTGCGCCCGTACATGCGCGCTCAGGAGACCATCGAGGTGCGCTGACCCGCCGGACGGGGCTTGCTGGGTGAACGTCCTGTGAAGCGACGGGTCGTCGTGGTGACCGCCACGGCGGCCCGTCGCCGCTGTGTGGCAGGCTCGGGGGATGACTCAGACGCACTGTCCCGACAGCGACGATCGGGCCCACGACCAGCTGCACCATGACGACCGCGGCTCCCTGCCGCAGCCGCAGGACTCCCGGCAGGACCCGCCCCACGCCCCCGACCACGCGATCCCGCCGTTCCCCGAGCCCGACCGCGAGCCGGTGGGCAGCGACTGGCGGCTCCAGGAGGGCGTGCGCTATCTCGTGTGCCTGGACGTGGACGGAACGCTCGTGGATCACGACGGGCGCATGACGCAGGACGTGCTGGATTCGGCGCGCGCGGCGGCTGCGGCCGGGCACCACCTGGTCATCGCCACCGGGCGCTCGCGCGGAGCCACCCTGCCGGTATGCGAGAAGCTCGGGCTGGAGGCCGGCTACGCCGTCTCCTCCAACGGCGGCATCACCATGCACCTGTCGAGCGAGCACGACGACTGGTACCGCGTGATCGACGCGGTGACCTTCAGCCCGCAGCCGGCGCTCGAGGCGCTGCGCGAGGTCCTGCCGGCGGCCAAGTACGCGATCGAGACCGCGGACGGCAGCTTCTACTCGACCGAGCGCTTCCAGGACAGCTCGTTCGGCATCGAGGCGATCCCCACGGACATGCGCGGGCTCGCCGAGCTCGACGCCGTGCGGCTCGTGGTCAGCAGCTTTGCCGAGGAGCCGGAGGACTTCGCCGAGGCCATCGACCGCTCGGGCCTGCACGGCGTGGCCTACTCCGTGGGCTGGACCTCATGGCTGGATGTGGCGGCCAACGGCGTCTCCAAGGCCAGCGCGCTGGAGCAGGTCCGGCGCCGCCTGGACGTCGATCCCGCCCACACGGTCGCGATCGGCGACGGGCGCAACGACATCGAGATGCTCGAGTGGGCGGCCCGCGGAGTGGCGATGGGCCAGGCCCCGGACGAGGTCGTGGAGGCGGCGCGGGAGGTCACCACGAGCGTGTACCAGGACGGCGCCGCCCGCATCCTGCGCTCCATGCTGCCGCAGGGCTGAGCCGCAGCCCGGGCTCCGGGCGAGCCGCTGCGCTGGGGCTGCCGCTCGCCCGCGGCGGACGGATCAGCTCGACGGCTCGGCCGCCGGAAGCGCCAGCTCCGGCAGCAGGTGGGCCAGGACATCCCGCATGGCGGTCTCGGGGCGCTGGGCCTGGGCCATCCAGGGGGTCTGCGAGCTGACCGAGGCGCTGCCGTCGGCTGCCCGCATGGTGGCCTAAGCGATCAGTGCGGCGCGAGACGGTGCGCGGGCCGGGGCGCCCGGCGGCCGCCGCATCCTACCCGAATCTCTGAGATGCGGATCACAGATCAGTGCGCTGATGAGCCAATGCCCGCAGACGCGCATTCATTCGCCTAGGGTGAAGAGGCCAGGGGCGTCCAGCCCGTCTGCCGGGTTCGCCCCGGCAGCTCCAAGTCTCCGGAGGGACTGACCCGTGTCCGACTATCTCGCAGAGCGCTGGCAGGTGATCCTGTTCTCCAGCTGGCAGCACCTGTGGCTGGTGATCCAGTGCCTGGCGCTGGCCACCGTGCTGGCCGTGGCCGTCGCGCTGCTGTGCTACCGCTCCCAGCGCCTGTCCGAGCTGGCCAACAGCGTCACCGCGATCGGGCTGACCATCCCGTCGTTCGCCCTGATCGGCCTGCTCGTCACTCCGCTGGGCTTCGGCATCGCCCCGGCCATCGTGGTGATCACCTTCTACGCCGCGCTGCCGATCCTTCGCAACGCGGTCGTGGGCCTGGCAGGCGTCCCGGACACCGTCGTGGAATCCGCCCGCGGCATCGGCATGAGCCGGCTGTCCACCCTGCTGCGCGTCGAGCTGCCCATGGCCTGGCCGGTCATCCTCACCGGAATGCGCGTCTCGGGCCAGATGGTCATGGGCGTCGCCGCGATCGCGGCCTGGGTCCTGGGCCCCGGCCTGGGCGGCTTCATCTTCTCCGGGCTCTCCCGATTGGGCGGAGCCAACGCTCTGGCCTCGGTGCTCACCGGCGTGATCGCCGTGATCGTCGTGGCCTTCATCCTCGATCTCCTCCTCGCCCTGCTGGGGCGCCTGACCACCTCGAGAGGTCTCCGTGTCTGATCCGCGCAGCTCCGCCCAGAACACCGTCCCCGACACCCGCTCCGAGGTCACCGGCGTCCCGATCCTGCTCGACGGCGTGACCAAGCAGTACGGCTCGCGCGCCAAGCCGGCGGTCGACCACCTGACCCTTGAGATCCCGGCAGGCTCGACCGTGATGTTCGTGGGCCCGTCCGGCTGCGGCAAGACCACGACGCTGAAGATGATCAACCGCCTGATCGAGCCCAGCCAGGGCCGGATCGTGATCGACGGCGAGGACGTCACGAGCATGAACGGCGATGAACTGCGTCGGCGCATGGGCTACGTCATCCAGGCCGGCGGCCTGTTCCCGCACATGACCGTGGCCGCGAACATCGGACTGGTCCCCAAGATGCTGGGGTGGGACAAGCAGCGGGTGGCCGAGCGCGTGGACGAGCTGCTCGATCTGGTCTCCCTGGACCCGGCGCTGTACCGCGAGCGCTACCCCAAGCAGCTCTCCGGCGGGCAGCAGCAGCGCGTGGGCGTGGCCCGGGCCCTGGCCGCCGATCCGCCCGTACTGCTCATGGACGAGCCGTTCGGCGCGGTCGATCCGATCACGCGCGCTCGTCTGCAGGAGGAGATGATCTCCATCCAGCGGGAGCTGCGCAAGACGATCGTGATCGTCACCCATGACATCGACGAGGCCGTGAAGCTCGGCGACTGGGTGGTCGTGTTCGACGAGGGCGCGCACATCCAGCAGTACGACCGCCCCGAGCGCATCCTGTCCGAGCCCGCCAACGACTTCGTGGCCGACTTCGTGGGCCGCGGCGCCGGTCTCAAGGCGCTGGGGCTGTCCCGCGTTCGGGACATGCCGCGCCGCGAGGCCGTGACGCTGACCCCCGAGGACTCCGTGCAGAGTGCTCTCGAGCGCGCCGGCAGCGCGGGCCACGAGCACGTGGTGATCGTGGACGGCTCCGGGCGCCCGCTGGCCTGGCCGTCGCTCGAGCAGCTGAGCCGGGCTCAGCAGCTGCCCAGCCGCCTGGATCCGGACCTGCCGGTCGTGGGCGAGGATGCGACCCTCGAGGACGCGCTGAACACCATGCTCGTCTCCCGGGTGGGCGCGGGCCTGGTGGTCGGCGCTCGCGGGCGCTTCGAGGGCGTCGTCGACCTGGACGCGGTCATGGAGTCACTGCAGTCCCAGCGCACCGCGACCGGCCCCGGAGCGGCCCCCGTGGGTTCGAACGACGCCGACATCCGCGTCTCGCGCGACGACGACACCGGCGAGATCCGGGTCACCACCGAGGAGGACCCGCACGGGGGCTCCAGCGCGTCCGAGCCGGAGGAGGCCCGACGATGACGGCCGCCGCAGATCTGGGCAGCGCCTCAGGGGTCCAGGAGGACCGGGGCCGGCTGCGTTCGCTGATCATCTACCCGATCGTGCTGCTGGCCGCGCTGGGCGTGCTGATCCTGTGGCTGAGCCAGGCCGATCTCACGGAGACGGAGCTGGTCACGCTGGCGCCCGGGCCCCTGCTGAATGCCACCCTGGAGCATCTGCGGCTCACCGCGATCGCCACCGTCATCGTGCTCGTGATCGCGATCCCGCTGGGCATCCTGCTCACCCGGCGGCCCATGCGGCGCTGGACCGGGGTGATCTTGGCGATCGTCAACATCGGCCAGGCGGCCCCGGCTGTGGGCCTGATCGTGCTCTTCGCCATGTGGATGGGCTTCGGCTCCACGGCCGCGATCGTGGCGCTCGTGGTCTACGCGGTGCTTCCGGTGCTGCGCAACACCATGGTCGGACTCGACTCGGTGGATCAGTCGCTGGTCGAGGCGGGCAGGGGCATGGGCATGTCCGCACTGTCGGTGCTGTGGCGCATCGAGCTGCCGCTGGCAGTGCCGCTGATGCTCGCGGGCATCCGCACCGCTCTGGTGCTGGTCGTGGGCACGGCCACCCTGGCGACCTTCGTCAGCGCAGGCGGCCTGGGCGTGGCCATCACGACCGGCGTGAACCTGGATCTGCCCCGGGTGCTGATCGCGGGCTCCGTCCTGGTCTCGCTGCTGGCGCTGGCCATCGACTGGCTCGGTCGGGTGGTCGAGCACATCGCCCGCCCTCGGGGACTGTGAGGCTGTCGTGGGCGATATCAGCAAGCAGCACGAGAACAGGAGCGCGGAGGCCAGCATGATCACGACCGCCAGCATGATCACGACCAGCCGCTCGACGACCTCGGGCGGCCGGGGCTCGCCGCGGCGCCGCCGCGTCCTGTCCGCAGCAGCCCTGGCGGCGGCCGCGGCGATGGCGCTGTCGGGCTGCGGGCTCTCCCCATCGGCCTCCTACGTCCCGCAGTTCGAGCAGGGCTCGATCGAGCCGGTCGAGGGAGCCGAGGAGATCCCCGTCACGGTGGTCTCCAAGAACTTCACCGAGCAGCTCATCCTGGGCAAGATCCTGGTCCTGGCAGCGGAGGCCGCCGGGTACCAGGTCACCGACCAGACCAACGTCCCGGGCTCGCAGCCGGTGCGCCGGATGATGGAGGAGGGCGAGGGCGACCTCACCATCGAGTACACCGGCACTGCCTGGATCACGTACTTGGGCCACGAGGAGGGCATTCCCGATCCGCAGGAGCAGTGGCAGGCCGTGGCCGACGAGGACAAGGCCAATGGGCTGATCTGGGGCCCGCCGGCGGAGTTCAACAACACGTACGCCCTGGCGGTGCGCTCGGAGTACGCCCAGGAGCACGGGCTCAAGACGATCTCCGATCTGCGCAGCCTGCCGGTCGAGGACCGGACGCTGTGCGTGGAGGCCGAGTTCAACTCCCGGTCGGACGGGCTCAATCCCCTGCTCGAGCACTACGGCCTGGACCGCGGCGGCGAGCAGATGCCCGAGGACAACATCGGTCTCTATGACACCGGTGCGATCTACGCGGCCACCGACAACGGCGACTGCAACGTGGGCGAGGTGTTCGCCACCGATGGGCGCATCCTGTCACTGGATCTCACCGTGCTCGAGGACGACCGGAAGTACTTCCCCGCCTACAACGGCTCGGCGGTCTACAACGAGCCGAAGCTCGAGCAGGCCCCGGAGCTGGCCGAGGTCATGGATCGGATCATGCCCGAGCTCGACAACGAGACGCTGCAGGAGCTCAACGCCCAGGTGGATGTGGAGGGCCGGGAGCCGATCGACGTGGCCTATGACTGGATGGTCTCCGAAGGGTTCATCTCCGAGCCCGCCGGCTGAGCTGGCGGTGCGGCTCCGGCGGCCGCCCGCTCAGTCTCGCGGCGGCCAGAAACGCGGCTCGATGTCGATCGAGCGGGCGATCAGCTCGTCCTCCAGCACCTCCCGGCAGATCAGGGGCAGGCGCAGGGAGCCGATGCGGTCGGTCTCGTCGAAGCACACGCGCAGCTGCGGGAAGCCGCGCCGGTAGCGCTGCAGGTCTCGGCACAGCTCCACGATCTCCACGAGGGTCTCCTGCGCGGCGAGCACCCAGAAGCTCTCCCGGTCCATGAGCTGGAACAGCCCCACGGAGCCGCCGCGGCGGGCCGAGTCCAGGCCGCCGAACGAGGGCCGGGCCACCCAGCCGCCGGAATGCGGGGCCTGGGGGTCCTGCGGCTGGCCGCCCATCAGCGGTGCGATGGGGTCGTACTCCCAGCACCTGGCCTCCCGCAGCCACTGCGGGGGCTCGGGCACCAGGACATCCGCGTCCTGATCGCGCCAGTCGACGGAGTCGTCGTCGAAGGCGGCCAGATGCAGGGTCTCCCAGAAGCGATGCAGGGGGAGGTCCGCGCCAACGCTGTTGAGCAGGACGCCCTCCAGATGCAGGCCCCCGGTGGCCGAGACGGTCGTGGCGGTCTGGATGCGCATCCGCTGGAGCATGCGGTCGATCTCCGCCAGGTGCAGCGGCTCGCCGAGCACCACCGTGGTCCCCTGGTGCTCGAGCACGTAGGGCACCCGCTGGGGGACCTCATCCGATCGGCTCATCACAGGCTCATGCAACCACAGCGCACCGACAGCACAAGGGCCTCCTCCGGCCGTCGTCGCCGCCGGCCATGAGACAGGCCCCGCC
>NZ_JALXVH010000068.1 GCF_025149945.1 Kocuria sp. p3-SID1428 | reverse complement strand
GCGCGCTCAGCGCCTGCGACGCACGCTGACGATGTGGACGGGCTCGTAGAACGGGTCCAGGCGGACCCACACGCGCTCGCCCCAGGACCAGGACTCGCCGGTGAGCAGCTCATCGGCCACGAAGGTCCCGTCCTCGGCGCGGTCCTGCGGGGCCAGGCGCAGAGCCTCCAGATCCAGCTCGATGTTCGCAGTGCGCACCGAATGCGGATCGGTGTTGGTCACGATGATCAGCGTGTCCTCGTGCTCCCCGTCCTGGTCGCGGACCGTCTTGGTCTTGGAGAAGCACAGGACGGCGTCGTCGTCGGTGGGGTGCAGCGTGAGGTTCTGCAGATCCCCCAGGCTCGGATGCTCGCGACGCAGCTGGTTGAGACGGCGCACGTAGGGCGCCAGCGAATCCCCGCGGCTCTGCGCGGCCTCGAAGTCGCGCGGGCGGTACTCGAACTTCTCGGAGTCGATCGACTCCTCGGCGCCCGGGCGCTGCACGTTCTCGTAGAGCTCGTAGCCGGCGTACATGCCCCACAGCGGCGAGGCGGTCGAGGCCAGCGCGGCGCGGATCTTGAACGCCGGGCGCCCGCCCTCCACGAAGTACGAGGTGAGGATGTCCGGGGTGTTCACGAAGAAATTCGGGCGGTACTGGGCGGAGGTCTTCCGGGAGACCTCCTCGAGGTACTCCTCGAGCTCCCACTTGGCATTGCGCCAGGTGAAGTAGGAGTACGACTGCTGGAAGCCGGCCTTGGCCAGGCCCTGCATCATGGCGGGGCGGGTGAAGGCCTCGGCCAGGAAGACGACGCCGTCGTCGATCTTCCGGACCCGATCGAGCAGCCACTCCCAGAACCACAGCGGCTTGGTGTGCGGGTTGTCCACGCGGAAGATCCGCACGCCGTGGGAGATCCACAGCTGCACGATCCGCAGGACCTCGCGGCACAGCCCCTCGGGGTCGTTGTCGAAGTTGATCGGATAGATGTCCTGGTACTTCTTGGGCGGGTTCTCCGCATACGCGATCGAGCCGTCGGCGCGCGTGGTGAACCACTCCGGGTGCTGCTCCACCCAGGGGTGATCCGGCGAGGCCTGCAGCGCGAGGTCCAGGGCGATCTCGAGACCGAGCTCATGGGCCCGGGCGACGAAGGCGTCGAAGTCCTCGAACGTGCCGAGATCGGGGTGGATGGCGTCGTGGCCGCCGTCCTCGTTGCCGATCGCCCAGGGCGAGCCCGGATCGTTCGGACCCGCGTGCAGGGTGTTGTTCGGCCCCTTGCGGTGCGCGTGCCCGATCGGGTGGATCGGCGGCATGTAGAGGACGTCGAAGCCCATGTCCGCGACGGCGGGCAGGCGCTCGGCCGCGGTGCGGAAGGTGCCCGAGCGGAAGCCGCCCGTAGTCTCATCGCGCACGGCGCCCTCGGAGCGGGGGAAGAACTCGTACCAGGCGCCGCGACCGGCGGCATCGCGCTCGACGCGCAGCGGCAGGGGCTCGGAGCTGGTCACGAGGCTGCGGATCGGCGAGGCGGCGACGATCTCCAAGACCGAGCGGTCCGCGGCGCGGGCGAATCGCTGGCTGGCGGGGATCGAACGATCCTTCAGCTGCTCGGCGATCTCGCCCAGCAGGCGTCGCTGCGACTCGGGGCGCTCGGCCTCCGAGGCGGCGCGCTCGAAGACGACCACGCCCTCGTCCATCATCAGCTCGACGTCCTGCCCGACACCGAGCTTGATCTCGGCGGCGTGGCGCCAGGTCTCGTACAGATCGCCCCAGCCCTCGACGGTGAAGCTCCACTCGCCCTCGGCATCGGGGCGGACCCAGCCCTCGTAGCGATCGGTGCCCGGGGCGCTGAGGCTCATGGCGGTGCGCTGGTGCTCCCGGCCCTGCGGGTCACGCAGCACGGCGGTCACGCCGAGGGCGTCGTGCCCCTCGCGGTAGACGGTCGCGGCGATGCGGATGTCCTCGCCGGGCAGGGCGGTGGCGGGACGGCGCCCGCACAGCACGGACGGGGACACGTCCTCGATCGGAATGCGTCCGTAGACGAGACCGGACAGATCGACGGGCTCGACGGCGGCAGCCGGGGCAGCAGAGGCCCCCGCGGCGGACGGCGCGCTCGAGCTGGGCTCGGGAGCGGAGGCGGAGTCTCGGGGCGGCTTGGGCATGCTCTTGGAGGTCACCCCCACACCGTAGTCAGTCCGGCGGTCCATGGTGAAGCAGGTCATAAGCGATTTTTCGGGCGACGGCCCGTATCGCTGCGCAGACAGGGCCGTGGAATACGAGGGGGCCTCGTCCGGAGCCCTCTGCGGCGCTAGGCTCCGGAGGTGTGAAGGCCATCAGAAGGTTCACCGTCCGGACGTCCCTCCCCGAGTCGATCAGTGCGCTGAGCCGACTGGCCGCCAATCTGCGCTGGTCCTGGCACCGGCCCACCGAGCAGCTCTTCCGGGATCTCGGCCCGGAGGCCTGGGAGGCCTCCGGCGGGGATCCCGTCCAGGTCCTGGGCTCGCTGACCCGCGAGGAGATCCAGCAGATCGCCGAGGACGACGAGCTCGTCCGGCGCATCGACGCCCTGGGCCGCGACCTCGAGACCTACCTGAGCGAGCCGCTGTGGTACCAGCGCGAGCACGGTCGCGACGGCGCGCGCTCGATCGCCTACTTCTCCGCCGAGTACGGCATCACCTCCGTGCTGCCGCAGTACTCGGGCGGTCTCGGCATCCTGGCCGGCGATCACCTCAAGACCGCCTCCGACATGGGCGTGCCTGTGGTGGGCGTGGGCCTGCTGTACCAGAACGGCTATTTCAACCAGTCGCTGTCGCGCGACGGGTGGCAGCTCGAGGACTACCCCGTCCTGGACCCGCAGGGCCTGCCCCTCACGCTGCTGCGCGAACCCGACGGCTCCCCTGCGAGGATCTGGCTGCCCATGCCGGACGGCGGGCGGCTGGGCGCCCAGATCTGGCGTGCGGACGTGGGGCGCGTCCCGCTGCTGCTGCTCGACTCCCAGATCACCGAGAACGACGACGTCTTCCGCGGCGTCACGGACCGCCTCTACGGCGGCGGGGGCGAGCACCGCCTCCAGCAGGAGCTGCTGCTGGGCATGGGCGGCATTCGCGCGCTGCGCGAGTTCTCACGGCTCACCGGCGCCCCCGAGCCGGAGGTCTTCCACTGCAACGAGGGCCACGCGGGCTTCGCCGGAATCGAGCGCATCGCCGAGCTGATGAGCCCCGGGACCGACGGCGGCGCGGGCATGTCCTGGCTCGAGGCCCTCACCGCGGTGCGCGCCTCGACTGTGTTCACCACGCACACCCCGGTCCCGGCCGGCATCGACCGCTTCGAGCGCGAGATGATCGAGCGCTTCTTCTCCACCGAGCTGGCCGGGCCCGCCCCTCTCGAGGAGATCCTGGCTCTGGGGCGCGAGGACCACGACGGCGGCGACGGCCGCCGGTTCAACATGGCCGTCATGGGCCTGCGCCTGGCGCAGCGGGCCAACGGCGTGGCCAAGCTGCATGGCGCGGTGTCGCGGCAGATGTTCTCCGGGCTGTGGAACGGCTTCGACACCGACGAGGTCCCCATCTCGTCGGTGACCAACGGCGTGCACGTGCCGACCTGGATCGATCCGCGCATGGAGGCCCTGGCCGTGGACCGGTCGCAGCCGGATCTGCGCGCGCGCTGGCGGGCTGTGGCCGAGGTCTCGGACGAGCAGCTGTGGCGCGTGCGCGCCGAGATGCGCGCGGATCTGGTGGCCGATGTCCGTCGTCGCCTGCGCGCGTCGTGGAAGCAGCGCGGCGCCGCTGATGCCGAGCTGAGCTGGACCGACTCGGTGCTCGATCCGGAGGTCCTCACGATCGGCTTCGCCCGACGGGTGCCCACCTACAAGCGCCTGACCCTGATGCTGCGCGATCCGCAGCGCCTCAAGCGCCTGCTGCTGGACCCGGTGCGCCCCGTCCAGCTCGTGATCGCCGGCAAGTCCCACCCTGCCGACGAGATGGGCAAGCGCATGATCCAGGACCTGGTGCGCTTCACCGACGACCCCAAGGTCCGCCACCGCATCGTGTTCCTGCCGAACTACGACATGTCGATGGCGCGCACCCTGTTCCCGGGCTGCGACGTCTGGCTCAACAACCCCCTGCGACCGCTCGAGGCCTGCGGCACCTCCGGGATGAAGGCCGCGATCAACGGCGGGCTCAATCTCTCGGTGCTCGACGGCTGGTGGGACGAGCTCTACGACGGCCAGAACGGCTGGGCGATCCCGACCGCCGACAACCGGGCCTCCGACGATGAGCGGGACAGCATCGAGGCCGCAGCGCTCTACGAGCTGATCGAGAACCACGTGGCGCCCCGGTTCTACAGCGAGATCCACGACGACGGGGCGGACCGCGTCCCCCATCAGTGGCTGGCCATGGTGCGCCACACGCTCACCGCCCTGGGGCCCAGCGTCTCGGCCGCTCGCATGGTCGCGGACTACGTCGAGCAGCTCTACCTGCCGGCCGCCCGGGCCGGCCGCGCCGTCTCCGCGGCCGATCACGCCCAGGCCCGCTCCACGGCGGCCTGGGTCGCCCGGGTCCGCCAGGGCTGGGCGGGCGTGCGGATCGAGCATGTGCGCACCGGGGGGCTGCACTCCGAGCCGCAGATCGGCGATTCCATCGAGGTCACCGCCTACGTCCGGCTCGGCGGGCTGAGCCCCGAGGACGTCCGCGTCGAGGTCGGCTTCGGCCGGGTCTCGGGCAGCGATCACATCCACGAGCGCAAGCACCAGGATCTGAGTGAGGTCCAGCGCACCGATTCCGGGGACTGGGCCTTCACCGGATCCTTCACGATCGACCGATCGGGTCCGTTCGGCTACACGGTGCGCGTGCTTCCCGACGGGGACGGGCTGGCCACCAGCGCCGAGCTGGGCCTGGTGGTCAGCGCCTGAGACGCTGAGAGCGGCTGAGCCCGAGGCGCCCTCGGCTCCGGCGCCGCCGGTCGCGCTCTCGGGCACGACGGCGGCGCCGAGGTCTTCAGTCGAGCGACAGCGCGCCCACCGTCATGGCCGGCAGCGCGAGCGCGTCTCCCCCGCGCAGGATGCGCCCGTAGGAGCTGCGCAGCTCGGCGTCGGTCGAGAAGACGAACTCGACGGCGCGCTCAGCAGCCTCCGCCTCTCCGTGCGGCGCATCGGGGCCCTCCGCCTCGGGGTTCGGCGTCTCCAGACGCGCCGCGACCTCGTGGGGGTCGTCCTCGGTGAAGAGGGACTCGGACAGGTGCGGGATCCGGAACTCGATGTCACGCAAGGTCCCGTTGAGCACCACGAGCCCGGCCACGCCCCCATGGCGGGCGCGCACCAGCATCTGCACGGCGCGGGCTCCCTCCGCCTCCCAGTCCTCGGCCCGCATGAGCCTGCCCTCAGGGGTGAACCACAGGACCCGGATGTCCTCCGGGCGCATCATGTAGTCCTCGGCCTGCAGGGACATGAACCGGCGCCGGACCTGCAGCGCCTCCTTGGTGGCCGCCAGCATGGCCCGCTCTGCGGGAGTGTGCCGCCAGCTCACGTAGCCGATCGGCCCGTCTTGGCAGTACGCGTTGTTGTTGCCGCCCTGGCTGCGCAGCATCTCGTCACCGGCGGTGATCATGGGCACCCCCTGCGAGAGCACCAGCGTGGCCATCAGGTTGCGCGCCGTGCGCGCCCGGGCGCTGCGCACGGTGCCTGAGCGGCTGGGCCCCTCTTCGCCGTGGTTCCACGAGTGGTTGTCGTTCGTGCCGTCACGATTGTCCTCGCGATTGGCCTCGTTGTGCTTGTGGTCGTACGTCGTCAGGTCGTGCAGCGTGAAGCCGTCGTGGGCCGTCACGAAGTTCACCGACGACAGCGGCGTGCGTCCGGAAGCCGCGAAGCGCCCCGGCGAGCCCACGAGGACGTCTGCCATGCGCGAGAGCCCGTCCCCGGGGGCTCCGGCGGACATGGCGCGCTGCTCGGTGAGCCAGAAGTCGCGCACGGTGTCGCGGTAGATGTCGTTCCAGTCGGCCCAGCCGGGAGGGAAGTGCCCCGTCTGCCAGCCGCCCATGCCCACGTCCCAGGGCTCCGAGATCAGCTTGGAGCCGCCGATCGCGGGATCCGCCACGGCGGCGACCAGGAACGGGTGGCGGGCGGTGAAGCTGTGCGAGGAGTCCCGGCCCAGCGCAGGTGCCAGATCGAAGCGGAAGCCGTCGACGTGGCAGACCTCGACCCAGTAGCGCAGGGAGTCCAGCGCCATGCGCACGACCTCGGGGCGGGAGAAGTCCAGCGTGTTGCCGCAGCCCGTGACGTCGAGGTAGTTGCCGCTGTCGTCGTGGCGGTACCACTGCCGGTCCCCCAGCCCGCGCCAGCAGTAGGGCTGCTCGCCCATGCCCGCCTCTGCGGTGTGGTTGTAGACGACGTCCAGGATGACTTCGATGCCCGCTGCGTGCAGGTCCTTGACCATCTGCTTGAACTCGTCGATGACCCCCTGCGGTCCGCGCTCCTGCGAGGCGCGGGAGGCATAGGCCCCGTGCGGGGCGAAGAAGGACAGCGTGTTGTAGCCCCAGTGGTTGCTCAGCCCGTTGGCCGTGAGATGAGGCTCGTCCAGATGGGCGTGGACCGGCAGAAGCTCGACGGCGGAGATGCCCAGCGAACTCAGGTGCTCGATCATCACGGGGTGAGCGAGGCCTGCGTACGTTCCACGCAGCTCCTCCGGAATGCCCGGGTGGTGGATCGTCAGGCCCTTGACGTGGGCCTCGTAGATCACGGTGTCGCGCCAGGGGATGTCCGGGGCGAGATCCCCGGCCCAGTCGAAGGCGTCGTCGATGATCTCGGAGACGTAGCGGCTGCCGTAGGTGTCCGGCTGGGTGACCCCGCGCTGTCCGGGTGCGCGATGGACCCGCCGCAGCCCCCGACCGTGGGGGTCCAGCAGAATCTGCTCGTCCGCCGGGGTGGTGCCGTCGTCGAGCAGCGACGAATCCGCCGCCACGAAGCCGTAGAGCGTGCCCGGGGGCATGGCCGAGCCGTCGTCGAGGGCCCCGGGGACCAGATCGAAGTGGATCCCGCCCTCGATCCGACGCAGGGTATGACGACGCCAGCGGCCGTCGGGCACCTTCCAGATCAGGTCGAGATGCTCGACCCCCGGGGCCCAGACAGCGACGTTGGTCGCGTCCTCCCCGCCCAGGGCCTGGGAGACGCCGAGGGGGCGGGGACGCGAGCGCGCCGGCCCCGGTGCGGTGGGGCGCCTATGCAGAGTGTGCGGCACGACGGCACGAGGTCTCGTAGAGGGCGATGCCGACGGCCATGGACGCGTTCAGCGACTCCATCTCCGACTGGATCGGGATGGAGACGATCTGATCGCAGTGCTCGGTCATCAGCCGGGAGAGGCCCTTGCCCTCCGAGCCCACCACGATGACGAGCGGCTCGGTGGCCAGGGTCAGCCCCGGCAGCTCGACCGAGCCCCCGCCGTCGAGCCCGACGACGAAGTATCCGCGGGACTTGGCGTGCTCGATCGTGCGGTTGAGGTTGGTGGCCTGGGCCGCCGGGACACGCGCGGCGGCACCGGCGCTGGTCTTCCAGGCGGTCGCGTTCAGGCCGGTCGAGCGGCGCTCGGGCAGCAGGACGCCGTCGCCGCCGAAGGCCGAGACGCTGCGCATGATCGCGCCCAGGTTGCGGGGGTCGGTGATGCCGTCCAGAGCCACGAACAGCGGGGCCGGCTCTGACTCGCGATCGCGCTTCCAGCGCTGCATGGCCTCGTCGAGCAGGTCATCGGCGCCGCGGTAGTCGTAGGGGGGCACCTGCAGGGCGATGCCCTGGTGCACAGCGTCCTCGGTCAGGCGGTCGAGCTCGGGGCGGGTGGCCTCGAGCACCGGGATCCCACGGCGGCTGCACAGCGTGAGGATCTCGCGGATGCGGTCATCCGCCTCGATCCGCACCATGATGTAGGCCGCCTTGGCGGGGATCTCCGCGCGCAGCGACTCGAGCACCGAGTTGCGCCCCGTCACGAGGTCCTCGGTCTTGCCCGGGCCGCGGCGGTTGGGGCCACGGCGCTGCCCGCGCTCGCCCGCACCGGTGGCGGCGCGGTGCTCGGCGGCCTTCTTCTGCTTGTATGCCTTGTGGTACGGCCGATCCTCCGCGCGCGGAGTGGGGCCCTTGCCCTCGAGCTTCTTGCGGCCGTGGCCGCCGGTGCCCACGGTGGGGCCCTTCTTCTTGGAGCTTCCGCTCCCACGTCGGGGTGCTGACATGGTGTGCCACCCATTCCATCTCGTGACCGGTCGTGCCGGTCGTGGTCCAGTGCGCAGGCGCTGCGAGCCCTGGGGCCGCGCGCCTGCTTCGGTCATCGGGCGGTGCGCCTCAGCCCAGCGTCCAGGTGGAGCCCTCTGCCCCGTCGGCCACGGTGATCCCGGCCTCGGCGAGGGTGTCGCGCAGCCGGTCGGCCTCCGCCCAGTCCTTCGCGGTGCGGGCCGCGGCCCGCCGCTCGAGCAGGTCCTGCACCAGCTGGTCGAGGGCCTCGTGCTCCTGGGCCCCGGTCCCCGTGCCGCCCAGTGCCATGAGCCCGCGCAGCCCCAGGATCTCGCTCATGCCGGACACGGCGCGAGCGGCTTCGGCCAGCTCGGCTCCCTGCTCGGCGCCTGCGTGCAGCGCGGTGTTGCCGGCTCGGACGCGGTCGTGCAGCACGCCCAGCGCTCGGGGCACGTTGAGGTCGTCGTCCATCACGGCGACGAAATCCGCCGGGATGTCGGACGGCTCCCAGTCGAGGTCGGCGCCTGCCGCCGAGGCCGCGACCAGGAACGCCTCGATGCGCTCCACGGCCGCGGCCGCCTCTTCGAGGGAGGTCGGACGGTAGTCCAGCACCGAGCGGTAGTGGGCCTGCCCGAGCATGTAGCGCACCACCAGGGGGCGGTTCTCGGCGAGCATCTGCTGCGGATCCACGGTGTTGCCGAGGGACTTGGACATCTTCTCGCCCTGATAGGCCACCAGGCCGTTGTGCAGCCAGAAGCTCGCGAAATGCTGCCCGGCCGCCGCCGACTGAGCCAGCTCGTTCTCGTGGTGCGGGAAGCGCAGGTCCAGACCGCCCCCGTGGAAGTCGAAGCGATCGCCCAGGTAGCGCCCCGCCATGGCCGAGCACTCGAGGTGCCACCCCGGGCGGCCGCGACCCCACGGCGAATCCCAGGACGCGGTGAGCGGATCCTGCTCCTTGTGGCCCTTCCACAGCGCGAAGTCGCGGGGATCGCGCTTGCCGCGCGGATCGGCGTCGGCGGCCTCCTGCATCTCGTCGAGGCGCTGATGGGTCAGCTCGCCGTAGCGGGGCCAGGAGCGGACGTCGAAGTAGACGTCGCCGGAGCCGTCCTGGGCCGGGTAGGCATGGCCGCGCTCGATCAGCTCGGCGATCAGCTCGTGCATCTGCGGGATGTGCCCGGTAGCGCGCGGCTCGTACGTGGGCCGCTCGATGCCCAGAGCGTCGTAGGCCTGATGGAAGACGCCCTCGAAGCGGTACGCCAGGGCCCACCAGGGCTCGTTCGGATGATCGCCGTCGTAGCCCGGCTGCTCGGAGGCGCGAGCCTTCTCGAGGATCTTGTCGTCGATGTCCGTCACATTGCGCACGGCCGTGACCTTCAGACCGCGGAAGCGCAGCCAGCGGATGAGGATGTCGAAGACCAGCCCGGAGCGCACGTGCCCGATGTGCGGCCCGCTCTGCACTGTGGCGCCGCAGTAGTACAGGCTCGCCTCTCCCGGCACGACGGGCTCGAAGTCGCGGACGGAGGCTGAGGCGGTGTCGTAGAAGCGCAGTGTCACGCCCGGAAGTCTACCGAGGCCCGGCAGACGGCACGACGAGAGCCGTGGCCATGGCAGCGAGCCCCTCGTCACGTCCGGTGAAGCCCAGGTGATCCGAGGTGGTGGCCGCGACCGTCACGGGACACCCTGCCGCGCGGCTGAGCACCTCCTCGGCCTCCTGCCGGCGCGGCGAGAAGCGCGGTCGCTGCCCGATCAGCTGCACGGCCACATTGCCCGGCTCGAAGCCCGCAGCGCGCACGATCACCGCCGCTTCCGAGAGGATCCGCACGCCCGAGGCTCCGGCCATTTCCGGTCGGTCGGTGCCGAAGTTCGAGCCGAGGTCGCCGCAGCCGGCGGCCGAGAAGAGGGCGTCGGCGGCGGCGTGGGCCACGACGTCGCCGTCCGAGTGCCCGGACAGCCCTCGCTCGCCCTCCCACAGCAGCCCGGCCAGATGCAGGGGCACCAGCCCGTCCGGGTGCTCGGCGCACTCCTGGTCGGAGGCGAAGGCGTGGACGTCCACCGAGATGCCGGTGCGGGGGATCCTGCTCACGGGCGCTGCTCCTGGCCTGCTGGATCGACGGCTGACGGGACGACGGAGGCCGGATCGGCGCCGGTGCGCGCTGCACGGTCGGCCACGACGGCCTCCGCCAGCAGCAGGTCCAGCGGCCGGGTCACCTTGAACGACTCCTCGTGCCCGGGCACGGCCATGACCTGCACATCGGTGCAGTGCTCCACCAGGGAGGCGTCATCGGTGATGGACTCATCTGCCAGGCCTTCTGCCGCGGCCTGGGCGTTGACCTCGCGCAGCAGCTGCCAGTCGAAGCCCTGCGGGGTCTGGATGGCGCGCAGTCGGGCACGGTCCACGGTGCCGAGCAGCCGATCCTGTGCGTCGATCGAGCGCATGGTGTCCACGACCGGCAGCACGGGGATCACGGCCCGGTGCTCGGCCAGGGCCGCAGCGACCTCGCGGAAGACCGACGGCGGGGTCAGGCAGCGAGCGGCGTCGTGGACGAGTACGCCGGCCGGGGCAGGACCCTGGGCGAGGGCCTCCAGCGCCGCGCGCACGCTCGCGGCACGGCTCTGCGCGCCCTCGACAGGCTGCGCGCCGAGGCTTCGGCACACCGCGCTGAGCTCGGTGTCACCGGGCGGCACGGTCACCACGATCCGCCCGCCGTGGGCGCAGACGCCAGCCTCGAGCACGGCCCGCAGGCTGCGCTCGAGGATGGTGCGCCCGGCGACCTCCACCAGGGCCTTGGGTATGCCGCGCCCCAGCCGCTGCCCCGATCCGGCCGCGACGACGACGACGGCGCACCCCGCCCCGGAGGAGGGGTGCGCCGTCGTGAGGGCCGTGCGGCCCGAGAGCTCCACGGGCAGGTGCTCAGCCGGCGAGGATGTCGTCGAGGCGCTTCTCCGCCTCTTCCTCGTCGATGTCCTTGGCCAGGGCCAGCTCCGAGGTGAGGATGTGGCGCGCCTTGGTCAGCATGCGCTTCTCACCGGCGGACAGCCCGCGGTCCTTGTCCCGGCGCCAGAGATCGCGCACGACCTCGGCGACCTTGAGGACATCGCCGGAGGCGAGCTTCTCCACATTGGCCTTGTAGCGGCGGGACCAGTTGCTGGCTTCTTCCACATCAGATGCCTGCAGGACGGCGAAGACCTTCTTGAGGCCCTCTTCATCGACGACGTCGCGCACGCCGACGAGGTCGACATTCTCCGCCGGTACCTCGATCACGAGATCACCCTGGGTGACCTTGAGCTTCAGGTACATCTTCTCCTCGCCCTTGATGGTGCGGGTCTTGATCTCCTCGATCAGTGCCGCGCCGTGGTGGGGATAGACGACCGTCTCGCCAACCTCGAAAACCATGTATTGTGCCCCTTTCCGCCGACTGATTCTAGCACGCGGCGCACAGCAGCCTGATCGCCTCCTCTCAGGACCCTCGGAGCGGATGCGGACGTTGCGTGCCCGAGCGGATACCATGGCCGCAGCATCACCGACCTGTCTGAGGAGTTCGCGCCGTGACCACTGCCGCCCGCAAGAGGCTTCGCACCATCGGCCTGGGTGCCGCATTCGCCGCCGCCGCACTGACCTCGGCCGGCTGCGCCGCGGTGACCAATGACCAGGAAACGGCCTCCCACTACTCCCCCGCCGACGGCATCGTGGAGGAGCTCGGGGACCTCAGCATCAACAACCTCCTCATCGTGGCCGAGTCCGCCGACTCGGATGGCCGCCTGCTGGGCACCCTGGTCAACGAGTCGGATCAGGACATGTCCGTGGAGATCGCCGTCGAGGGCGCAGCCCCCATCACCGTCGAGGTCCCCGCCGCCGATGAGGTCCGCTACGGCGAGGTCCGCCTCGAGGACGACGAGCAGCTCGTGGAGCCCGCCGGCGCCGAGCCGGGCCTGCTGGTGCCGGTCACCATCACCGTGGACGGCGAGACCCTCGAGCACGAGCTGCCGGTCCTGGACCACACCTTCCCGCGCTACGCCGAGTACATCCCCGGCGGCGCGCCCTCTACTCCGGCCAACCCCTCCAACACCCCCGCTCCCGAGGGCGAGGAGGAGGGCGGCCACCACTGAGGCCGGCGGCCGAGCTCCTGGGG
>NZ_JALXVH010000067.1 GCF_025149945.1 Kocuria sp. p3-SID1428 | reverse complement strand
CACGGGGTGACGGTCTTGGGCTTGACCGCCTTGCGCGACTCCAGGACGTGATCCACGATCCCGTAGTCCTTGGCCTCTGCGGCCGTGAGGATCTTGTCGCGCTCGATGTCGCGGTTGATCTGCTCGGAGGACTTGCCGGTGTGCACCGCCATGGTGTCCTCGAGCCACGAGCGCATGCGCACGATCTCGTTGGCCTGGATCTCGATGTCCGAGGCCTGGCCCCCGCCCTGGCCCTGCATGGCCGGCTGGTGGATCAGCACGCGGGCGTTCGGCAGCGCCAGGCGCTTGCCCGGGGTGCCGGCGGCCAGCAGGACCGAGGCCGCCGAGGCGGCCTGACCCAGGCACACGGTCTGGATCTCGGGGCGGAT
The DNA here is from genome assembly GCF_025149945.1 of Kocuria sp. p3-SID1428. Lineage (GTDB taxonomy): Bacteria > Actinomycetota > Actinomycetes > Actinomycetales > Micrococcaceae > Kocuria. The sequence goes on along the minus strand of NZ_JALXVH010000067.1, from coordinate 12,374 downwards.
GAACTGCATGGTGTCGTAGATGGCCGTCATGGCCGTGAACGAACCGCCCGGAGAGTTGATGTACATGGTGATGTCGCGGTCCGAGTCCTGGGCCTCGAGCACCAGCAGCTGCGCCATGACGTCGTCGGCGGAGGCGTCGTCGACCTGGACGCCCAGGAAGACGATGCGGTCCTCGAACAGCTTGGTGTACGGGTTCTGACGGCGGTAGCCGTAGGGGGTGCGCTCCTCGAAGTCCGGCAGGACATAGCGGGAGGAGGGCATGTGGGAAGCGGTGGAGCCGGCGCCGTGGGCGGCCATGGCCTGGTGGTTGTGCATGGAAGTCATCCTCGGTTCCTTCGGAAGATCAGCGAGAGGGTTCAGCGGACTCAGGACTCGGTGTCCTTGCGGGTGCCCCCGCCCCCGGAGACTCCCGAGGCGTTCGCGGCGATGTGATCGAAGAAGCCGTACTCCAGGCCGCGCTCGGCGGTGAACCAGTTGTCGCGGTCGTTGTCCTCGAGGATCTTCTCGATGCTCTGACCCGTCTGCTCGGCCGTCAGCTGCGCCAGGCGCTTCTTCATGTCCATGATCAGCTCGGCCTGCACGCGCACGTCCGAGGCCGTGCCGCCCATGCCGCCGGAGGGCTGGTGCATGAGGATGCGGGTGTTCGGCGTGGCGTAGCGCTTGCCGGGCGTGCCCGACGACAGCAGGAACTGCCCCATGGACGCGGCCAGGCCGGTGGCCACGGTCACGACGTCGTTCGGGATGAGCTGCATGGTGTCGTAGATCGCCATGCCGGCGGTCACCGAGCCGCCCGGGGAGTTGATGTAGAGGTAGATGTCCGCCTCGGGGTCCTCCGCGGACAGCAGGAGCATCTGCGAGCAGATCAGGTTCGCGTTGCGGTCCTCGACCTGCGAGCCGAGCCAGATGATGCGCTCGCGGAGCAGGCGGTTGTAGACGTAGTCGTCCTGGCCCATGGGGCCCGTCGTGGTCTCCATTCGCGGCTGCGACGAAGTCATGGGTGCGTCCTCTTGTCGGGGGTCGTTCTGATTGCCTCCGACACTAATCCGGCGGCGGGTCCGCGCGGGGAGCTCGGCGGCGGTGTTCGCTGTTGGCTGTCGCGGGCCCGTCGTGCTCCCGGCGCTTCTTCGACGAAGGGGCGGAAGCCTCGAGGCGCTCACTCGCAGTCGTCGTCCTGCCGATCGGGTTCGAGGATCGCGGCCATGGACCCTCCGAACACCACGGCGACCACCGCTGCGATGTACGGGTCCATGAAGCGCCCGAAGACGAAGAACAGCATGATCGCCAGGAAGGCGGCGGTCAGGACGGTGCTCAGGGAGGTTCGCACGGGATGCTCCTCATCGGATCGGGCGGCCGGAGGCGCGGGATGCCGCGCACGACGCTATCAACCACTGCTCCGCATGGTAGGACCGCGCGGCTCCGTTCCCAGGCCCCCTCGACGACGACAGCGCCCCGTCCGATCGGACGGGGCGCCGCATGTTGAGCCCGGGGCGGGCCTCCCTCGGGAGGCGCTCACCGGGATCGGATCACTTGCCGTCGTTCGGCTCGACGATCTCGTCGGCCTCGACCGCCGCGTCCGAGGCGGCGGCCTCGGAGGCCTCCTCTGCGGTCTCGTTGGCAGGCTTGACGAACTCCGACAGGTCGACCGGCTTGCCGTTCGAGTCGGAGACGGTCGCGTACTCCAGGACCTTGGCAAGAGCCTTGCGACGACGGACCTCGCCGACCATCATCCCGGCCTGGCCGGAGCCGTCGAGCATCTGGGCGAACTGGTTCGGGTCCATGCCGTACTGCTGCGAGGTGGTGACGATGTAGTCGATCAGCTCGGACTGCTCCACGCCGATCTCCTCGGCGTCGGCGACAGCGTCCAGGACGATCTCGTTGCGGAACGCGGCCCGGGCGTTGTCGCGGACCTCCTCGCGGTGCTCCGGGGTGTCGTGATCGGCCTCGGCGTTGGGGTTGTTGAAGTGCTGCTCGAGCTGGTCCTCGATGATCGACTCCGGGACCTCGATCTCGACGAGCTCGACGAGCTGGTCCAGGACCTTGTCGCGGGCCTCGATGCCCTGCTCGGCGACCACGGAGTCGGCGGCCTGCTTCTTCAGGTCGGCGCGCAGCTCCTCGATGGTGTCGAACTCGGAGGCCATTTGGGCGAAGTCGTCGTCAGCCTCGGGCAGCTCGCGCTCCTTGACCGCGGTGACCTTGACCTTGACGGTGGCGTCCTCGCCGGAGTGCTCGCCGCCGGCCAGCTTGGTCTCGAACGTGGCGTCCTCGTCGGCGGACAGGCCCAGGATGGCCTCGTCCATGCCCTCGAGCATGTTGCCGGAGCCGATCTGGTACGACAGATCGTTCGCGGCGTCGACCTCCTCGCCGTCGACCAGGGCCTGCAGGTCCAGGGTCACGAAATCACCGTCGGCGGCCGGGCGATCGACGGCCTCCAGGGTGCCGAAGCGCCCGCGCAGCTCGTCGAGGCCCTCGGTCTCATCGGCGTCCTCGGCGTCGCGCGCCTCGACCTCGACGGTCAGGCCCTTGTACTCGGGCAGCTCGATCTCCGGGCGCACGGTGACCTCGACGGTCGCCTTGACGTCGGCCTCACGGTTCTCGGAGGAGGGCTGCTGGGTGACCTCGAGCTTGGGCTGGGCGATCGGGGTGAGCTCCTGCTCCGCCAGCGCCTGCTGGAAGAAGGAGTCCATGCCCTCCTGGAGGGCGTTCTCCACGACGAAGTCGTAGCCCACGCGCTGCTCGATCAGCTTCGAGGGGACCTTGCCCTTCCGGAAGCCCGGCACCTGGATCTGATCAGCCAGGGACTTGTAGGTGCGATCGAGGTACGGCTTGAGCTCCGCGAACGGGATCTCCAGCTCGATCTTGGCCTGGGTGGGGCTGACTTTCTCGACGGTGCTCTGCACTGGCGATGCACTCCTCAGTGGATTCGGATCGGTGATGATGCGATGTCTGCTCGGCCTGCGGTCCGTCACTGGGCCGCAGGCACGGACGGCGCCCCCGAGCGACGCGCTCAGCGCGACGACGGGGACAGGCGTCGGGGTGACAGGACTCGAACCTGCGATCTCCTGCTCCCAAAGCAGGCGCGCTAGCCACTGCGCTACACCCCGTGGGCGTGCGGGCCGCGCAGTCGGAGGGATCCGGCCGGAAGCCGGAGGCACACGCTGCGGGGTCCGCTGACCGTCCGCGGTGCCCGCGCCTGGGCACGGACATCGCACGAGTCTAGCCGCACGCACCGCCATGCCGCACCCACAGGGACTCCCCGCGGTTTGCCGAGGCTGGGCGCGTGGGGTAGTTTCATCGTCGCTCGTGCTCGTCGGATCCGCTGCCGTCGACGCATGCGCGGGGATGTAGCTCAATGGTAGAGCCTCTGTCTTCCAAACAGATTACGCGGGTTCGATTCCCGTCATCCCCTCACAGAATCGAGGGCCCCGGCGATCAGCAGATCGCCGGAGCCCTAGTCGTCGCTCTGCCGGCTGGTGACAGATCTGCAGCCCCTCAGCGCTGAGGAGGCGCAGATCTGTCGCCAACTCACGAGGAGACGGCACCGCACACTCGTACCGGTGGTCCAGGCCGCACTTCGGCACCTGATCAGCGTCGATCGCGTGCGCTGCTGCGACCTCAGCGGGGTGAGACCGGTGGCTGGCAGCTCGGGCACCAGAACAGCGCGCGCCCGGCCAGCTGCTGGCGCTGCACCGTCGTGCCGCAGCGACGGCAGGGCAGGCCGGCTCGGCCGTAGACGTAATTGGCATTCTCGGGCCAGGCCTCCTCCTCGGGGATGCCCGAGCGGTCCTGAGGATCGGTGGTGATGATCCGCCCGAGCCGCACCCCGATGCGCATGAGCTGGACGTTCTCGTCCCACAGCGCACGGAGCACGTCCCGGGATGCCGAGGCTCCCGGCAGGAACGGGTCCACGCCCTGCCGGAACAGCGATTCCGCGCGGAAGATGTTGCCGACCCCGGAGATGATCGACTGCTCCATGAGCAGCACCGCGATCGGACGACGGCTGCGGGCCGCGCGCTCGCAGAACACCGCCGGGTCGGTCGCGGGATCCAGCGGATCGGGGCCGAGCTTGGCCTCTGCCGCGTCCGCCTCGGCGGGGGTCTCCACCGCGCACAGCGCGGGCCCGCGCAGATCGGCCCAGCCGTGCTCTCCGACCAGGCGCACGCGCACCGCACCCACGGGCTCTTCCGGGATCACGCGGCCGTCGTCGTCGTGCTCCACCGCCTGCAAGGATTCGCCGGACTCGCGCTCCCCCGATCGCCTCGGCGCACCGATGCTCGAAGCGGCCGAGAACTCGGCGTCGCCGGCGAAGCTCCAGGCGCCGTAGATCCCCAGGTGCGATCGCAGGATCAGGGTGTCGGAGGGATCATCCGGGGCCGCCAGCTCCAGGAACAGCTGCTTGCCGTGAGCGCGCGAGGACACCAGCCGCCGGCCGTCGAGCATGGCCGCGCCGTCGGAGAGGCGACCCTGCGGACTGGACACGACCAGAGCCTGCCCGCCGAAGACGTCGCCGAGCTGAGCGGCCAGGCGGTGGACAGAATGGCCCTCCGGCATGGCCTCAGCCCTGGAACGGGCGGGCGGTGATCTGCTCGAGGCGACCGACCACCGCGCCGGTGCGCTCGAACTCCTCGATCTGAGCGATGCGGCGCACATGGCGCTCGTCGCCGGAGAAGGGCTCCTCCAGGAAGGCGAGCACGATCTCGAGCCCCTCCTCGGCGCTGTGCTGGCGCCCGCCGAGGGCGATGACCTGTGCGTCATTGTGCTGCCGCGCGAGCTTGGCGGTGTCGAGCGACCAGGCCAGGGCGGCGCGGATCCCCGGGACCTTGTTCGCGGCGATCTGCTCCCCGTTGCCGGACCCGCCCAGCACGATGCCCAGAGAATCGAGACCGGCCGCGCGGTCCTCGAGCACGGCCTGGGCGGCGTGGATGCAGAAGGACGGGTAGTCGTCGAGGGCGTCGTAGACCTCGGGGCCATGGTCGATCAGCTCGAACCCGCGCTGCGAGAGCTGCTGGACCAGGTACTGGGACAGCTCCATTCCGGCATGATCCGTGGCGATATGCACGCGCATGGTGCTTCAGCTCCTCGAGTTCTCGACGGGCGCTCAGACGGCGCCTTCAGATGCGGCCTCCAGCCTAATCGCCCGCGCGGACGAGCCAGGTGCATGGCATCATGGGCAGAACGCCCGGGAGGCCCTGCCCCCAGTCAGCGCGACGATGCGCCGATGAGCCGCCCCGCAAAGATGAACCGTCCGGAAAGGACCCACCGTGCCCGGAAAGAACCTGACCCGCGAGGAGGCCGCTGAGCGCGCCGCCGCCCTCGAGGTCGCCTCCTACGACGTCGTGCTGGACCTGACCACCGGGGAGGAGACCTTCGAGGCCTTCACTCGGATCCGCTTCACGTCGTCGCGTCCGGGAGAGGGCACGTTCATCGACGCCTTCACGGCCTCCGTGTCCTCCGTGCGCCTCAACGGCCGGGAGCTGGACCCCCAGGAGGTCTCCGACGGCGTGCGCATCCAGCTGCCGGAGCTCGCCGAGGACAACGAGCTCGTCATCGCCTCCACCATGGAGTACACGAACACCGGCGAGGGCCTGCACCGCTTCGTGGATCCCGCCGACGGCGAGGTCTACCTCTACTCGCAGTTCGAGGTCGCCGACACGCGACGCATGTTCCCGGTGTTCGAGCAGCCGGATCTCAAGTCCAGGTTCACCTTCACCGTGACCGCCCCGGCGCACTGGCAGGTCGTGTCGAATCAGCCCACGCCGGAGCCCGTCGTCGCAGGCGAGAACGCCACCTGGCACTTCTCCCCCACCCCCGTGCTGCCGCCGTACATCACCGCGCTGGTGGCAGGGCCGTACGAGGTCGTGCGCTCCGAGCTGAGCTCCAGCGACGGCCGCACGATCCCGCTGGGCGTCTTCGCCCGCAAGTCGCTGATGGCCCATGTGGACGCGGAGGAGATGTTCCGCATCACCCGTCAGGGCTTCGAGTTCTACGAGGCCCAGTTCGGGACCCCATACCCGTTCGAGAAGTACGACCAGCTCTACGTCCCGCAGTTCAACGCCGGGGCCATGGAGAACGCGGGCGCTGTGACCTTCGTGGAGTCCTACGTCTTCCGCTCCAAGCCGACGCAGGCCCGCCGCGACCGCCGCGTCATCACGATCCTGCATGAGCTGGCGCACATGTGGTTCGGCAATCTCGTGACCATGCGCTGGTGGAACGACCTGTGGCTCAACGAGTCCTTCGCCGAGTACGCCTCGACCCTGGCCTCCGCACAGGCCACGGATGTGGAGGGCGCCTGGACGATCTTCGCCTCCGGGGAGAAGTCGTGGGGCTTCGAGCAGGACCAGCTGCCCACCACGCACCCGATCAAGGCCGAGATCGCCGATCTGGAGGACGTGCTCGTCAATTTCGACGGCATCACCTACGCCAAGGGCGCCTCCGTGCTCAAGCAGCTCGTGGCCTGGGTGGGCCAGCCGGAGTTCATGGCCGGGCTGCGCACCTACTTCCAGGCCCACGGCTGGGCCAATGCCGAGCTGAAGGACCTGCTGGTCGAGCTCGAGAAGGCCTCCGGTCGCGATCTCAAGGACTGGTCCCAGCGCTGGCTCGAGACCGCCGGGGTCAACACCCTGATCCCGCGGGTCGAGCGCGACGACGACAGCATCATCACCTCGTTCGCGATCGAGCAGACCGCTCCCGAGCACCTGCCCACGCTGCGCCCGCACCGGCTGGCTGTCGGCTTCTACGACGTCGACTCCGCGACCGGGCTGCTGCAGCGCACCCACCGCCACGAGCTCGACATCGACGGCGCCCTCACAGAGGTCCCCGAGCTTGTGGGACGCGAGGCGCCCGACCTGATCCTGCTCAACGACGACGACCTGGCCTACGCCAAGATCCGCCTGGACGAGTGCTCGCAGGACACCGCCGCCGAGCACCTCAAGGACTTCGCGGACTCGCTGCCGCGCGCCCTCGTGTGGCAGGCCGCATGGGACGGCGTGCACGACGGCGTCACACCGGCCCGCGCGTACGTGGACACCGTGCTGAACAACATCGGTCAGGAATCGGACTCCACCACCGTGAACCTGCAGCTGCGCCGGCTGGATCAGGTCCTGGACTCCTACGTGGCCCCGGAGCCCCGCCGGTCCACCGATCACGATGCCGCCGCCCGCCTCTGGGCACTGGCCGAGCAGGCCGCACCGGGTTCGGATCACCAGCTGCAGTTCGTCAGTGCCTTCGCCCGTCGCGCCGCTTCGGCCGAGCACCTGGACCGGGTCCAGCAGCTGCGCTCGGGCGAGATCCGACTCGAGGGCCTGGAGATCGACGACGACCTGAGCTGGTCGCTGCTGATCAGCCTGGCAGCGGGCGGTCGTGCCGGCACCGAGGACATCGACGCTGCCCTGCAGGCGGACAACACCGAGCACGGGGCGATCTCCGCCTCCTCGGCCCGGGCCGCGATCCCCACGCCGGAGGCCAAGGCCGAGACCTGGCGGGCCGTCGTCGAGGAGGGCACCATGCCCAACTCGCTGCAGGCCGCCGCGATCGCCGGGTTCCGCAAGACCCCGGATCCGCAGCTGCTCGCCCCGTACACGCGGAAGTACTTCGAGCAGGTCACCGACATCTACCGCACGCGCTCCCACGAGCTCGCCGAGCAGATCGCTGTGGGCCTGTTCCCGCGCACCCCGGTCCAGGCCACGGTGGATGCCGCCGATGCCTTCATCGCCCAGATCCCCGCGGATCTCAACGGCCTGCGCCGCCTGGCCCTCGAGGGGCGCAACCGCGTGGTCCGCGCGGTCGCGGCCCAGCAGGTCGACGTCGCCCACCCGGCCTCCCCCGGCGTGCACGAGCCGGATCTCACGGCCCTGGCAGATGCCGAGGCCGCCAAGCGCACGCCGCAGCCGCGCACCACCATGGAATGACGCGTCCCGACCCGACGCTGTCCGCAGCACAGCGCCCTGCAGCACAGGACCCCGAATCCGGCGACCCCGAGGAGGCCAGCATGCCCGAGCCCAGCGCACCCCGAGACTCCGCGACCCGTGAGGATGCCTCGACGGGCGATGCGGCCCGGCTGCCAGCCACGGGCGGAGCATCGCCCGGTCAGGCGCCGAGCGAGTCGGCGCCCGTGCCCGATCCCGCGCAGCAGCCCGCAGCACCGGAGGCCCCGGCCGATGCGCGGCTGATCCCGGTGGGCCGCCCGCTGTCGGCCATGCGCCGCCCGCAGCGCAGCGCGGGCAACGGCGCCGACTCGGGCTCCGGCGCCCAGGGCGCCGAAGCCTCACGCAGCTCGTCGTTCTACGACGAGATCGGCGGTCACGAGACCTTCGCCAAGCTCACCCGCGAGTTCTACGCACGGGTGGCCGAGGACGAGCGCTTCCGCGCGATGTACCCGGAGCAGGATCTGGGCCCTGCGGAGCGCCGGCTGCGGATGTTTCTCGAGCAGTACTGGGGAGGGCCGACGACGTATTCCGAGGAGCGCGGCCACCCGCGCCTGCGCATGCGGCACATGCCGTTCACCGTGGACACGTGGGCCCGTGACACCTGGCTGAAGCACATGCGCGCCGCGGTGGAGACGCTGGAGCTGTCCCCCATGCACGAGGGCATCCTGTGGGACTACCTGGAGCGCGCCGCGCATTCGCTCGTCAACAGCCCCGGCTGATCATCCTCAGCGGCGGATGAGCACGAACCCGCCAGGGCACGCCAGCCGCGCCCAGGGCCCGTGCACGGCCACCGGGATCTCCGACGTGTCGTCGGCGCGCAGGAAGCCCAGCGACCAGGCGGCGAAGGCGGCTCCGTCGGGGACGTCCGCGGCCTGACCGGGTGTCCTCCCCCATCCCGAGATGCGACCCCAGATCTGCGAGCGCACGCGGTCGACGATCTCCTGCCCGGAGTCCGTGGGCACGGTGCGGGCGACCTCTTCGATGCCGTCGCGGGCCGCGCGCACGAGTTCGACGGCCGGGACGTGGGCGACGGTCTCCCAGCCCGACAGCGACGGTGAGATCCCGGCCCATGCCGCGTGGCTGTCGTGGGGAGGCAGGCCCAGCAGGGTGTCGTCGCGATCGGCTCGCGGGATCCGGTCCAGCACGCCGCCCAACGACACCACGACATCGAGCTCGGAGGCCTCGGCCAGTCCCGCGGTGCGCAGGCCGAGCACCGTGGGGGTGGAATCCAGAAGCCCCTGCTTGGCCAGGGCGCAGGTCCAGATCCCCACCGCGCCGCCGACGGCCTGGAAGCGCACGGCTCCGTCCGCGTCCACGGCCCGAGCACGGCTCAGGTACGTGCCGACGTCCTCGACGGACTCCCGGTCCTGCAGGCGCAGGGATCGTCCCATCTCAGGCCTCCCCCGTGTCCGAAGGATCGCCGGCCGCAGACTCGCAGGGACGCCGGCGGAAGGCGATCGGCTCCTGGCTGTAGTGCTCCAGGAAGGCGCGCTGCTCGGGTCCGAAGGCCTCCGGGCGCCCGGTCCGAGCGTCGATCTCGACAGTCGTGGACTGGGCGATCGCGAAGACCGTCCCGCCGCCCGGCTCCTGGAGCCGGTAGTTCAGCACGTAGGAGCTCGTGCCGATGTGGGAGGCCCACACCTCCACCTCGATGTCATCGGTGCGGTAGTGCAGCTGCGCCAGGTACTCGACCTCCTGGCGCCCGATCACGGTGAGGCGCTGGCCCACGAGCTCCCGGAACGTGACGTCCTGCGGCACTCCGGGGACGCCCTCGAGCGTGGTCTCGCTCAGGCGGATCCTGGCGTCCTCGAGGTACTGCAGCTGGATGACGTTGTTCGCGTGGCCGTAGGAGTCGATGTCGCCGAAGCGCATCTGCACGGGGATCCTCAGGGTGCTCATTCCCCCATGGAAGCACACGGGCCTGACGTCGCCGCTGCACCCGCTGCGCAGCCCCGCGCCTCTAGAGTTGGGCCCATGAGCCAGAACCCCGATGAGCCCGCCCGCCCCTCCTCCGCGGCACCCCAGTCCTTCCCGACGCAGCGGTCCTCGGCCCAGGAGGAGCCCGCCAAGGATCCCGCCCAGCGCACACAGGATCTGATCGACATGCTCCAGCTGGCCGACGGAGGCGGTGCCCGCACGCACGAGGACATCTTCGTGGGGCGCACCCTGTCGGCCATGCGCCGGGCCGTCTACGGCGGCCAGGTGCTGGCGCAGTCCGTGATCGCGGCGGGGAGAACGGTCGAGGAGCCGTCGCGGCGCATCCACTCGATGCACGCCTACTTCCTGCGCGCCGGCGACATCACCCAGCCGATCACCTTCGGTGTGGAGCGCATGCGCGACGGCCGCTCCTTCTCCACCCGGCGCGTGCACGCCTACCAGTCCGGCAGCACGATCTTCTCCGGGATCTGCTCGTTCCAGGAGCCCGCCGAGGGTCTGGAGCACCAGGACCGGATGCCGCAGGGCATGCCGGATCCGGAGTCCCTGCCCACCGCCGAGACGCTGCTCGAGGGCGTGCCGCTGTCGGCGGCGCGCTCAGTGATCGAGCGTCCGTTCGACATCCGCTACATCACCCAGCCCCTGTACCTGGCCCCGGACGAGGACCGCCAGCCGTTCAACGCGGTGTGGGTGCGCACGCACAGCCGTCTGCCCGATGACCCTCAGCTGCACCAGGCAGCGCTGGCCTATGTCTCCGACTACGTGATGCTGGAGCCGGCGCTGCGCCGCCACGGCCGGGTGTGGACCCAGAAGGGGATGTCCGTGGCCTCGCTGGATCACGCCATGTGGTGGCACCGCCCGGCTCGCGCCGACGAATGGCTGCTGTACGTGCAGAGCTCGCCGTCGGCCTCCGGAGCCCGTGCGCTCGGTGAGGGCCGCATGTTCGACCGCGATGGGAACCTGGTGGCCACCACCATGCAGGAGGGCATGATGCGCCTGCCCGAGTTCGCGGACTGAGGACGAGGGCTGCGGAAGGAGCGGATGCTCGCCGGCCGCGACTCGGCTGGCGGCATCCGCTCGGATCCTGCGTCGATGCCCATACCGGAGACGGGAGCTCAGACGCGGGCTGGCGCTCGACCCCAGACCCGCTGATGCCGCTGTGCGGTGAGGATCCCGGCGGCGGCCACAACCAGGCCGAGGAGCAGGGAGATCGGGTAGCCGGTGAACGCTGCGACCGTGAGTCCGGCCCAGGCCCCGATCGTCCCGGCCAGCATGTTGAGGCTGCTCAGCAGCGTGAAGTCGGTCCCGGCGTGATCGGGGCGCGAGAGATCCAGGTTGACGGCGTACATGCCGGTGTTCGCCATGGTGTAGCCCGCCAGGATCAGGCAGGCGCCGAGGACGGCTGCCGCCCCCGCGGTCGCGGAGGCGCCTGAGCCCAGCACGAGCGGCAGCAGGAGCAGACCGCCCAGCAGCTGGACGCCCGCCCCCAGGCCCATGATCGGAGCCCGACCCCATCGGCCCATCAGGCGCCCGGCCAGCAGGCCGGCACTCAGGGCCGGGATCGAGGCCAGCACGGAGGTGGTGAGTCCGATCCGGCTCAGCGACCAGCCTGCGTCGGTGAGGATGGGGGTCACCAGCGACCACATGCCCGCCGAGCCCATGGCCACCAGCGGGATGGCGCCCAGGCCCCACAGCCGGGCTCCCGGCTGTGCCAGCACGCCCACGACATCGCGCAGGCGCAGCCGGACGTGCGCGAGGTCCTCGCGCTCCGGCTCCCGGCAGCGCAGCACGGGGATCATGGCCGCAGCCGTGCACAGCACCAGCAGCACGACGGCCGCGCGCCAGCCCCACTGGTCGTGCACGACCAGCGCCAGCCCGCCGCCGATCACCGTGCCGACGTAGCTGGCGGCCACCTGGACGCCGGCGCCGTCGTCGTGGCTGTCCTCGGGCAGCTGACGCACGGACAGCGCGTCGGCAGCGATGTCCTGCGTGGCGGAGAACAGCACGAACAGCCCGGCGAGCACGGCCACCGGGCCCAGCTGGGCGACCGGGTCGACGAGCAGCGCCAGGCCCAGGAGGCTGAGGACCATCAGCGACTGCAGCATGATCAGCCAGGCTCGATGATGGCCCGCCGCTCGTGCGGGGCTCCAGCGGTCCACGAGCGGCGCCCACAGGATCTTCAGCGGCCAGATCAGCCCGAGCAGCTGGAGCAGGCCCAGCATCGCCAGGTCCACCCCGCCGCTGCGCAGGATCCCGGTGAGGCCGGTGCTGATGAACGACGCCCCGATGAACTGGGTGGTGTACAGCGCCCAGAGCAGGCTCCACAGCCCGGCAGCCACGTGCGGCCGCGCGACGGAGGCCCTCGGGGTGCTCGCGGTCCTCGCCCGGCTCATGCGCTCCTCCAATATGCCGTGGCCTCGATGGCCTCGCGGCCCACGCCGTGGGATCGCAGCACCGCGGACAGCGCTCGCGTGTCGGCCGCTTCGAGCGCGATCCAGTACCGATCCTGAGGGCTCG
>NZ_JALXVH010000066.1 GCF_025149945.1 Kocuria sp. p3-SID1428 | reverse complement strand
CGGGCTCGACGATCACCCCGACGACGACCCGCACGACGATCCCGCCGGTGCCCGCCCCGAGGCGCGTCAGCTTCCCGCGGACACCCTGCAGCACGTGCGGCTGTGAGGCCTCACCGCGAGCGCACGTCCCCTCACCGGCTCAGCAGCAGGGCATCGCCCTGTCCGCCGCCGCCGCACAGGGACACCGCAGCCTTGCCCTCGCCGCGTCGGCTCAGCTCGTAGGCCGCCGTCAGCGCCAGGCGAGCGCCCGAGGCGCCGATGGGGTGGCCCAGGGCGATCGCCCCGCCGTGGATGTTGGTCTTCTCGAGCGGGTAGTCGAGATCTGCCAGCGACTGGCACACGACGGCGCCGAAGGCCTCGTTGATCTCGATGAAGTCCAGCGCCTCGGCGGTCCACCCGGCCTTGGACAGCGCGGCCTTGATGGCGTTCGAGGGCTGGGAGTGCAGAGAGGTGTCCGGTCCGGCCACCTGTCCGGCCCCGGAGATCGAGGCCAGGATCTGCAGTCCGTGCTCCTCCGCGTAGGCCCGCGAGGTCACGAGCACCGCGGCCGCCCCGTCCGTCAGCGGCGAGGAGTTGCCGGCGGTGACGGAGGCGTCGTCGTCCTTCGAGAAGGCAGGACGCAACTTGCCGAGCGACTCGGCGGTGGCGTCCGGACGCACGCCCTCGTCCTGGCTGACCGTCACCGGGTCGCCCTTGCGCTGCGGGATCTCGGTGGGAACGATCTCGTCGGCGAAGATCCCGTCCGCCTGAGCGGCAGCTGCCCGCTGGTGCGAGGCTGCCGCAGCCTGATCCTGCTCGGCGCGCTTGAGGCCGCGTTGCACGTTGCCCTGCTCGGTCAGCAGGCCCATGGACTCGCCGGTGTCGGCGTCGGTGAGGCCGTCGTGGGCCACGGAGTCCAGCAGCCCCACGGTCCCGTACTTGTGCCCGGTGCGAGAGCCCGGCAGCAGGTGCGGAGCGCTGGTCATGGACTCCTGGCCGCCGGCGACCACCACCGAGGCCTCCCCCAGTCGCACCAGACGGGCGGCGTCGATGATCGCGGCCAGCCCCGAGAGGCAGACCTTGTTGATGGTCATGGCGGGGACGTCCCGGCCGATGCCCGCGGCGATCGCGGACTGGCGCGCCGGGTTCTGACCGGCGCCGGCCTGGACGACCTGGCCCATGAGCACCGTGTCCACGGACTCGGCCCGCACCCCGGAGCGCTCGAGCGCCCCACGGATGGCGGCGGTCCCGAGCTCGACGGCGCTCAGCGAAGCCTGGGCCCCGAGCAGCCGGGTGAACGGCGTGCGAGCGCCTCCGACGATGACGGGGTCGGTGGTGGCGGATGCTGCGGTCATGGGAAGGTCTCCTTCTGCTGTGATTCCTCTCACCATTGTGAAGCGAGGCTCCGACAGCTCAAGCCCCATCGACTCACGTCCACTGAACAGCCGTAGCGTTCCTCGAAGCACCCGCCCCGCAGCGAAGGAGCCCCGCCATGCCCGACACCCAGCCCGAGTGGTTCACCGCCCAGCAGATCGCCCGGCGCATCTCCCCCGATCGCGCCCGTCGCCTGATCCGGCAGGTAATCCTCGACGGCTTCGACCCCTCCGAGGATCCGCACCGCATCGGCGTGCCGGCCGGGACCGGGCACGTGCTGCTGATGCCCTCGACGCTCACGCAGTGGACCGGCGTGAAGGTCGCCACCGTGTCCCCCGAGAACGCGCAGCTCGGCCTGCCGCGCATCCAGGCGACCTATCTCCTGATGGACACCCGCACGCTCACGCCCACGGCTCTGCTCGACGGTGCTGCGCTGACCACCCTGCGCACCCCGGCCGTCTCGGCGGCCGTCGCCGAGGACCTCGCTCCGGCCGAGGCGAAGCATCTGGTGGTGTTCGGCACTGGCCCGCAGGCCGAGGCCCACGTGCACGCCATGCTGGCGATCCGCCCGCTCGAGCGCGTCACGATCGTGGGGCGGAACCCGGAGAAGGTCGAGCATCTGGTCGCCGAGCTGGGCCAGCTCGGCCCGCAGGTCGTCGCCGGCACCGCCGATGCGGTGGCCGAGGCGGAGATCGTCGTGTGCGCGACCTCCGCTGCCGAGCCGCTGTTCGACGGCTCCCTGGTGCCCGATGGCGCCTGCGTGATCGCCATGGGCTCGCACGAACCGGATCGCCGCGAGCTGGACGCTTCGCTGATGGGGCGGTCGCTGGTCGTCGTCGAGGATCCGGCGGCGGCACTGCGCGAGGCCGGTGACGTGGTCATGGCCCTCGACGACGGCGCCCTGGCCGAGTCCGACCTCGTCCCCCTGCGCAGCCTCCTCACGGGCGAGGTCGCACGGCGCGACGACCGCCCGAATGTCTTCAAGGGCACGGGCATGTCCTGGGAGGACCTGGCCGTCGCCGTCGGGGTGTTGGAGGACTGAGGGACACAGACGAGCGGGGCGTGCACCGCTGAAGTGCACGCCCCGCCGTCGTCGGGCTGATCAGGCCGCGGAGGCCCGCTCCTCCGGAGCAGCGCTCTCCCGAGCCGCCAGCCGTTCATCCCAGACCTGCAGCACCTCGGGATCCGTTGGCCGGGTGGCCAGCGAGACAGCCACGAACACGACCGCCGAGACCGCCAGGCCGATGTAGATCGGCGCATTGGCCATCACGCCGAAGGCGAGCATCCCGATCACCACGGCGATCGCACCGGCGACCATCGAGCTCGCAGCACCCACCGCGTTGCCGCGCCGCCAGGTGAGCCCGCCCAGGATCGCGACCAGCAGCCCGCCGACCAGCAGGTCGTAAGCGATGGTCAGCGCGGTGACCACATCCGGGACCAGGACCGAGAAGATCGTCACGGCCACACCGAGCACGATCATGTAGCGGCGGTCGCCGGAGACCTCCTCCTCGCCACCGTCCATGCTGGAGACAGCACCCTTCAGCATGGGCAGCACGTCCACGCGCGCCACCGTGGCGGCTGCGATCAGCGCCCCGGAGGCCGTCGACATCATGGCCGCCACACCGGCCGACAGCACGATGCCGCCCAGCCCCGCGGGGACGTGCTCCACAGCCATGCGGGCGAAGGCGTCGTCGGGAACCTCGAGCGAGGGCAGCACGACGGCGGCGGCCATGCCGATCACCGCACCGGCCACGCCGAAGATGCCGATGTAGACGGCCGAGGCCACGCCGCCCCAGCGGGCGGTCTGCGGTGAGCGCGCAGTGAGCACGCGCTGCCAGATGTCCTGCCCGATCAGCATGCCGAAGCCGTAGACCACGAACATCGTGACGATCGACTGGAAGCCCATGCCGTCCAGGGAGAAGTAGGTGGCGTCCAGGCGCTCCCCCAGGCCCGACCATCCGCCGGCGGCGCTGAGCGAGAACGGCAGCAGGATCGCGAAGATGCCCACCGTCATGAACAGGAACTGCATCATGTCGGTCAGCGTGATCGACCACATGCCGCCCAGGCACGAGTACGCGATGACCACCAGCGAGCCCAGCAGGATGGCCGAGGTCCGCCCCATGGGGAACAGCACCGTGAAGATCGAGGCGTAGGCGGACGTCGAGGTCACCGCGAGCATCACGGTGTAGGCCAACATCACGATCGAGGAGACGCGCGAGGCGATGCCCGCCCCGAAGCGCAGAGCCAGCATCTCGGAGACCGTGTAGATCTTCAGCGACGCGATCCGTCCGGCGAAGAACAGGCTCAGCGCCAGCACGCCCACGGCGATCGCGACGACGAGCCACATCCCGGACAGCCCGTACGTGTGCCCCAGTGCGATGCCGCCCACCGTGGAGGCTCCACCGAGGACGACAGCGGCCATGGTCCCGGTGTAGAACACCGGCCCGAGCCGGCGCCCGGCCACGCGGTAGTCTTCGGCGCTGCGGGCCCGACGGGCCGCGATGAGTCCGATCGCGACCATGGCGATCAGGTAGAGGACGATGATGGCGATGTTCATGGGCTGCTCCAGGTGCTGCGGGGACTCGGTCGTCGCCGGTCACACGCGGCAGGCTGGGTTGTTGACAGCGGGCCGGAGCCCGTCGGCCCGTCAGCCCGTCGGCGCGCCGGTGGCCAGGACCCGGCCATTGTCTCCGAGGGCCTGGGCGGTGACGTCCACCACGCCGGGGCCTCGGGCTCGGATCCATCCCGCTCCCCATTGCTGGACTGCCTCGCTACCACCGTCCCTCGCCTCAGCCTCGGGGAGCCATCTGACGGGCCGCATCAGCTCTCGCTTCACTGCAAGGCCGAACTGGCACCGTCTGGACCGGCGGAGCAGTTGGTCAACGCCGCGCTGAGCCGCCGTCAGGCCGGAGCCCGATCGATCTCGTTCCGGACGGCGCGCGTCAGCCACCAGAAGGCCCCGGCCAGGAAGAGCAGCAGAGCGATCAATGACTCCTGCAGGCAGAACCACAATCCCATGACGCAGGTCAGCATGACGATCTGGCTCTGGAAGGCCGAGAGCAGGAAGCGCAGATCACCCAGGTCTCCTATCGGCGGCGGGGGACTGCCGCACGATCAGGTGACAATGTCACCTATCCATGCGGCAGTCCCCAGCACGAGGTACAGCGTGTAGACGCGGGATGACCCCCAGCGCTGGCGCACGACCTGTTGATAGAGATCTGTCATGGGCGACCTCCGCGGGACCGCCCACGGCTACTAATTATCGACTGGGGCATACTTAGTTCATGACCAGTTCACCACCTGTCGCCATCAATGCTCGGCAGTCCGTCGAGGAACCGCAGGGCATCATCCAGTAGCTTGAGGACTGCCGCGTCGAGGCCAAGCGCCGCGGGAGGACAGTCATCGACGCCTACCCCGACGATGACGTCAGTGGGACCACGGCCCGTGGAGTGAAGACCCAGTGGGCGCGCATGCTCGCGGACTTCGACGCGGGCGGGTTCGAGGCTGTGCTCACCAACGACGTTGACCGCCTCACCCGCAGCCTCACGGACGTTCTCGAACTCCGCCCTCCCAAGCGCGATGTACGTGTGCTGACCGTCCGCGGTGGCATCGATACCCACGAGGACGACACCACCCTCAAGCTCCTGGTCGTGATGGCCGAGCGCGAAGTCAGGCTCAAGACCATCCGTGCCGCCCGGTACGCCAAGGGGCACCGCGCCAAGGGCCACCCGTCCGCCGGACGAACTGCCTTTGGGTACCGGTGGGTCCGCGCCGCCGACCGCGACGAGAAGGGCACTCGATTCCGCATCGACGCAGACGAAGCCGCCATCGTCAAGCGCATCTTCAGCGAGTTCCCGGCCAAGGCACCCCTCGGCCAGATCGCCCGCGACTTGACCGCCGACGGTTTCCGGACGCGCGAGGGCTTCCGCTGGCATACTTCGGCCCTGCGCCGCATCTTCATCAACCCCCACTACGCAGCCCTCCTCCCACCCGCTCAGCCAGAGGGGCAGAACGACCAGGCCAAGGTCGCCATCGAGGACTGCGTGCCCGGCGCGTGGGACCCGATCATCGAGCGGGACCATCTCCTGGCCGCCCGTGGGCTGCTCGTCGGCTAGCCCCCGAACCACCAGGGCACAGCCCGAGCCCACCTGCTCTCCGGCATCCCCACCTGCGGGGTCTGCGGAGGTTCGGTCCGATCATCGCGAGCCCGCACACACCCCGCCAAGCGCAAGGACGGGGGACGTGCAGCCCAGGAATACAACGCAAGCTACCGGTGCATCGACGGTCACGGGACTGCCGCACGAACAGGTGACAGTTGGGGTTTCAGGCCGCGAGGTCCACGGCGGGGTTCATGATGGTCTCGTATTCGATGGGGGTCAATCGACCCAGACGGGCCTGTCGGCGACGGCGGTGGTAGGTACGTTCGATCCAGGTGATGATCGCGATCCGGAGCTCGTCGCGGGTCCGCCACCGCTTCCGGTCCAGGACGTTCTTCTGGAGCAGTGCGAAGAACGATTCCATCGCGGCGTTATCGCCGGCAGCGCCGACCTGGCCCATGGATCCGATGAGGTGGTGACGGTTCAGGGCGTGCACGAATTTCCGTGACCGGAACTGAGACCCACGGTCCGAATGCACGATGCAACCAGCGACGTCACCGCGGCGGGAAGCGGCGTTGTCCAGGGCGTTCACCGCCAGTCGCGCCTTCATACGGTCGCTGATCGAGTAGCCGACGATCCGGCCGGAGAACACATCTTTGATGGCGCAGAGGTAGAGCTTTCCCTCGTCGGTCCAGTGCTCTGTGATGTCGGTCAGCCACAGTTCGTTGACGTCATCGGCGGAGAAGTCCCGCTTCACGAGATCGTCATGGACCGGCGGCCCGGGACGTTTCCCGTTCTTGCCGCGATTCTTCCCGAACACCGACCACCACTGGTTGTCCCGGCAGATCCTCCACGCCGTCCGCTCACACATCTGCTCACCGGCTTCTGCCGCTTCGCCGGCCAGGAACCGGTAGCCATACTCGGGGTCGTTGAGGTGAGCGTCCAGTAACGCGTTGGACCGGTATGCCTCGACCACCTCGGCCTTGGTGACCTGCTGGTGGCGCCAGCGGTAGTAGGGCTGGCGGGAGAGCTTCAGAACCCGCAGGGACACCGCGACGGGGATGCCGGCGACGGCGAGCTCACTCACGAGCGGGTAGAACCTTTTCCCGGCAGGTTCGCCTAGGACAGGTAGGCCGCGGCACGGCGGAGGACCTCGTTCTCCTGCTGGAGCAGCCGGATCTGCTTGCGGGCCTCGCGCAGCTCGGTCGACTCCTCCCGTGTCCTGCCGGGGCGGTTGCCGTCGTCGATGTCGGCTTGGCGAATCCATTTGTGCAGCGTCATTTCGTGGACGCCGAAGTCCTTCGCGATCTGCGCGATGGTGATGCCGTCCTCACGGGACCGGGCCACTCGCACGACGTCTTCGCGGAACTCCTGGGGGTAGGGAGCGGGCATGGTGCACATCCTTCCAGGCCGCCCTCCGGGCAAGCCAGATCAGATGTCACCTATCCGTGCGGCAGTCCCCTTGGGCCAAGGCCCCGGCCGCTTGCCTGCAGCCCGGGCTCGTGCCAGGCCCTCCCACGTGCGCTCGCGCAAGAGATCGCGCTCCCAGTCAGCCACGGTCAGCAGCATGTTCACCATCAACCGGCCCGCAGCCGTGCTGGTGTCCAGCTGCACGTCCAACGCCTGCAGGCCGATCTCACGGTCGGCGAGGTTCTGCACCGTGGGCAGGGCGTCCGGCAAAGATCGGCCGAGCCAGTCCATCCGCGCGACGACGAGCGTGTCCTCGCCGTCGCGCATGTAGTCCAGCGCAGCCGCCAGGCCGGGCCTGTCGCGCTTCGCACCGCTCAGGCGGTCCGTGAGAACACCCGCTTGCACCCAGCGGCCTTCAGAGCGGTCTCCTGCCCCTCCAGGGAGCCCTCCTGGTCGCGGATGCTCACGCGGGCGTAGCCGGTCTTCACGAAGTCGCCTCCAAGGCCTCGGCCTGACGAGTCTCGGCCAACTGGAGCAGCCAGGAACCGAACTGCTCCATGCCATCCCAGTCCACAGCGCGACCGCCAGCAGAGTCGGCAACAGTTGGCACCAGCATGCGGGTCACCTTGAGGCGCTCAATCGACGCCCCATTACCCCACTGGAACTTCTGCACCTGGCTCCTGAGCAGGGCAACCAGAACGTGTCCAGAGGCTGCCGTGAGACGCGGGTGCCTCAGCACCTGGATCTCCTTGCTCGTATAGAACGGGACGGGCTGATAGAACACCGTCGAGGTGGACACACCGATCGTGATCGCGTTCCCCGGATTCAAAGGGTTTGTCCCCTGGCGGGGGAGAAACGCGACAACCCCATTGCTCCGATCGCTCCTAGCAACGTACGGATACTCTGCATCTCCGCCGGTCTTCGCCTTGCTCAGGTCGAACCACCCACCTGCAGGCTTCATCGACTCGATGACATCAGTGATGAACCAAGGCTCGAAGGACAGGTGCGGCCTACTAGTGACGGACGCGTTCAAGCTAGGAGACGGGGCCATCCCGCGAGCACGAGACAGCAGCGCCTCACCGAAATGCTGCATCGTCTCCCAGTCCGCTTCATCCGAGCCGTCAGCCGCAGCGCGCACCGGCACCATGATGCGCAGTCGCATCAGGCGAGCCATCGAGATGCCGTAACCCCACGAAAAATTCTCAAAGGCCTTGCGCATCGCTGCCACGAGGACAAGGCCAGTCGCCTCGTTGAGTTCCCCATGGCGGAAAATCAAGAAGTTCTGAGCCGTGTAGAACGGCACTGGCTGGTAAAAAGTCGCCTGAGTCTTCAGAGTCACGGTGATGCAGTTGCCCGGTTCAGGGGTCGCGTCCTGGTCGGCCACGATACCGGCGACGCTGTTCCCACTGAGGCTCTGGCTCAGGTACAGGTTCTCTCCGTCCCCACCTTTCAGATGCACCTTGTCGTACCAGGCGCTTGAAGCCTTCATTGAGTCGAACACATCGAGCAGAGGTACAGCTCGGAACTGGACACTGTCGAGCAGATCACTCATTCGTCTTCACCGCCCTCGTCCTCCACGGCAGCAGGTCCGATCAGGTGCCCCAGCCCGTGCGTGTGCATGTCCACCTGCCACGTCACGTAGTCGGCAAAGACCTTCTCGAACTCCGCCTGCGTCGGCGGCTGATCGTTGAAGTAGAAGTACGAGTGTTGCCATTCGTCCTTGGCCGTCACCTCGGAGCGCACGATGAAGCGCGTGTCGTCAGGCGCTCCGTCGTTCAGGACAGACAGCAGGTGCTTCCGGCGGTCCTCGGCACGCCCGTCATCAACCAGACCGAGGTGCTGCCGGACCTTGTAGCCATCGTCCTGGAAGTCCACGAACGCCGTCTTCTTGATGTCCGGGTGGGGCACACCTGCAGTGAACAGGGCCACCACGACGTGGGTGCCGACGCCGTGGAACGTGTCCGGATTCATCGTGAGCACAGCGTCGAGCGTGTGATGCTTCAGGATCTTCGCCTTGAGCTCACGGTCCTCCTTGGTCTTGGCGACCATCGCCGACTGCGGCACGATGGCCGCCAGCCGGCCCCGCACCTTCAGCTGACCGAGAGCGTGGTAGATGAACGACAACTCCGACAGGTGACGGGTCGTCTTGTCCTTGGACTGGGAGTAGGGCGGGTTCATCAGGACTTTGGTGAACCCGTCCATACCCGCTGGACGCTCGGGGTCTGCCGGGAAGAAGCCCTCGTGGGAGACGTCGAAGATCGAGTTGCGCTGGAAGTTCGCCTTGCCGTCGCCCCGCAGAATCATGTTGGTCGTGCCGACGGCGAAGAGCTTCTCCTGCAGCTCGACACCGTGAAGCTGGAACCGCTTGATCTCCTCCCGCTTGGCGTCGCGCTGCGGACCCTCCAGGAAACGACGGTCGGCATCGTGGAACATCCGACGCATCGCAGCGACCAGAAACGCCGCCGTGCCGGCAGTCGGGTCAAGGACGACGTCGTCGCAGTTCACGTCGATCAGCTCGGCCATCAGGTCGGTGATGTGGTGCGGCGTCAGGACGATCCCCAGGGAGTTGCCATCGGAACCTCCGTACTTGACGAACTCGCCGTAGAAGTTGCCCAGCACATCGAAGGCGCTGTATGCCGGGTCGGAGACGACCTTGAAGACGTCCACGTCCAGCTTCTCGACGAAGTGCCGCAGGGGGGTCTCTCCCAGGTCGCGGTGCCGCTTGTTGAGCAGAACGTGGCGCTGGATGAACTTGAACCGGTCAAGCATGATGCCGACCTTCTGCTTCGGCCCAAGGTCGGCCTCATCACTCTCCAGGTACTCCTTGGCGGCGGTATACACCTTCTCGCCATCCCGATAGCCGCTGCGCTGGTCGCCCGTCAGATCGCCGAGCAACTCCGGCTGGTACTTCAGCGCCAGCAGGATCGCCGACACCAGGGTCGCTTTGTGCTCATTCTCCAGGGACGCGTAGTTCCGCATGCCCTCGTGCAGTTCCTTGGCGACAGCCCGGATCTCGCGGACGTTCTTCTCCTCCTGTGGGAGTTCTCCCAGCACCGCGACCCGGTAGAACTCACCGATCGTATCGGGAGCGAAGCTGGTAAACGTGTCCACCTCGTTTTCCAGCACCTTCGGGCGACGGTTCGGTGCCGAGAAGGCCACCTTGATGCCGTTGTGAGCCTCGCTACCAGCGACACCGATGGCGAAGACCTTCTTGCCGGCGCGGCTGCTCAGGGCCTGGGCGTAGTGCAGCGCACCGTTGAAGGCGTAGTCCTGGCGGGCAGGAAACGTCAGATCCACCTCACCCTCGTCGTCGAGGACCATCAGCTGCTCGAAGCCCGGCTTGTCTTCGATCACCACGATGAAGTCGCCCGACTCGATGACGAACTCAGGCTTGCCGCGCCCGCCACCCTGACCTTTGGAGGCGCCCTCCAAGGCGTTGTAGATATACGCGGGGGCGTCGCTGCAGCTCTGCTCCCACGGGCGCGGGAAGCCGATCTCCCGCAGCATGTCGCGCACAAACTGATCCGTGCTCCTCTCGTTGGCCATCCGGTCCCCGTCTCTCCCATGTCAAATGATCGGTCCGATTCCTGGACACTCCGCCGAGTAGCCCCACGACCCCGAGAACGGCCCGGAAAAGTGTCCAATATCTCTGTCGAGGATTTTACCGCACGTCAGATAACCGCGGCACCGATCTGTGGACACTGTGTCGCCCTGGCCTCAGCACCGCCCTGGGGCGAGCATCCGGGACGCGGCAGGGCCGCGTCTGGCGTGGAGGTGAACCGACTGAAGGAGACCACCATGTCCACTACCACCGCACTGCCCGTCAGCCTCATCCTCTCGCACCTCACGCTCACCGGGCACATCCGGCACGACCGCGGCGCGGGCACGCTCGACCTCCTCGATGAGGAAGGTGTGGAGCGCCTGTCCACCGACCTCTCTGTCTACGGCTACGTCGCCGAGCCAGGTCAGGTCTTCATCAAGGACTGGTCTGAGCACGCAGGCCTGGCCGATGCACTGGTCCTCGCTGGCGTCGTAGCACCCCTGGAGTCTCTGCGCATCGGGCCCTTCTCATCACGCGCTTACCGCGTACGCGTGCTGGACGCGGTGGTGGGCCTGTGACCAGCTAGCTCGAGACCGGCTTCCGATGCCTGCGCACCGACCTGCCCCTTGTCCACATCGTCACCGACCAAGGCGAGGACTACGAGCATGTCGTCGGCGAGGCTAACGCGCTGGGCGGCAGCGCCGATGCAGTCGCCGAAGTCCTCGCGCGCTGGGACTGCCGCCGCGAGAACGACGCGGCCGCGCTGCTGTACCCGCAGGACATGCTAACCGTCGCTGACCTACAGAAACACTCGCATCAGGTCCACTCCACCTGCGCCAACACCCACCACTACTGGCTGCTGATCGACCACCAGCGCGGTCTCTACAGCCTCTACCGCCTGCCTCTCGAAGGAGACCCGTCATGACCGCCACGACCATCCGCATCAGCTACGTCCCGCGCGTCTGGGTGGGCTGCTTGAGCTGCTACAACGCCGGCCGTCTGGTTGGGCTCTGGTTCGGCTGCGCCGACGCCGAGGACGTCGATCTCGCCGCTGTCCACCGTGGGCAATACCGCGTGACCAGTGAGTGCGAGGAGCTGTGGTGCCTGGACGTCGACACCCTCCCTGTGGACCGCGAGATGGACCTCCTGGAGGCTGCGGAGTGGGGCGAGGTCTACGAGGAGGTCGGCGAGGAGCTGTGGCCCGTACTGTGCGCCTGGGTGCGTTCAGGCTGCAACGTCGCGCAGGGCACCGGCGAGATCCCGTCAGTCCCGGACTTCCTTGAGCGGAACGCGGGCACCTGAGATAGCTTCCGCGAGCACGCCGAGGATCAGGTCGAGTCCACCGGGATGATGACTGGCTGGCCCGAGGATGCCCAGCGGTACTTCAACTGGGACTCCTGGACCCGTGACCTGCGACATGACTACACAGTCGAAGATGCCCCCGGCGATGGCGTATACGTTTTCCGCAACCTCTGCCCCCAGAAGAAGAACCCCAGCACTCGCGGGCTGGGGTTCATCTTTTGAGCTCCTCACCAGCCCCGATACCACTCGTAGAGTCGCTTCGATGCCCACGCCACGAGCGCCACCGTCCCACCGACCACAACAGCCAACGCGAGCACCCACAGCCCTGAATCGTCCCGGGTTTGTTAGAGGCTCGCAAGTGCCGCGTCGGCGGCCGCCGACACGGTCTGGTGGTGATGGTCGTTCTCCTCGAGCTCGACGGGCGGGATCATGCCGACCTCGCCGTGGAGCCGGCGATGGTTGAACCAGTCGAAGTACTCAGCGGTCGCGATCTCGAGCTCGTCGATGCCCGTCCAGGGCGAGGTCGGCCCGGCAGCGACGTCGACAGCTGCCAGCCGAGCACACGGCGGGAGAACACATCGGTGACGAACACGGCGTAGACCCAGCCCGCGACGGTGCGCCAGCAGGTGATGTCCGCGACCGGCAGCTGGTTCGGGGCGGTCGCGGTGAAGTCCCGTTCGACCAGGTCAAGGCCAGTGTCCGGGCCATCGCCGGCAAGCGTGATCCGCCGGCCCTTCTCACGAGTGATCCCGCGAAGTCCTTCCGCCGGCATCAGTCGCTGCCCAGTGCAGCGCGCGACCATGCCGCCTTCTCGGCGCAGCTGAGCGCGGAGCTTCTTCGCGCCGCAGACCCCGAAGTTCTTCGCCTGGACACGGCGAATCTGGACCAGCAGCTCCTTGTCCCGAATCGTCCGCTTCGAGGGCGGGCGGGTCTTGAAGGCGTCGTAGGTGCCAGGCGCGATCTGGGCGCCCGCTGCGGTGAGCCTGCGGCAGATCGGTGTGAGCACCGAACTCCTGTTTGTGCTGGTCGATGAACTGAACGATCAACGCGGTGGGCGCTCGAGCTCCGCTGCGAAAAAGCCGAGGCCGACTTCAGGATCGGCGGATTCAAGCGGTCAGCGCAACATCTCCTGTGAGATGGGACAGTCACTGACCAC
>NZ_JALXVH010000065.1 GCF_025149945.1 Kocuria sp. p3-SID1428 | reverse complement strand
GATCCTCGAGGCGGTGTCCTCGCTGAAGCGGTTCGCCGACGGCGTGCTGGGAGCCGACAAGTACCAGCGCTATCTGGAGCACCACCGCGCCCATGGGTGCGAGGGGGAGAAGCCCATGTCCGAGCGCGAGTTCTGGCGCAGCTGGCAGGACTGGCAGGAGCGCCACCCGGAGGGCCGCTGCTGCTGAAGCGGGGCAGCCGATCCAGCGGCCCTGCGGAGTGAGCCCCTTCAGCGAGCGGCCGTTCGATGTGGGGTCGACGGGGCTCCGGCGGCACCGCCTCTCGGATGGTGACGACGTGTCATCATGGGTGTCTATGGGATTCCTCAGCGAGCATCGGGCTCAGCGCCGCGATGAGAAGGAGATGGGTCTGGGCGTATGGCGTCGCGCCCATGGCCGGTTCCGGCGCGGGCTCGATCGCTTCCATCAGGTCCTCGAGCAGATCCAGGACACCGATCTGCAGGCCGCTGTAGTTCCCGCCGCCAATGAGCTGGCTGACCTGCTTCCGCGAGTGCGCGCGCTGTGCGTGGCCGCGCAGGCCATGGCGCCCACGAACGACCAGGACATCCCCGGCTCCGACGGCGGGTGGCTCAACGATCTGCATCGCGAGCTCTCCCGGGCAGGCAACGACATGGCCCAGGCGGCCGAGACTCTCGCGCTGGCCCGATTCCGCGCCCCTGGTCTGGACCCCGAGGTCGCCCGTGACCAGCGTCTGGAGGCCGTGCGGCGGCGTGCGGAGGCCGTCGGCGGCCACGTCGTGCGCGGCGAGGCGCTGCTGCGGGAGCACCGGGCGAGCTGAGCGGTCTCGGCGCCGCAGCCCGCGCGGCACGCCTCAGATGAGCCGCTGCTCCCTGGCCCGATGCACGGCGGCGGTCCGATTGTCCACGCCGAGCTTGTCGTAGACGTGCAGCAGGTGCGTCTTGACGGTGGCCTCGGAGATCACCAGCTGCGCTGCCAGCTCCCGGTTGCTGGCTCCCGTGGCCAGTCCCTGCAGGATCTCGATCTCCCGCGCGCTGAGCGTCTGCGACGGCCGGGCCGCCCGCTGCACGAGCTGCTGCGTCACCGACGGCGCCAGCACGGAGCGACCCTGCGCGGTCTGGCGCACGGCCTCTCGCAGCTGCTCGGCGGGGGAGTCCTTGAGCAGATAGCCGGTGGCTCCGGCCTCCAGCGCGGAGACGATGTCCGCCTGCGTCTCGTAGGTGGTCAGGACCAGGACGGGAGGCCCGCCGCGGTCGCGGAGCCTGCGGATGGCCGTGGGCCCATCCATGGTCGGCATCTGCAGGTCCATGATCACGACGTCCACGTGGTGGTCGTCGAGTGCGGCCAGGGCTTGGGCCCCGTCGCCTGCCTCCGCGAGGACCGCGAGCGTGCCGTCGGCCTCGAGCAGAGCCTTCAGCCCGGCGCGCACGACGGGGTGGTCGTCCACGAGCAGCAGGCCCAGAGGGGTCTCGGTCGTCGGGGCGGGGTGGGTCATGTCCGGTCTCGATCCTTCGCGGGCTGCTGCGGTGTGCTCGGCCGGGTGACGGGCGCGGGCAGCTGCAGAGCCGCTGCCGTGCCGGCTCCCGGGCGCGACTCGATGGACAGCTGCCCGCCGAGCTCGCGGGCTCGCCGGCGCAGGTGGGGCAGACCGTAGCCGCCGTTGGACCCGGGCCGCGAAGGCGCTGCGGTGTCGAACCCCACACCGTCGTCCACGACGTCCAGGCTCACCGTCTCCGGCCAGTAGGCCAGGGTGAGCGCCACGCGGGAGGCGCGGGCGTGGGCTTCGGCATTGCTCAAGCAGGTCTGAGCCGCGCGCAGCAGCATGGTTTCGGTCTCCTGGGCCAGATCCCGAGGCTCGCCCTCCACGCGCATCGAGGCGCGCAGGCCCGTACCGGCGGACTCGGCGCGTTCCTGCAGGCTCTCGACCAGCTCGCGCAGAGCGGATTCGAGCCCGGCGGCCAGCCGCGGCGAGGCTAGGCCCTGGACGAAGCGACGGGCTTCCGCGAGATCGGCCGAAGCCGTCGACTCCAGGACTCGCAGCTGCTCGGCGGCGGCGTCCGTGCGATCCTGCGCCAGGGAGTCCTGGGCGGCGCGGGAGAACAGCACGATCGAGGCGAGGCCCTGGGCCAGGGTGTCGTGGATCTCGCGGGAGAGCCGTTCGCGCTCGGCGAGCACTCCCGCGCGGTGCTCGCGGTGGGCGAGCTCCTCCCGGGCGGCCTGCAGCGCGACGACGGTGCGGCGGTGGCGCTGGGCATCTCGCCACAGGGCTCGGTAGGCCCAAGCCGTGATCACAGCGAAGACCGCTCCGATGACGGGGCCGATGATCTGCCCGGCGCCGAAGCCGCCCGGAGCGGCGTGCAGAGCCTGGGTGGCGATCACCACCGCGGTGAGTCCTGCGACGGCGATCAGGCTCGGCACCGTCGGCAGCACGGCCTGGACGACGAAGAACAGCGGGAAGACCACCCAGGAGAAGTCCGGTGCGCGCAGAGCAAGCAGGCACCACAGCACGAGCACCGCCGCCAGCCACACGCCCGCGCTGGCCGGGCGCGCACGGGGACGGACGCCAAGGAAGGCCCGATGCTCCGCGACGGTGCCGCTCAGATAGGCGAGGCCCAGCAGCACGGACAGGGCCAGCGGCCACAGGGCGCCGGGCCAGGAGGCGCCGATCAGGAACCGGCCCACTGCCAGCCCCAGCAGCCCGGCGAAGCTCACGTGCAGGATCACTCGCATGGCCCGCAGCACGGCGGGAGTCGCTGCGGCCTCGTCGGAGTCCGGGCCGAGGGCCCGGTCGGCGGTGGAGGTGGTCATCGCTCCAGCCTACGGATCCTGCCGGACGAGTCATCAGCCGATCGGCTGATCCCGGGCTGCGCCGTTCGGTGCGCCCAGGACCGCACCGGCGGTCGATGCCGCAGTGCCCGGTCGAGACGGACAGTGGAGCCCTCGCACAACGCCGGGAAGGCACCCGGCCCCTCGAACCATCCGCCAGGAGTGACCAGCATGTTCCTCTCCCTGCGCGATCTGCGCTTCGCGCGCGGTCGCTTCGCCCTCATCGGCTCCGTGGTCGCCATGATCACGCTGCTCGTGGTCATGCTCACCGGCCTGACGGACGGGCTGGGCCGCCAGTCCACCTCCGCCCTCGAGGCGCTGGATGCTCCGCGCATCGTCCTGGACGCCGGCGACGACCGCGAGGACCCCACCTACAGCGACTCCCGCATCGACGCCCAGCAGGCGGGGTCCTGGGCCGGCGCCGACGGCGTGGAGGCTGTCGAGCGCTTCGACGTCGGGCGCGCCCAGCTCGAGCACGACGGCGCCTCGGCCTCGGCCGCCGTGCTCGCCCTGCAGCCGGGCACCGAGCTGGCCCCGGACCTCGAGATCCTCGAAGGACGGGCCCGTCCGGGGGCCGGGCAGACCGTCCTGTCTCAGGAGACGGCCCAGTCGCTGGGCGTCGGTGTCGGCGACGAGCTGGACGCGGGTGCGCTGAAGCTGACGGTCATCGGCATCGCGGCCGATGAGTGGTACTCGCACTCTCCGGTGGTGTGGACCTCGACCGAGGACTCCGCGCAGCTGCTGCGCATGGGCGACGGCCAGAGCAGCGCGCTGGCCATCTTCCCCGCCGACGGCCTGAACGGCAGCGAGCTCGAGGATCGGATGACCGATCAGGACGAGGCCGCAGGCACCTGGAGCGCCAGCACGCGCGACTCCTTCGCGGCACTGCCCGCCTACAGCTCGGAGCACGGCTCCCTGCTGATGATGCAGGCCTTCCTCTACGGCATCGGCGCGCTCGTGGTGATCGCGTTCCTGACCGTGTGGAGCATCCAGCGCACCCGTGAGGTCGCGATCCTGCGCGCCCTGGGGGCCTCTCGCGGCTGGGTGCTGCGCGATGCGCTGGCCCAGTCGGCGGCCGTCCTGCTGGGCGGAACCGCGCTCGGACTGGTGCTCGGCGGCCTCGGCGGCGCCCTGGTGACAGGAGCGGTGCCGTTCAGCCTCACGCCGACCACCACCCTGGTGCCCGCCCTGGGGATCCTGCTGCTCGGCTTGGCCGCCGCGCTGCTGGCCGTGCGCCGGGTCGCTCGCGTGGACCCGCAGATCGCGCTGTCCGCGGCTTGAGCCCCTGCCCGCTTTCCACCCTCTGCTTCCGAAGGAGCCCGACATGACTGTGCTGTCCACCGCCCCCGCCCCCTGGCAGTCCGCCGAGGCTGCTGAGCGCGTCGATTCCTCAGCCGCGCTGCGGCTGCGCGACGTCCGTCTCAGCTGGCCCGACGGCCAGGACGACGACGGGCGCCCCCGAGTGGTCCATGCCCTCGACGGCGTTTCCATGGAGGCACCCGCCGGGGTCCTCACCGCGGTCACGGGGCCGTCGGGATCGGGCAAGTCCTCCCTGCTGTCCGTCGTGGCCGGTCTGGTCGGAGCGAGCTCGGGGCAGGTGCTGATCGACGGCCGCGACGTCGTGCAGATGACCCCAGAACAGCGCGCCGAGATGCGCCGGACCCGGGTGGGCGTCGTGTTCCAGCAGCCCAATCTGCTGGCCTCGCTGACCGCTCGGGAGCAGCTGCTGCTCACCGCGCACATCGGCGGACAGGATCGGCGCCGGCGCCGGGAGGCGGCCAGGCGCGCCGACGAGCTGCTCGAGCTGCTCGGGCTGGAGGCCGCCGCCGGTCGCAGGCCCCACCAGCTCTCGGGCGGTCAGCAGCAGCGGGTCAACATCGGCCGGGCGCTGATGTCGAGCCCGTCGGTGATGCTCGTCGACGAGCCCACGGCCGCGCTGGATCACGAGCGCTCGATCTCCGTCATGCAGATGCTGCGAGACGCGACGCGGCGCTTCGGCACCGCCACGGTGCTGGTGACGCACGAGGCCGAGCTGCTGGAGGACGACGACCGCCGGCTGACCTTGGTCGACGGGCGGCTCACGGCGGGGTGAAGCGGGGCTGGGTCGCTCAGGAGCGCTCGGCCGATATCTGCTGGGCGCCGAGCATCGTGCCCTGAAGGGCGGGCATCTCGAGCAGTGCCCCGTTCGCGAAAGCTTGCAGGCGGCGGTTGGCTGTGACCACCCAGCTGGCGCCGAGGCTCCCCTCCTGGGGGATCTCTCGCACGCTCATGGTGTGGAGCTCGGCATCCTGGAACGGAGCGAAGGCTCGGCTCAGCAGCTTCTGGATCCTCGGCTGCGACAGCATCATCCAGGAATTCCGGTGTATATGCCTCAGGACCCTGACGCCGTTGACGAATTCCACGAAGTGCCCGTGGTTGCATCGCCGCTCGTTCACGCTGAGCTGGCCTGCGGGCGTGGAGCAGATGGTGTCGACCGCCAGCAGCATCTCCACGAGGATGCGAGTGGCCGACAGGAGCCTGAGCTGCAGGTCAGGGTCCGGCTGGCTTGCGGTCCGAGCTTCCTGGGTGCGCTTTCTGGCCTTCCAGCGACCCCTTGCGGGCGAGGTGGTGGCCGGCTCCGGAAGCGCAGGGCCTTCTTCCGGGATCTCGAAGCTCAGGAGATAGGACCCCGGTCCGTCCGTGCGCAGCGCGCAGCGCACCAGGGGGCGCTGCGCGGATGGCGCGGTTCCCATGCTCTCGCACATCACCGTGTTGCAGATCTCTGCGCAGGCATCGAACGCGTCGCGCGTGCGCTCATCGAAGACGAGCCGCGGCTTCAGCCAGATGGAATCGAACTCGACCCAGACGGAGTCATAGGCCTTGTGTGTGGATGTCGTGGCAGAGGGAGAGCTGAGAATCATTGCCGTCCTAGGGCTCAGCTGTCGACGCGGCGGGCTTCCGGGGGGAGAAGCTCCGTCCGTCTGACAGAGCGAGACGCGCGATGGGCAGGGCGCGCCAGGGTTCAACTTAGGCCTGAAGTGCGACGATGCCCAGGATTCGATTGCCGGTGTTACATGTCTTTGCAGGTGGGTGCCCACCAGATATCGCAGCTCTGTCCCTCGTCTCTGCGATCGACGGGGTGATCAGGGGGGCTGCCTCGGAGATCGGATCTGCCGCGAGCTCCGGGCTGGCTCGTGTCATGAGAGAACCCCCAGGCCGTCCCGTTCTCACGGGATCGGATCTGGGGGTTCTGCTGGAGCCGCCTGCCGGAATCGAACCGGCGACCTATTCATTACGAGTGAATCGCTCTACCGACTGAGCTAAGGCGGCGCGACCGGACCGCGACGGGCCACAGCGCGGATGACACCCTAGCACCGTCGAGCGGGCCGGTCACATCCGTGCGGACGTCGAAGCCGGGTCGAGATGCATGAGTGTTCGTCGTGTGTTCACCCTCACGTCGGTGCGAATCCGCGACCGCGCTCGGACCGGTGGAGAGCATGGTCGCTGCAGCCCCTCGTGCTGAGCGAGGCCCCTCCTGCTCCGAGACCGCTGCTGCACGGCGCGCTGAGCAGGCATCGATCGCTGAAGGACCGCAGATGACCCTCCGCCCAGACATCGTCCGCAATCTCCGCCTGGCGTTCATCGACATGTCGGGGACGTCCTTCGAGGACAACGGGATCATGGAGCGCGCCTTCACCCGCACGCTCGAGAAGCTGGGCATCGCCGCGGACTCGCCGCGCTTCACGGGCATGCTCGGCTTCGTGCGCGACACCCTGGGCCAGTCCAAGGTCCGCGTCTTCCAGCACCTCTTCGAGGATGAGCCTGCCGTCGCCGCCGAGGCCAGCCGCGAGTTCGAGCGCCAGTTCGACGAGCTGCTGCGCACCGACGCCGTCACTGCCGTCCCGGGCGCCGAGGACGTCATCCTGGGGCTGCGGGAGTCCGGGCTGAAGGTCGTGCTGGCCACCGGCTACAACCGCCACAGCCAGAACCAGATCCTGGAGCACCTGGACTGGATGGGTCTGGCCGATCTGAGCCTGTGCCCATCCGACGCCGGCCGCGGCCGCCCCTACCCGGACATGATCCTCACGGCGCTGCTGGCCCTGGACCTCGCCGACGTCCGCGAGGTCATGGTCGTGGGCGACACCGCCGCGGACATGCTCTCCGGGCGCCGGGCGGGATCCCGCGCCAACGTGGGCGTGCTGACCGGAGCCCACCGCGAGGACTCCCTGCGCACCTCGGGTGCCGACGCGGTCGTGGACTCCATCCGCGACATCCCCGGCCTGCTCGAGCTGCCGCTGCGCTCGCACGCCTCCTGAGCACGGCCTCCGCTCAGTTGCCGGCGTCCCGGCAGACCGTGCCCTCCTCCGGGAGGATGCCCTCGAGGAGATAGGCGTCGACCGCCTCGACGATGCACCCGTTGCCCGAGGAGTAGGAGACGTGGCCCATGCCTTCCCGGGTGAGCAGGGTGGCCCGTCCCAGCTGCTCGGTCAGGGCCTCGGACCAGGCATACGGGGTCGCCGGGTCCTCGGTCCCGCCCACGACCAGGATCTCGGAGTCGCCCGAGTACTCCGCCGGCTCGTCCGGATCCTCCTCGACCGGTCCGTACGGCCAGCCCTGGCAGGCCGCCTCCGCGTAGCCGAGGTACGGGCCGAAGGTCGGCGCCCGCTCGGAGAGCTCCTGCTGCTGGGCCGCCATGTCCTGGTCAGTGACCGAGTCGTCGGTCGAGTCCAGGCAGTTGACCGCGCTGAAGGCGACGGTCGAGTTCCCGTGGTACGTCCCGTCCTCCTGGCGCCCGTGGTTGAGGTCGGAGAGCTCCTGGAGGGCGTCGTAGTCGCCGTCCGAGGCGTCCCGCAGCGCCTGGTTGAGCCTGGGGTAGGTGGCGGTGCTGTACAGCGGCGTGATGATGCCCTCGGCCACCTGGACGGGGGTCACGCGTCGGCCGTCGGGCCCGGTGATCTCCTCGTCCGCGGAGCGGGCCAGGATCTGCTGGACCTCCTCCATGCCGTCGTCCGCGGAGCCGTTCGTGAAGCAGTCGGCGGAGTTCTGCGTGCAGTCCTCCATGAAGTCCCGCAGCGCGCTCTCGAATCCCACTGCCTGGCCCATGGCCACCTCGGAGTTCGAGGCCTGCGGATCGACGGCACCATCGAGGACGAACCGCCCCACGCGATCCGGGAACTGCCGGGCGTACTCGGCGCCGATGCGCGTGCCGTAGGAGAAGCCCAGGTAGTCGGTCCGGTCCTGGCCCAGGGCCGCGCGCATGACGTCCAGGTCCTTGGCCACGGAGGCCGTGTCCATGTGCTCCAGCACAGGTCCCGAGTGCTCTGCACAGCCCTCGCCGAGCTCCCTGTACTCCTGGCGCAGATCCTCTGTCGTGATGTCCTGGCCCACGAGCGAGGGCTGGGAGCGCCATGCGTCGAGAGCGGCGTCGTCGTCGAAGCACTGGATCTCGTCCGAGCGGGAGACGCCGCGAGGGTCGAAGGAGACGATGTCGTAGCCCTCGCGCAGATCGTCGCCGAACAGCGGACCGGACTGGGAGATCAGGTCCACCCCGGAGCCGCCCGGTCCGCCGGGGTTCACGACCAGCGCACCCTCCGGGGCATCCCCGGTCGAGGGAAGCCGCGCCATGGCCACCGTGGTGGTCTCGCCCTCGGGATCGGAGTAGTCCACCGGGACGGTGAGCTGCGCGCACTGCTGGTCGTCGCCGCCGAAGAACCCGGAGATCCCGCCAGAGTCCTCGCACGATCCCCAGTCGAGCTCCTGGGCGTAGAACTCGTCCATGCCCTGCGCAGCGCCCTCGGGTGCCGACTGGCCCCCGGCGGGGGAGTCGTCATCGGTGCAGGCGCTCAGCGCCAGGGCGCACACGGCCAGGGCGGCGGCCAGCCGCATCCGGCGGCGGGGGCGGTGGCTCATCCGGGGGCATCCCATCTGTGGTGCGGGTTCGTGGTCCGGCCCGGCGCGCACGGGACGCGCCGACGGGCGGGCCTCAGAGGAGGGAGACGGCCATGGCCTCGAAGGCCAGTCCGGCGGCGGCGCTGGTGCGGATCCTGGTGCGCGTGCGGGCGATCGTGTCGATGCGCTCGAGGGACTCCTCGGGCGTGGAGTTCAGCGCGTGATCGCGCAGCGAGTCCGCGATGTGCTGGTTGACCAGCTCCGACCCGGTCTGCAGCTGCAGCGTGAGGGCATCGCGGTAGAACGTGGTCAGATCGATCAGGAAGCGGTCCAGGGTGTCCGTGCGCACGCGCTTGGAGCGCCGCTTCTGGTCCTCCTCGAGGCGCCGCAGGGCGCTGCGCACGTTCGGCGGCATCTTCCCGGACTCCGCCGCGCCCATGGAGGTCAGCAGATGCGCGCGCTCCTCCTCGTCCCGGGCCTCCGCCTCGGCGGTCGCCTCCTCCTCGGCCAGGCGGGTCAGCCGCCCGGCCTCGCGCACAGCATCCGAGACGCCGCCCAGGCGCAGGGGCATCTCCACGACCCGACGACGGCGCTCGCGGGCGTCGTCGTACAGGGCCAGCCGGCGCGCCACACCCACGTGCGACTGCGCCAGGCGAGCGCACTCCAGAGCGCGAGCCGACGGCACGCCGTCGCGGCGCTCGAGCAGCTCGGCCACGGCCTCCGCGGGCGGCACTCTCAGGGTGACCGGGCGGCAGCGCGAGCGGATGGTGACCAGGACGTCGCTGGGGCTCGGGGCGCACAGCAGCCAGATGGTCCCCGGCGGCGGCTCCTCGATGGCCTTGAGCATGACGTTGGAGGTCCGCTCGGCCATGCGGTCGGCGTCCTCGATCACCATGACCCGCCAGCGCCCCACCGACGGGCGATCCTGGGCGCGGACCACGAGCTCGCGGGCCTCGTCGATGCGGATCTCGCTGTGCTCGGTGCGGAAGTGCGTGAGATCGGCGTGCGAGCCGGCGCGGACGGTGCGGCAGGCGGAGCACTTGCCGCAGCCGCGCTGGGCGGGATCCGGCTGCTCGCACAGCAGCGCAGCGGCCAGTGCCAGCGCGGCGTGGGAGCGCCCCGAACCGGGAGGCCCGGTCACGAGCCAGGCGTGCGAGGGCTGCTCCTCGCGGGCCGCTCGCGCGAGCTGATCCACGACGGCGCCCTGCCCCACGAGGTCGTCCCACACGCTCACGACTGATCGCCTCCGGGGGCCGGCTGGGACAGCAGGTCGAGCACGCGCTCGCGGATCTGAGCCGCCAGCTCCTCGACGGGAGCGTTCGCCTGCAGCACGAGGTAGCGCTGCGGAGCCTCATGGGCCAGGTCCAGGAAGGCCTGGCGGACTTCCTGGTGGAAGGGGGCGGGCTCCTTCTCCATGCGATCGGCGGCGCGCTCGGCCCGGCGAGTGCGCCCGACGTGCTCCGGGACATCGAGCAGCACGGTCAGATCCGGCAGCAGATCCTCGACCGCCCACAGGTTCAGCTCCCGCACGGTCTGCGTGCCGAGCTCGCGGGCGGCTCCCTGATAGGCCACCGAGGAGTCGAGATAGCGATCCGTGAGCACCGTGGTGCCCTCCTGCAGGGCGGGCAGCAGGGTGCGCTGGACGTGCGCGCTGCGCGAGGCGGCGAACAGCAGCGCCTCTGTGCGCGGATCCACCGGCGCGTGCTCGGGATCCAGGACCAAGGAGCGGATCTGCTCGCCCATGGCCGATCCGCCGGGCTCGCGGGTGAGCAGCACCGGAACGCCGCGCTCCGTCAGGGACTCGGCCAGCAGACGCAGCTGCGTGGACTTGCCGGCGCCGTCGCCGCCCTCGAACGCGATGAAGGCGGCAGGGGTGCTCGCGGGGCTGGTCTGGAACGTCACACGCACACTGTAGGGGCCGCCGCAGACATCGGCGCCGCCCCCATGAAGCGTGTGGGCGCGGCCGTCATAGGGTGAGGCCATGACTTCTCCGGATTCCGCCGCGCCCCGCCCGAACGCCGAACAGCAGCCCTCGGGGGAGACCCTCCACGGGCGGCTGCGTCCGACCACGATCGCGGTCGCCGGCGGTCGCCCGGCCCCGGAGCGCGATGCTCCCGTCGGCCCGTCGATCGTGCTGAGCTCGACCTACCGCGGCGCGGGGGAGCCCGTGCCGGGCGAGCGCATGTACGGCCGCGCCAGCAACCCGACCTGGGACGACTTCGAATCCGTGCTGGGTCAGCTCGAGGGCTCGCCGCTGCCGTCGCTGGCCTTCGCCTCCGGCGTGGCCTCCGTCTCTGCAGTGCTCTCGCTCGTGCCGCTGGGAGGCCGGATCGTCGTGCCGGTGCACGTCTACATGGGCACCATGACGCTCGTGCGCGAGGCCGAGCAGGAGGGTCGGATCCGGGTCGATGCTGTGGAAGTGACCGACACCGACGCCGTGCTGGCCGCCGCCGAGGGCGCAGATCTGGTGCTGCTGGAGTCGCCCACCAATCCCATGCTCGAGGTCGCCGACCTCCCCGCGATCCTGGCGGGCACGCGGCGCCTCGGGGTGCTCAGCTGCGTGGACAGCACCTTCACCACGCCCCTTCTGCAGCGCCCGCTGGCCTGGGGAGCTGACATCGTCGTGCACTCGGCCACCAAGTACCTGGCCGGTCACTCGGACGTGGTCCTGGGCGCGGCCACCGTCGAGGACCCCGAACTGCGTCAGCGCCTGCACGCCCAGCGCTCCCGCCACGGCGCCATCCCGGGCCCGTTCGAGACCTGGCTGGCCCTGCGGGGGATGCGCACGCTGTCCCTGCGCGTCGAGCGCGCCGGAGCCAACGCCGCCGAGATCGCCCGTCGCCTGCGCGGCGCCCCCGGCGTGCGCGCCGTGCGCTACCCGGGTCTGGCCGGTGACCCCGGCCACGAGCGCGCTGCCCAGCAGCTGCGCGGCGGCTTCGGGGCGATCGTGGGCCTGGAGGTCGACGGCGACGCCGCGGCGGCCGATCGTGTCGTCGAGGCCATGCGCGTGTGGGTGCCGGCGACCTCGCTGGGCGGTGTGGAGTCGCTCGTCGAGCGCCGTCGCCGTCACCCCGAGGAGCCGCGCACGGTCCCGGAGTCGCTGGTGCGCCTGTCCGTGGGCATCGAGGACGTCGAGGACCTGTGGGAGGACCTCGAGCAGGCGCTGGACGCGGCAGCCTCGCCCTCCGCCCGGTAGGATCGCGGCCATGTCCCTCACCTCCCTCATCCTCCTGGCCGTCGGGGTGGTCGACGTCGCCGTCATGGTGCTGGTGACCGTCCTGGCTGCCATGGCCTTCTTCCACTGCCTGTCCGTGAAGCCCATCCAGTTCCAGCGCGCGTTCAAGCGCACCCGGACCTTCTGGATGCT
Organism: Kocuria sp. p3-SID1428; assembly: GCF_025149945.1. Lineage (GTDB taxonomy): Bacteria > Actinomycetota > Actinomycetes > Actinomycetales > Micrococcaceae > Kocuria. The sequence goes on along the minus strand of NZ_JALXVH010000065.1, from coordinate 1,028 downwards.
CGTCACGGGGGCCTGCCTGGCCTTCAGCCTGCTGATGAGCGTTCCCGCGGTGATCGCCCTGCTGACCGGTGGGATCCCGCAGATGGGCCAGCTGATCTTCGTGCTGGTCGCGGCCACCGCCTCCGGCGTCTACCTGGCCGATGTGAAGCCCGCGGTCGACGTGGAGTCCTCCGGGCCCTCGGCCTGGTGACGCCCCGGGTCGCAGGCTCGCCCACCGGCCCATCAGGTGTGATACTTGCCGCATGGCTACTGAACCGACGTACAACCTGATCCTGCTCCGTCACGGGCAGTCCGACTGGAACGAGAAGAACCTCTTCACGGGCTGGGTGGACGTTCCCCTCACCGAGAAGGGCCGCGGCGAGGCGGCTCGCGGGGGCGAGCTGCTCAAGGAGCGCGGTCTGCTCCCGGACATCGTGCACACCTCCCTGCTGCGCCGCGCGATCATGACGGCCAACCTGGCCCTGGACTCCGCGGATCGCCACTGGATTCCGGTCAAGCGCTCCTGGCGCCTCAACGAGCGCCACTACGGCGCCCTGCAGGGCAAGGACAAGGCGGAGGTCCGCGAGAAGTACGGCGAGGAGCAGTTCATGACCTGGCGCCGCTCCTACGACGTCCCGCCGCCTGCCATTGAGGACGGGGACGAGTTCTCGCAGGTCGGCGATCCCCGCTACGAGGACGTCCAGAACCTCCCGCGCACCGAGTGCCTCAAGGACGTGCTCGAGCGCTTCCTCCCGTACTGGGAGAACCAGGTCAAGCCGGATCTCGAGGCCGGGCGCACCGTCCTGCTGGCCGCGCACGGCAATTCGCTGCGCGCGCTCGTCAAGCACCTCGACGGCATCTCCGATGACGAGATCACGGGCCTGAACATCCCCACCGGCATCCCGCTGGTCTATGGGCTCGACGCCAACTTCAAGCCGATCACCCCCGGGGGCGAGTACCTGGATCCGGAGGCTGCGGCCGAGTCCATCCAGGCGGTCGCGAACCAGGGCAAGAAGTGAGCTGAGACCTGCGCCGAGTGCACCGCGGCG
>NZ_JALXVH010000064.1 GCF_025149945.1 Kocuria sp. p3-SID1428 | reverse complement strand
ACCGCGGGCAACAGGACGACCCTCATAACGACTGGACCTACGAAACGGGGTCAGCCCACTGACACCCATTGCCGTGGCCGCCCGTTAGACAGGCGCCCAGGAGCGGAGCACTGAACAGCCCGGGGAAAGGACTACGGCGACGTCGTTCTTGTGAAAAATGGCCCCTAGCCAGCCATATGTAAAGCAGTAAAGACTTCATTCGCGCTCTGCGCGCATCGTGAGGTTCCGGGCAGCAGCTCCGGTGCTCTCTCAAAGGCCGCCTGACCTCGTCCGATTACTCTTGTGCGGTGCGATGACGTGGCACGCATGGCATGAAGAGGGATCGCCTGCGGCCTGGGCCAGGACGGGCTGGACCTGGGACCAGAGCGTGTTCCAGGTGGTGCCGAGCTGCCGGGCCAGGCCCTGGATCGTTGCTCCCTCGGCCCGCAGCTGGCCGATCGCCCACCGGATCCGCACCGGCCGCCCGGCCCAGGGCGCATCGATCATCTCGACCATGACCGGTCGCGATGACTCCGCAGCCGGGGCAGCCCGTGACCGGATCGCAGAACTCCACCTAGAGCACCAGGCCCGTAGGAGCCTGCCTCACCGCGACCAGGTGGAGGCTCGGGAAGTCGAGGAGAACATCGCATCGGTCGCAGCGATCGAGCGCGTCAGGGCATACACAACTGTGGTTGGGCATCGTCGAGGTCCTTGAGATCAGCGGGGGTAGAAGTCCGCTCATCATCGGGGACCTCGACTTCTCCACCCAGCTACCCGACCCAACCGACGCGCCCACCCTCAACTCTGAAGAGCCCGCTTTGTCTGCTCCGGCTCAGGCGAACAGCGTCATGACGTAGAGCACGAAGACCATCACGTGCCCGGCACCGTGCAGCGCGGTGACCCGGCCGCCGAAGAACGTGGTCACGCTCAGCAGCAGCGAGATCCCCAGCAGCACCAGATGCGCCGGGGAAGCTGCCAGGACCACGTCCTGCTCCGTGAGCAGACCGATGACCAGCACGGCCGGGATCGTCACGCCCACGGTGGAGACCAGGGCGCCGTGGCACAGGTTCGAGACCCGCTGCATCTCGCCGGCCAGGGCCGCCCGCAGCGCGGTGATCGTCTCCGGCAGGAACACGATGGCGGCGATCACCAGCCCGGACAGCTCCGCCGGGGCCTGCAGGCGCGCGAGCGCCTCGTCCAGCAGGGCAGCCATGTGGTGCGAGAGCAGCACGATCGGCACGACGGCGGCCACGAGCACCAGCGCTCGGAGCATGATCTCGGCGCGCTGCGCCCGCAGCACGTCTGTGATCGCAGCGCTCGAGGCAGCTGCGGCGGGGAGCTCCGGGTCCGAGGGAGCGCCCGGCTCCTGGAAGTCAGCGCGCTGGGGTCCCATCTGCCGCTGCAGGAAGTACGCGTAGAGCACGATCGTCATGGCCGCCACGAGCACCGCCTGCGCGCCGGTGTACGCGCCGTCGTCGCCGATCAGTCCCGGAAGGGCGAAGGCCGTGGCCGCCAGCACGATCAGCAGCGTCAGGTAGGCGGAGACCCCGGCGCGATTGGGTCGCAGACCCCCGTGGCGTGCACCGCCGACGATCAGGCACGCACCGATCACGAGGTCGAGGATGATCATGGACACCGCCATGACCGAATCGCGAGCGATGCTCGCGTGCTCGCCGGGGCCGAGCATGACCGCCGAGATGAGGATGACCTCGATCAGCACGACCGACAGCGTCAGCACGAGCGTCCCGTAGGGATCCCCCAGCCGTTGGGCCAGGTGCTCTGCCTGCTCGACGACGCCTGAGGCGCAGACCAGGATCACGACGATGATGCCCGTCAGCAGCGCGGTCAATGCGGCCGCGGGAAGGTGCCCCGTCAGAAGGGGCTGGGCCAGAATCAGCGCGAGATAGGCGCCCCAGCCCAGCAGCAGGCGCAGGATGACGGCTGGGTGCAATACGCTGCGCAGGGCCGAAGACGGTGAATTCATGCGGACCAGGCCTCCTGTGCGGGGCCGTCCCCGCTGCAGGCCGCTGGTGATGCGGGTCGTCCCGCGGGCGTCTGTCGATTCCGAGCATCGATCCTAGTCGTCGATCGCCCGGGAGGCTGTCAGCGGGGTCACCGCCCGGAGTCGCCCCCGCGGTCGGACCCGCTCACTGCCGATCGATGTCGTCGCGCACCCACCCGTGGTCCGTGCGCACCGCATTGGCCGCCAGCGGGATCTGGTGCGAGGCGGATTCCAAGATGTGCATGAGGTAGCCGCCGGTGTTCGGCAGCGCGATGACGTCCCCCACCGCCACCCCGTGGGGGAAGACGATGCGCCGCTTGAGGATCAGCTCGGCCTCCACGCAGTAGGCGCCCACCAGGAAGGCCTCGATCGGCCCCGCCCAGGGACCGCCGGGCTCGCCCGCTCCCGCGGGATCGGAGGCCAGCGCGCCGTCGTCGTGCTGCGGACCGGGAACGAGCAGCGGGTCCACCAGGAAGTCGGCGGACGTCGAGCGGCACTGTGTGCGGTTCATCTGCAGCCCGACGATCGGCTCACCGTCGCTGGTGCACTTGCGGAAGGCCACTCGGGCCAGGGTCATGCCGCAGCCGTCGAGCATCGCTCGGCCGGGCTCGCAGCGCAGCTGCAGGCCGCGGGCGCGCAGGGCATCGGCCACCGTGGCCTGCGCACCGAGGCCGTCGTGCTCCGCCCCGACGACGCCGTCGTCGTCCCTGCCGGAGGCGAGGTCGGCGTCGAGGACCTCTCCCAGCCAGGGTCCGCGCGTGAGCTTCTGGTGATAGGGGTACAGATCGCGCGCTCCGCCCAGCCGCGGACCGTCGGGGCCCTCCTCCCGGCGCAGACCCAGGCCGTCACCGCGCCAGGTCAGCGATTCGTCACCGCTGAGGACGGCCTGCTCGTGGGCCCGCCAGAAGGCCTCCCACGGCTCGGGGTCCTCGAGATAGGACATGGGCACGCCGCCGCCCATGTCGATCCAGGTCGGCTCGTGTCCGCGTTCCCGGAGGGCATCGACCAGCGCCACGGCCTGGCGCAGCCCCTCGCTGCGATCGCCCGGATCGTAGCCGTGCAGGTGGAAGTGCACGCCGGCGACCGCCAGCCCCGACCCGCTCAACGACTCCCCTGCGCAGCCGAGCTCGGCCAGCCACGTGCTCGCCGACTCCCCGAACCGGGTCGGCGCGATCCCCCGCCCCGGCTCCGGCGCCAGCCGCAGACCGATCCCGACGGGCGCGGCCCCTGCTGGACGCCCGGCGAGGACTCGGCGCAGCAGAGCCAGCTCATCCCGGTTGTCCACGACCACGGTCGCACCGGAGTCCACGGCCAGCCGCAGCAGCGGCTCCGGCTTGATCGCCGCCGTCACCACGATGTCCTCTCCCGGCACCCCGCGCTCGAGGACCTGGCGCAGCTCGCGCTGGCTGCCCACGTCGATCCCGTGGCCGAGCTCCCGCGCCCTGTCCACCACCGCGAGCATCTTGTTCGCCTTGCGCGCCACGAACACGCGCAGCTCGACCCCGCGCTGGTCCGCCGCACGGATCAGCTCCTGCGCGTTGGCCTCCAGCGGGCCCGGATCCAGCAGGTTCACGGGGCTGCCGTGCTCGGCCAGCAGGTCCTGGCACGTGGCGGGGTCATCCAGCAGCCCCTGCATCCAAGGCTCGAGGCGGCCCGGGAGCGCGGGGCTGCCGTGGGCTCGTGAGCGCAGAGGGTCGTCGATCGGCGGGGTGGCGATCATGGCTCTCCTGGCATGGGTCTCGATCATCCGCTGGGCCCACAGCTGCGGCTGGGGGTGCAGGGCTCGGTTCAGCGTGTCATGGCCCAGCACGACGTCCTCGGTGGGCCGTCCGAGCACCGACAGCCCGGGGACGCGGCTACCGGCGGCATCCACCGCGACGGCCTCGCGGGTGATGCGACAGCCGCGGCGTCCCGGCGGGATGCTGAGCACACCGCGCTCCACGAGCCCGTGCAGCAGCGGATCCGTCGCCGAAATGCCCGGCGGGGCCAGCACGGCATCGACGACGACGTCCGGGGCCGTGGACGACGGCCCGCCGGGGGCCCGCAGCCGGCCGTCGGCGCCGATCTGCGCACCCGCATCCAGGCCGGACAGATCCACGATCCCGGCCCCGACGAGGGCCTCGAGCCGCCGCGCGCTGCGCAGGGGCGGTCCGAAGGCCCACCGCTCGAAGCGCGCCGCCGCCGCGCGGAACTCCGCCCAGTCCTGCGGGGGGATCTCCGCGAAGCTGATCCGCTGCACGATGGCCGGGTACAGCAGCGACCACGCGCGCCCCAGCACCCACGCCGGGCCGCCCGGCTCGCGGCCCTGGGCCACGGCGATCCCGCGGCGCAGACCCCGTGCTGCAGCACCGTGTCCAGCCGGGGCCGATCCCGCCGCGGGCTTCGCCGCTCTTCCCCAGGACCGCTCCGGCTCGCTGCCGCGGCGCAGGGTCTCCCCCACCGCCGCGATGATGCCCTCCGGGATCGGCGAGCGCAGAGGGTCGCGGCTGTTCTCGGACTCCTGCCCCTGCTCGCACAGCAGGAGCCGCTGCGCCGTGCGCTGCACGGCCCCCAGCAGCTCCGACACATCCGAGGCATCGAGGACCTCTCGGCGGCCCGCTGCGAGGATCTCGGCGCGCTCGCCCTCCTGCAGCGCTCTCGCCGGTGCGGAATCGGGATCCGGCTTGGCATCGAGCAGCGCTCCGCTGCGTCCCGTCGGGAGGATGACCGCGGGCTCCCGGCCGCTGGGCCGGTAGTGCAGACGGCCGTCGGAGCCCTCCTCGAAGCGACCGCCGCGTCCCTCGCTCAGGCTCAGCGCCGCGTCGATGAAGGTCAGCGCAGCACCGCGCACCACCACGCGGGATCCCGGGGGCACGGCCTCCTCGCTCAGCCGCTGCGGGGCGGGGTACACACCGCCGATCAGCGGCACGGGGCCGACCCATCCGTGCGCCAGGGCGGCAGGGTGATCCGAGGCGTGGCCCGTGGCCAGCAGCACCTCGTCGTACGGGCCGTGCCAGAGCGGGCCGGAGCCCCCTGCGCGGCGCGCGGGCTCGATCCGCACCTCCCACGCGCACGGCTCCAGCGCAGGGCGGCGCAGCTGCTCGGCGCGGCCGCGGAGCACCCGCACCCGGCTCCGCTCGGGCAGTGCCGCGACCACCTGCGACCACGCGTGCTCCAGGTAGTCGCCGATCAGCGCTCGGGGCGGGTAGTCCTCGGCGGCATCGTCCCGGCCCTGTTCGAGCGCCCACTGCCGGAAGGGCTGCACCACGCGGTCCTCGGCCCCCGGCTCATGGGCGTCGACGATCCCCGCCGTGACGTTCAGGCGCAGATGCCGGGGCTGTCGCGGGTCGTAGGCCGCGCCCGTGCCCGGTCGCTCGGAGGGGTCCACGATGTCGATCCGAATCTCCCGCGGACCGTCGCCGCGGCCGGCAGCTCGCAGCCGTCTGCCCAGGGAATCGAGTGCGTTCAGTGCCTTGGGACCGGCTCCGATCACCGCCAGCCGCAGGATGCCCTCAGCCACGCGTCCGCTCCTGCAGAGCCTGCACGGCCTCCTCGACCTGCTGCGGGGAGGCCCCCAGGACGGTGCGCACCCACTCGTCGTCGTAGATCGTGTCCAGGTAGGGCATGCCGCCATCGTGCACGAGCATCGCGATCCGGGCATCGTCCGGGCGCTGCGGCAGCAGCGAGGCCACGGCGTGCACGACGGCCCCGGTCGAGGCGCCGGCCAGGATGCCCTCGCGCCGGGCCAGCAGACGCGCGCCGGCCACGCACTCGAGCTCGCTGACCCGCAGCACCTGATCGGGCTGGACCCGGCGCGACAGGTCCGTCACGAATCCCGCGCCCATCCCCGGCAGACGACGTGCGCCCGCTGTCCCTCCGAACAGCACGCTGCCCTGGGCGTCCACGGCGATGACGCGGGTGCGCATCCCATGCTCCTGGATGTAGGAGGCGCAGCCGCCGATCGTGCCGGTCGTGGAGCAAGCCGCGACCACGTCGTCGACGCGGTGCTCCATGGCCTCGGCGATCTCGCGCATGGTCCCCTCGCGGTGGGCCCCCGCATTCGCCGGATTGCCGTACTGGTGCAGGTTCACCGCCCCGGGGATCTCCCGCAGCAGCTCCTGAACGCGGGCCAGCCTGGCGGTCAGCAGGTCGCCCGTGGCCGGATCCGGATGCTCCACGAGCTCGATCCGTCCGCCCAGCGCCCGGATCGCCGCGATCGTCGAGCGGTTGGCCCGGGTGTCCACGACGCACACGAACTGCACGTCGTGCGCCGAGCACGCGCGGGCCAGGGCCATCCCCAGATTCCCGGAGCTGGACTCGACCACGGTCCCGCCGGGGGCCAGTCGCCCGGAGTCCAGCGCATCGCGCAGCATGGCCAGTGCCGGACGGTCCTTGGCACTGGCCCCGGGGTTCAGTGACTCGACCTTGGCGAGCACCTGGGCCGGATGCCCGTCGAACAGCCGGGACATGCGCACCAGCGGGGTGCCGCCCACGGCCTGGGCGATGTCATCGAGGATGGGGGCAGGCTCAGAGGTCATGGCCCTAATCTGGCACACGGACCTGGGAACAGACAGCAGGCTGATGGACGGAGCCGGACCGTGCCCGAGCCGGTCGGACCCCTGTTCCGGTGGGCGACCGGCTCCCCAGGTAGGATCGGGGCCGCCGCCGCGCACGGCCGCCCCACCGTCCCGCCAGCTCCAGGAGCCCCTGCATGTCCGTCCGCCCCGTCGTGATCACCGGCGATCCCGTCCTGCACCGCCCGGCCGCCAAGGTCACGGAGTTCGACGACTCGCTGCGCGAGCTGATCGCCGACATGCACGAGACCATGGACGCAGCCCACGGCGTCGGTCTGGCCGCCCCGCAGATCGGTGTCGGACTGCGGATCTTCACCTTCGTGTTCGACAACGACGACGACGCCCCGAACCGCGGCGAGATCATCAACCCTGTGCTCACGGTCGGCAAGATCTCCGAGCAGCGTCCGGACCCCGATGAGGAGGCCGAGGGCTGCCTGTCCGTACCCGGCTACAGCTTCCCGCTCAAGCGCGCCGAGTGGGTGCGCATCGCCGGCTTCGATCCGCACGGCCAGCCCATCGCCTGGGAGGCCACCGGCTGGTTCGCCCGCGTCATGCAGCACGAGTACGACCACCTGGACGGCAAGCTCTACGTCGACCGCCTGGATGAGAAGTGGTCGCGCAAGGCCAAGAAGGCGCTGAAGGGCGAGGGCTGGCGCGAGGCCGGGAACACCTGGACCCCCGGAGTGGATGAGGACCCCTTCGGACACTGATCCGGCCTTGGGCCCTCGGTCTGCCCGGCAGCAGCCGCGAGGCGACGACCGCACACCGCGATGGCACGGGCCCGGCGCTCAGACCTGGCGTGCTCCGCGCCTCCCCAGCAGCGCCGCCCCGGTGAAGATCACCGCGAACAGCCCCAGCACCACCACGCCGGACCAGTCCAGCGACAGAGCATCGGTCCAAGTGAAGGCGTTGAGTCCCGGCTCGCCGAGCAGGCTCATCAGCCCCAGGGCCCCGATCACGGCGGCGAAGACCACCGAGACCGTGGTCATGGCGATGTTGTAGCGCAGCTTGCGCCCGGGTCGCTCGAGCGCCCAGCGGTAGGCCCCTGCCATGAACATCCCGTCGGCCGAGTCCAGCAGGCACATGCCTGAGGTGAACGCCGCGGGAGCAGCAGCACCACCCACCAGGGGACGCCTGCCGTGGCGCCCGCGGCTGCCAGGATGAGCAGGGAGACCTCGGTCGCGGTGTCGAATCCCAGTCCGAAGAGGCGCCGCCGAGATCCCCCAGCCCCCAAGCTGCCGCGACGCCCACGACGAGCAGCAGGTGGAGAGCAGCGTTCACTCCGATGACCGGACGCGAAACCTCCTGCGCGGTGGCAGCTGCAGGCACAGTCGGCGTGGAGGCGGTCAGCAGGTCCGACATCGTAGACCCGGAACCGGAGCCCGCCCGCTGCCCGGGCCTGCTGTTCGGCCGGGCAGAGCTCGGCTCAGGCGGGCAGCACGACGGTCAGCTGACCGGGCCGTCGGACGCTCGGCTCCTCCAGCTCGACGCGCCACCGCTGGCTCGCCGCTTCGGCCAGCTCCTGGGCCGTTTCGACGCGGCGGCCCTGGCCGACCTGCTCCAGCACGTGGCGCGCCAGTTCGCCGCGGGTGTGCTTGGCGAAGTGCGAGACGACCTTGCGCTGGCCGTCGTCGTCCTCGGTGACGGCGCGGATGGCCACGGTGGTCTCGGGCGGGGCAGCGAAGGCCGCCGAGTAGGCGGAGGAGCGGCAGTCGATGATCAGCTGGCCCTCGGTCTGCGTGCCCAGCGCCTCCCCCAGCCGCGGCTTCCAGAAAGACGACAGCTTCACCGGCTCGCGCTTGCCCAGCCCTCGCAGGGCCGTGCCCATCGACAGCCGGTAGGCGGGGATCCGGTCGACGGGGCGCACCGCGCCCCACAGGGCCGAGATCACCACCACGGAGTCCTCCGCGACCCGGCGCTGCTCGGCGGTGAGCGTCTCGGTCCCGAGCGCGTCGTAGAGCACCCCGGTGTAGATCTGCAGCGCCGGTGCCGCCGGTGCGGTCCGCAGCGACAGGTTGCGCTGCACCTCCGGCGCGAGCGAGGCCCCCACGCCCAGTGCCTCGAGCGCATTGCGCTGCCCGCTGACCTTCTCCAGCGCCTTCAGCACCCGGAGGCGGTCGTCGTTCAGCTGCGGCAGCGACAGCTCCTGCAGCTGCGCCGGATCCCCGGAGGCGGGCTGGGTCTTGGTCTCGGAGGGCGGCAGCAGGATCAGCATCCGAGCATGCTATCGGCCGCAGACGGGTACAGTTGTCGGCTGGACAGGACGGCCGGGTGATCGCGCGGCGCCATGTGCGCCTCGAGGAAAGTCCGGGCTCCGCAGAGCAGAACGGTGGCTAACGGCCACTCGGGGAGACCCGCAGGAAAGTGCCACAGAGAGCAGACCGCCCACGGCCCGCCGTGCGGTGAGGGTGAAAGGGTGGTGTAAGAGACCACCAGCGCGCCGGGCGACCGGCGCGGCTAGGCAAACCCCGTTCGGAGCAAGGTCAGACAGGGTGCGACAGGGCTGCTCGTCCTGCATCCGGGTAGGCCGCTCGAGCCCATCGGCAACGGTGGGCCTAGATGGATGATCACCGCCGTGCCCCGGGCAACCGGGCGCGTGCACAGAACCCGGCTCACAGGCCGTCCTGTCCCTCGATATCCCCGCCCGGCGCCTCCGCAAGCGATCTCAGGGCACCAGGATCGCGCCGCAGTCGGCGCAGGCGGCCACGGTCTGCGGATCGGCTTCCAGGGCCGAGACCTCCGCGGGGCTCATGGGGCTTCCGCAGGCTCCGCAGGCCGTGGCCTGACGACGCGCCGCCGCGATCTTCTCCCGCCCCGAGCCGCCGCCGCGGATCCGCTCGTAGCGGGCCACCAGCTGATCGTTGCCCACGGCGAGCACCGCCTCCTGCCGACCCTGATCCAGCCCGGCCAGTTCCTCCTGCATCTGCTTGCCGGAGTCCTGAGCCGCACCCACGCGGGCGCGGGCATCGGCATCGGCGGCCTTGAGCCGCGGCATCAGCTCCTCGCGCTGGGACCGGAAGGCGGCCAACTCCTGATCGGCGCGCTCGGCTCCGGCACGGGCCTTCTCGACTTGTCCGGTCAGCGATTCGATCTGCCGGGTCTGGGCCGAGACCTGCTTTGCGGAGCCGCCGGCGTCGCGCCGGGCCCGCTCCGTCTCCAGCCGGCCCAGCAGGTCCTCGACCTTCTGATGGGCGGTGTCCCGGGCACCTTCCAGCTCGGCGCCCCGTGCCTGCAGCTCCTTGGCCTTGGCGACGGCGGCGCGCTGTCGCTTGAGGGACTCCACGAGCTCGGGCTCCTTCTGGAGCACCGTGAGCTGCTCGCGCAGGGTCGCTGCGCGAGAATCGCGGGACTGCAGCGCCAGCAGCGCCTCGAACTGCTCGGGGGCGGCGGTGGTCATGATGCGGCTCCTGTCGATCGGCTCGGCTCCCACACATCCTGCGGGGGCTCGTGCGGGCTGGGCACCCGGAAGTCCCAGGGGTCGCTGCGACGCCGCGAGACCAGGACCTCGGCCTGGAACCCGCGCGCGGAGAGCTCCTTCTGCAGCGCCACCGCGCCCACGGGCAGCCACAGCCACTCGCTGGCCGCGTGCGAGAGGTCGATCAGCGCCGGTGAGCCGTCGCCGGTCAGGGCGGTCTCGCGCGCCTCCGAGGCCGGATGATGGCGCAGATCCGCGGTGACGTAGACATCCGCCTCGGCACGCCGCACGGTCTCGAACAGGGAGTCCCCCGAGCCGCCGCACACCGCCACGCGGCGGATCATCCGCTCGGCATCGCCGGCCACACGGACGCCCTGGGCGGTCGGCGGGACCACGGCGGCCAGCCGCTGGGAGAGCTCGACGAGACGCACGGGCTCGTCGAGGTCGCCCACACGGCCGATCCCGATCTCCGAATCCTCCGGCGACGGCTCGAGGGGCTGCATCCGCTCCACGCCGCAGGCGCGCAGCAGGACATCGGAGACGCCGTCGCGGGCGGCGTCGGCGTTGGTGTGACAGGCCAGCAGCCCGATCCGGCGCTCGATCAGCTCGTGGAGCACCCGTCCCTTGTAGGTGTCGGCGGCCACCGTGGACACCCCGCGCATCAGCAGCGGATGGTGCGTCAGCAGCAGATCCGCCTCCGCCTCGACAGCCTCCTGGACGGTGGGAGTCACGGCGTCCACGGCCATGAGAATCCGGCGCACAGGGGCCTCCGGGCGCCCGGCGACCAGCCCCGAAGCATCCCAGGACTGCTGCGTGCGCAGCGGCCACAGCCGATCCGCGGCATCGACGACCTCTGCCAGCGTGGGGATCTCGCTCATGGCACCGAGTCTAGGAGGAGACGACGACAGCGCGCCCGGCCGGTCGGGACCTCACCGCTGGGACCTTCCCGAGGCCGGATCGGCAGGAGGTCGAGCGCAGGAATACCGAGGCTGCGAGGGAGGTTCCAACGATCATGACCACCACGACCTACGTCCTGGGCGCCGGCTGCTTCTGGTGCCTCGACGCCATCTATCGCAAGACCCGCGGCGTGAGCGATGTCGTCTCCGTCTACACCGGCGGCCATGTGAGCCACCCGAGCTACGAACAGGTCTGCTCCGGTCAGACTGGCCATGCCGAGGCCGTCGCGGTGAGCTTCGATCCGGAGGTCATCTCCCCCGAGATCATCCTGGATCTGTTCTTCACCTCGCACGACCCCACGAGCCTGAACCGCCAGGGAGCGGATGAGGGCCCGCAGTACCGCTCGTCGATGTTCTACGCCGACGCGCAGCAGAAGCAGCTCTTCCAGGAGGCCATCGAGCGGATGGCCCCGAACTTCGAGCGCCCGATCGTGACCACGCTCGAGCCGCTGGGCACCGTGTGGGAGGCCGAGCCGGTCCACCAGGACTTCTACGCCCGCCAGCCCTATAACGGCTACTGCCAGTTCGTCATCAACCCTAAGCTGGCCAAGGTCCGGCAAGGTTACGCAGAGTTTCTCACCGCCTCCTGACTCGCAGCCGCCGCGGCCCCGGCCGTTAGGCTCGCAACGAGTCCGATCGCCCCGGCATCCCGCACCGTCTCGCCGCGGCTGCCAGGGCACCGCAGATCCGCTTCGGAAGGAATCATCATGGGCAAGATCTACGACAACGTCACCCAGCTCATCGGCGGCACCCCGCTGGTGCGCCTCAACGAGCTCGACAAGGACCTCCCCGGCAACGTCGCCGTGAAGCTCGAGTTCTACTCCCCCGCGCACTCGGTCAAGGATCGCATCGGCCGCGCGATCGTCGACGCCGCCGAAGCCTCCGGCGAGCTGCGCCCCGGCGGCACCATCGTGGAGGGCACCTCCGGCAACACCGGTATCGCCCTGGCCATGGTCGGAGCGGCACGCGGCTACAAGGTCATCCTGACCATGCCGGAGACCATGTCCACCGAGCGCCGCGCCATGCTTCGCGCATTCGGAGCGGAGATCGTCCTGACCACGGGTGCCGACGGCATGCGCGGTGCGGTCGAGAAGGCCCGTGAGCTCGTCGAGTCCTCTGACAACGCCATCCTGGCCCGCCAGTTCGAGAACGAGGCCAACCCCACGGTCCACCGCGAGACCACCGGACCGGAGATCTGGGAGGACACCGACGGTGAGGTCGCGGTCTTCGTGGCTGGCATCGGCACCGGCGGCACCATCACGGGCGCGGGCTCCTACCTCAAGTCGCAGAACTCGGATGTGCGCATCGTCGCCGTCGAGCCGGCAGACTCGCCGATCCTCACGCAGGGCAAGGCCGGCCCGCACAAGATCCAGGGCCTGGGCGCCAACTTCGTCCCGGACGTCCTGGACCGCGAGGTCTATGACGACGTCTACGACGTCGAGGTCGACGACGCCGTCCGCGTGGCCCGCGAGCTCGGCACCAAGGAGGGCATCCTCGGCGGCATCTCCGCCGGCGCGAACGTCTTCGCGGCGCTGGAGGAGGCCAAGAAGGAGGAGAACCGCGACAAGCTGATCGTCACGGTCATCTGCGACTTCGGCGAGCGCTACATCTCCACCGTCCTGTACGAGGACATCCGCGGCTGAGCTTCCGCAGCGACCTCGGCCTGCACCGCCAGATCCGATGCGGGCCGGTCCCGACGGACCCGCATGCTCTCATCCCTGCCTTCGAGAGGGTCGATGAGCGGCGGGTCCGTCGCCTTGCCCGACCTCCTGCGATCTCCCCTCGGTCCTCTCCCGACCGGGACGGATGCCGCTGGACCCACCGCCCCTCCGGGCTCTGCCCGCCCGGTGACGCTTCGATGAGGAGATCCGTGAGCTTTCTCAGCAGACTGCGCGAGGACATCGACACCGCGCGCGCCTTCGATCCCGCCGCCCGCTCGGACGTCGAGATCGTCGTGAACTACTCGGGGCTGCATGCCATCTGGCTGCATCGGCTCTCGCACCGGCTCTGGGAGCGGGAGCAGACCAAGGGCGCGGCCCGCACGGTCTCCCAGCTCGGGCGCTTCCTGACCGGTGTGGAGATCCACCCCGGAGCCACCATCGGTCACCGGTTCTTCATCGATCACGGCATGGGGATCGTGATCGGCGAGACCGCTGAGATCGGCGATGACGTCATGCTGTATCAGGGCGTGACCCTGGGCGGCACGTCGCTGGCCAAGGTCAAGCGCCACCCCACGATCGGCGATGGCGTGACCGTGGGCGCCGGCGCCAAGGTCCTGGGCGACATCGAGATCGGCAGCGGCTCGGCCGTGGGCGCCAACTCGGTCGTGGTGAAGGACGTCCCGGAGGACTCGGTGGTCACCGGCATTCCCGGCAAGGCCCGAGCCCGCACTCCGGACAAGCAAAAGCCGCTGGTGGATCCGGCCGCCTACATCGATCCGGCCATGT
>NZ_JALXVH010000063.1 GCF_025149945.1 Kocuria sp. p3-SID1428 | reverse complement strand
ACGGGCGCCACAGGTGACGGGAGGTCCCGTCGACCATCGCTGCGGCGCGAGCCGATCGGGGGGCTTCAGCGCGAGGAGTCCAGCGCCGACTGCACGGTCTCGAGCAGCTCGGCCCAGGATGCCTCGAACTTCTCGACACCCTCCTTCTCGAGCAGATCCACGACCTCGTTGTAGTCGATGCCCAGATCCGCCAGGCGGTCCAGGTGCGCGTTGGATGCCTCGTAGGTGCCGGTGATGGTGTCGCCGGTGATCTCGGAGTGATCCGCCACGGCGTTCAGGGTCTTCTCCGGCATGGTGTTGACGACGTCGGCCGCCACCAGGCCGTCCACGTAGAGCGTGTCCGGCAGGGACGGGTCCTTGGTGCCGGTGGAGGCCCACAGCGGCCGCTGAGCGTTGGCCCCGGCCGAGGCGAGGCGCTTCCAGCGCTCGGTCGAGAACGCCTCCTGGTAGACCTGGTAGGCCAGGCGCGCGTTGGCCAGACCGGCCTTGGACTTCAGGGCCGTGGCCTCCTCGGTGCCGATGGCCTCGAGGCGCTTGTCGACCTCGGCATCCACGCGGGAGACGAAGAACGAGGCCACCGAGTGGATCTTGGCGAGGTCCTTGCCGTTCTCGAGAGCCTGCTCCAGACCGGTCTGGAAGGCGTTGATCACGGCGCGGTAGCGCTCCAGCGAGAAGATCAGCGTCACGTTGACCGAGATGCCCTCGGCGAGCGTGGCGGTGATCGAGGGCAGGCCGGCCTCGGTGGCCGGGATCTTGATCAGGACGTTGTCGCGGTCGATGGTCTGCGCCAGGCGCTGGGCCATCTCCGAGGTGGCCTGGGCGTCGTTGGCCATCCGGGGGTCGACCTCGATCGAGACGCGGCCATCGCGGCCCTGGGTGGCCTGGGCGATCGGGGCGAAGACGTCGCAGGCGTCGCGGACGTCGTCGGTCGTGATCCGGAAGACGGCCTCATCGACGTCGACGCCCTCGGCGGTCAGCTCCTTGACCTGAGCGGCGTAGGACTCGCCGTTGGACAGCGCGCCCGCGAAGATCGTGGGGTTGGTGGTCACGCCCACGACGTCCTTGGTGTCGATGAGCTCCTGCAGGTTGCCCGTGCTCAGACGCTCGCGGGAGAGGTCGTCGAGCCAGATGGAGACCCCGGCCTGGGAGAGCTTGGCAGTGGTGTCAGTCATGATGATGCTCCTGTGATGTCGAAGGATCGTCAGTGCGTCTGCGGTGCAGGCGACGCTGCGTGGTCGTGCTGGGGCCGGTGACTGCGGCCGGCTGACCGCCCGCAGTCACCGGGGGCGTCACTTCGCGGCGGCGATGGACTCCTGGGCCTTCTCGACGACGGCCTCGGCGGTGATGCCGAACTCGCTGTAGAGGCGCTCGTAGGCGGCGGAGGCGCCGAAGTGCTCGAGCGAGACAGCGCGGCCGTTCGAGCCGAGCAGGTCGTTCCAGGACATGGCGATGCCGGCCTCGACGCTCACGCGTGCGGTGAGCTCGCGGGGGATCACGGACTCGCGGTAGTCCTGGTCCTGGGCGTCGAACCACTCGCGGCAAGGCATGGACACGACGCGCGCGCCGATGCCCTTCTCCTTGAGCTGCTCGCGGGCCTCCACGGCCAGCTGCACCTCGGAGCCGGTGCCGATGAGGACGACGTCCAGGGACGTGCCCTCTGGGGCGTCGGCCAGGACGTAGCCGCCCTTGGCCGTGCCCTCGGCCGAGGCGAAGGCCTCGCCCTCGCCGTCCGGGTGGATGTCCTCGCGGCGGAACGTGGGGACGTTCTGACGGGTCAGCGCCAGGCCGGAGGGGCTCTGCGTGGTTTCCATGATGGTCCGCCAGGCCACCGAGGTCTCGTTGGCGTCGGCCGGGCGCACGACGTTCAGGCCCGGGATGCCGCGCAGCGAGCTGAGCTGCTCGACCGGCTGGTGCGTGGGGCCATCCTCGCCCAGGCCGATCGAGTCGTGGGTCCAGATGTAGATCGACGGGACCTGCATGACCGCGCCGAGGCGCACTGCCGGGCGCTGGTAGTCCGAGAAGATCAGGAACGTGCCCGAGAAGGCGCGCGTCTGCGACGACATGGTGATGCCGTTGACGATCGCGGCAGCGGCGTGCTCGCGGATGCCGAAGTGCAGGACGCGTCCGTACGGGTCCGCCGAGAACTTCTTGGTGGTGCGGCTGGACGGGTTGAACGAGTTGGCCGACTCGATCGTGGTGTTGTTCGATCCCGCGAGGTCGGCGGAGCCGCCCCACAGCTCGGGGAAGGTGTCGGCGATCGCGTTGATGACCTTGCCGGAGGCCGCGCGGGTGGCCACGGTCTCACCGGCAGGGAACTGCGGGAAGGCCTCGGCGTAGCCCTCGGGGAGGGTGCCGTCGCGCAGGCGGTCGTAGAGCTCGGCGCGGTCCGGGTGGGCCTGGCGCCACTCGGCGAAGCCCTTATCCCACTCCTCGCGATCGGCCTTGCCGCGCTCGACGAGCTCGCGGGTGTGCGACAGGACCTCGTCCTCGATCACGAAGCTGCGCTCGGCGTCGAAGCCGAGGACCTTCTTAGTGGCCGCGAGCTCCTCGGCACCGAGCTTGGAGCCGTGGATGCCGCCGGTGTTCTGCTTGCTGGGCGCCGGATAGCCGATGATCGTCTTGAGGCAGATCAGCGACGGGGCGGAGGTCTCCGCCTCCGCAGCCCGGATGGCGTCGTGCAGGGCCTGGACGTCCTCGACGTACTCGTTGCCGTTGGGGCCGCCTGCGGTCCAGTCCACGGTCTGGACGTGCCAGCCGTAGGCCTTGTAGCGCTCGGCGACGTTCTCGGTGAACGCGACGTCGGTGTCGTCCTCGATCGAGATCTGGTTCTGGTCGTAGATCGCGATGAGGTTGCCGAGCTCCTGGTGCCCGGCCAGCGACGACGCCTCAGAGGTCACGCCCTCCTGGAGGTCGCCGTCGGAGACGATCGTGTAGACGCGGTGGTCGAACGGGGACTGGCCCGGAGCGGACTCGGGGTCGAAGAGCCCGCGGGTGTAGCGCTGGGCGTAGGCGAAGCCCACGGCCGAGGAGAGGCCCTGGCCCAGCGGGCCGGTGGTGATCTCCACGCCGGCCGTATGGCGGTACTCCGGGTGGCCCGGGGTCTTGGAGCCCCAGGTGCGCAGCTCCTCCAGGTCCTTCATCTCCAGGCCGAACCCGCCCAGGAAGAGCTGGATGTACAGCGTCAGCGAGGTGTGGCCCGGGGAGAGGATGAAGCGGTCGCGGCCCGTCCAGCGATCATCGCTGGGGTCATGGCGCATGACCTTCTGGAAGAGCAGGTAGGCGGCCGGGGCCAGGCTCATGGCCGTCCCGGGATGTCCCGAACCCACCTTCTCCACGGCGTCCGCGGCGAGCACTCGGACGGTGTCCACGGCGCGGCGATCGACATCGGTCCAGGTGAGTGACTGATCAGACTGAGGCACAGGCGCACTGTCCTTTCTCGGGGTGCATGGCACCGCTCGCACGTGCGGCGATGCCGGAGTTGTGGATCCAGCCTAGATCACACGTCTGTCAGCGGAAGGGGTGATTCCGTGGTTTGCCTGAGGGCGTAGTCGAGGCCTACTCCGGTCGCATCGTCGGTGATGCGTCGCGGGCCACGGCGCGAGCGGCCATGAGGGTCTAGACTGAGCAGATCATCCCCGTCGCACGCCATCCGCCAGGCGCCGCGCACACTCCTTCCGGGCCCGGGTCGGCCTGGACGACGGGGAGTCCATTTCCGAGTCGTCGACCCCGTCACCGTTCCAGGGAGTCAGTTCACGTGAGTTCAGCGCAGGTCTCCAGGCATGCAGCACCGACCGGTCCCCAGGATCCGTGGGATGCGCGTCGGGAGAGCGGGCGGACCACACCGGGTCAGCGCGTGCGGGCGTACCTGCAGCTGATGAAGCTGCGCATTGTCGAGCTGCTGCTCGTGGCCACGGTGCCGACCATGATCTTCGCCCACCACTACCACGGCAACGGCGGCTTCCCGAGCATCTGGCTGATCCTGGTCACCCTGGTGGGCGGCACGCTCTCCGCAGGTGCCGCGGGCGCCTTCAACTCCTACATCGACCGCGAATCGGACCGGCTGATGAAGCGCACGTCCAAGCGCCCGCTGGTCACCCGCGTGGTGAACGACTGGGAGGCCCTGGTCCTGGGCTGGGTCCTCTCGGTCGCCTCCGTGGTCCTGTTCGCCCTGGCGGTCAACGTCCTCTCGGGCGTGCTCACGGCCGCGGCCATCTTCCTGTACGCGGTCTTCTACTCCATCATCCTCAAGCGCCGCACCAGCCAGAACATCGTCTGGGGCGGGATCGCCGGCTGCATGCCGGTGCTGATCGCCTGGGCCGCCGTGACGGGGACGGTGCAGTGGCCGGCCGTCGTGCTGTTCGCCGTGATCTTCCTGTGGACCCCGCCGCACTACTGGCCGCTGTCCATGAAGTACTCGGACGACTACGCCCGCGCCGGCATCCCCATGCTCGGGGCGATCGCCTCGGACGGCCGTGTGGCCAGCCAGGTCGTGCTCTACGCCTGGGCCACCGTCATCTGCTCGCTGCTGCTGGTGCCGGTCGGCGGCGCCGGATGGGTCTATGCGGTGCTCACGTTGGCCTCCGGCGCATGGTTCCTCCTGCAGTGCCATCGCCTGCTCGGGCTGGCCAACCAGGCCGAGCCCACGTCCACCCAGGCCATGAAGGTCTTCCACGGCTCGATCACCTATCTGAGCCTCGTGTTCGTGGCCGTGGCCCTGGATCCGTTCCTCGGCGGACCGATCCTGTGAAGCACCGGGCTGCTTGAGGCGCTGCAGTCACCGCGGCGACCCTGCCGCCGCACTGCGCTGATTCCCGAGTCGCCCCGGGGCGTTCGGAGCCACCCATCCCCTCCAGAATCGAGAGCACGCTCAGCATGGACTTCTCCGGGCTGATCGCCTATCCAGTCACTCCCTTCACCACCACCGGCGCCGTGGATCTCGCAGAGCTCGCACGCCAGGTGGAGGTCCTGGTCGGCTCGGGAGTGGAGGCGATCTGCGTGCTGGGCACCGCCGGTTCGTTCGCCTACCTGAGCTCCGAGGAGCGCGCCACCGTGGTGCGAACGGCCGTCCGTGCCGCGGCCGGATCCGGGATCCCCGTGGGCGCCGGCATCTCGGCCATGACCACCCAGGACGTCCTGGAGCTCGCGTGGGACGCGGAGAACGCCGGGGCCGACGGCCTGGTGCTCAACCCCCTGTCCTACGTGGCGCTGCGCTCCCCGGAGATCGCCGATCAGGTGGAGACCGTGGCCTCCTCGGTCGCGCTGCCGCTGTGCCTGGACAACAACCCCTCGACGACCGGATTCGTCTACCCCGTGGACCTGGCCGCCGAGCTGAGCGATCTGAGCAGCGTCGTGGCCTTCAAGGACACGGTCGAGACCGAGCGCGCCCTGCAGAACCGCCGCCACCTCTTCCTGGAGCTGGCCGAGCCGGGGACGAGCTTCGGGATCGCCGGGACCTCGCTGATCCTGGGCGCCGCCGATGCCACGATCGCCTGGCACACCGGCTTCGCCGCAGCGCTGCCCCGGGAGTGGGTGGCCTTCCGCGCGGCTGCGGCAGCCCGGGACGTCGAGCTCGTGGAGCGCTGGCGCCGCGCGTTCTCCCCGCTGATCGAGGTGCTGCGCTGGGAGCGGCCGCTGAGCTCGCTCTACGCCCTCAACGACATCTGCGGGATGCGCACCGCACCGCCGCGCCGGCCTCTGCACCCGGTGGGCACGCCCAGCCGCGAGCGCATCCGCGCGGCCGTGCGCGATCTGCGGGCGGAGATGCAGCAGTGACGGCAGCGCTCGAGATCCAGGACCTGGTCATGGTGTTCCCGCAGCGCCGTGGGCCGGGGCCGCGCCGCAGGCGTCGACAGGCCCGCAGCAGCGCAGAGACCCTGGCTCCTCAGGCCAGGCCGCGGGCCGTCGACGGCCTGAGCCTCACGGCACGGCACGGTGAGGTCACCGCACTGCTGGGGCCCAATGGCGCGGGCAAGACGACCACGCTCGAATGCGCACAGGGCCTGCAGCGCCCCACCTCCGGGACCGTTCGCCTGCTGGGGGAGCAGCCGTGGGGCGCCTCTCCTGCCCTGCGCGCCCGCGCCGGGGTGATGCTGCAGGACGGCGGCCTGCCGCAGGCTGCCAAGGCAGGGGAGTACCTGCGCCACATCATCGCCATGTACCAGGACCCGGTCCCGCAGCGCGAGCTCCAGGAGCGCCTGGGCATCGGAGCCTTCGCCGAGACCCCCATCCGGAGGCTCTCCGGCGGGCAGCGCCAGCGCGTCGCACTGGCCGCAGCGCTCGCCGGGCGCCCGGAGATCGTCTTCCTCGACGAGCCCTCGGCCGGGCTGGACCCGCAGTCGCGCGCTGTCGTCTTCGCCCTGATCCGCGAACTGCGCGGCAGCGGCACCGCCGTGATCCTCACGACCCACCTGCTCGACGACGCCCAGCGCCTGGCAGATCAGGTGGTCATCGTGGATGAGGGCAGGGTCCGCGCCTGCGGCTCCGTGCGGGAGCTGATCGACGGCGACGGCCGCTCGGGAGCCCTGCGGGTGGAGCTCACCGCCGCCCAGCAGCAGCGCTGGGCGCATCGGCCTCCCGAGCTCGTCCAGCGTCCGGATCTGCAGATCAGCGGGGACGGATCCAGGATCGTGATCAGCGGTGCGGTGCGCCCGCAGGAGCTGTCCGAGCTCAGCCAATGGCTCGCCGCCACCGGGGAGCTGCCCCTGTCCCTGAGCCTCCAGCCCCGCTCGCTGGAGGACGTCTTCCTGGAGCTGTCGGGAAGGCGGATCCGATGACCGAGAGGCTCGAGATGACCGGCACCGCCTCCGAGCAGCCGCCTTCCGCGCCGTCGCGGCCCGCGCCGGCTGCCAGGCGAGTCGCGGCTCAGGCCGCCTACGAGACGCGCACCATGCTGCGCAACGGCGAGCAGCTGCTCCTGCTGATCATCCTGCCGGTCATGGCCCTTTTCGCCCTGACCTGGATGGACCTGCTCGACGCTGTCCTGCCGGCCGGCGCCCAGAGGATCGACCTGGCAGTGCCCGGCGTCCTGGCGCTGTCGGTGATCTCGAACGCGTTCTCCGGCCAGGGCATCCAGACCGGCTTCGACCGCCGCTACGGGGTGCTGCGCCAGCTGTCCACCACGCCGCTGGGTCGGTTCGGGCTCATCGCCGGCAAGCTCGGGGCCATCCTGGCCGTGCTCGCAGTGCAGACGGCGCTGATCTGCGGGATCGGGCTGGTGCTGGGATGGCGGCCGGCGCCGCTGTCGGTGCTGGCCACGCTGCTGCTCCTCGGGGCAGGCGCTGCTGTGTTCACCGGACTGGGTCTGCTCGTGGCCGGCACGTTGCGCGCCGAGGCCACCCTGGCCGTAGTGAATCTGCTGTGGGTGCTGCTGGCCGCAGCAGGCGGCACCCTGGCTCCGGCGACCGCGCTTCCCGGTGTGCTCGGCTGGGCGGCTGCCCTGCTGCCGTCGGCCGCTCTGGGGGAGTCGCTGCGCATCGTGCTGGTCGGCACCGGGCATGGGCCGCTGGTGCTGCACCTGGCCGTCCTGGCGGTGTGGGGCCTGCTCAGCTGGGCGGCCGCGATCCGCCTGTTCCGCTGGAGCTGAGACCGCTCGTCGACCGGGCGTCCCGGTGCCTGGCCCGCCCGGCCTCAGGCCTAGACTGAAGGGGCGCCCGTCGAGTCCCACACACGCCCCGGCGCGCATGCATCGACCCCTTTTCAGATTCTGGACGTGAGCACGTGAGCACCCCCTCCTCGGCACCGACCGCCTCCGACCTCGGCGACGACCTTCGGCAGGGGACGGGCCCCGACCCCGATTCGCGCGGCGATCGGGAGCCGATCGCCTTCTTCCTGCGAGGCGAGGTCGACGCCTGGGTGCGCTTCACCGCCTGGGCCTCGCTGGCGGCCAACATGCTGCTGATCCTCACCGGCGGACTCGTCCGCCTGACCGCCTCGGGGCTGGGATGCCCCACGTGGCCGCGGTGCACCGATGAGTCCTGGACCAACACCTCGGAGATGGGCCTCCACGGCATTATCGAGTTCGGCAACCGCACGCTGACCGGGGTCCTGATGATCGTGGCCGTGCTCACCTTCCTGGCCGTCGTGCGCATGATCCGCACGCATCCATCGCTGTTCGTGCTGAGTCTGCTGCTCGGCCTGGGCATCCCCGTGCAGGCAGTGGTGGGCGGCATCACGGTGCTCACAGGCCTGAATCCGTGGGTCGTCGGCATCCACTTCGTCATCAGCTCCGTCATGATCGCCCTGGCCGCAATGCTCGTGAACAGGTCGCGACGTCTCGGTCTCGAGCGTGTGGCCCGGGCGGAGCTGGCCGGGCAGGCGCCCGAGCAGAGCGGCCGGATCCGGGCTCTGCACGGGGGCCTCGCGGTGCTGGCCGCCCTGAGCGTCTACCTCGGCACCCTGGTCACCGGCACCGGCCCGCATGCCGGCGATGCGGGCGACGTCGTGCGCCACACCTTCGATGCCCTGATCATCACCCGGCTGCACGCGCTTCCGGCCTACGCGGTGGTGGCGCTGGTGCTCGTCGGCCTGTTCATCGGCCGTCGCACCTGGCCCATGGCAGTGCGCCGGTCCCTGCAGCTCGTGGGCCTCGTGGTGATCCTGCAGGCGCTGATCGGCTTCTACCAGTTCTTCAACGGCCTGCCCGTGCTGGTCGTCGCCCTGCACCTGATCGGCTCGGCGCTGTTCGTGGCGGTCGTGGCCATGGCGGTGGAGAAGGCCTTCCACATCACCTCCGAAGCCCCCGTGCTGACGGAGGCCGAGCGCCGCGGCGGCTCCGTCGCCGTCTGAGCGCCGACCGATCCCGAAGCGGCCGACACGGGGCCGCTGGTCCGCGCCACAGCGCGATCCAGCGCCCCTTGCGTGCTCTCCGCAAGATCAGGAGGCCTCGCCGTGTGCCGTCATAGGCCCGGACGCACACCGCGACGCCGCTCGACGGGACAGCAGATGAGGCGCTGATCACAGTCCCAGCTTTCTGAGGGTGGCCTTCCTAGGCAGTCGGAATCAATTTGGACATACTGGAGTTGTGTATTGCACGGGGTCGTCATCTCGACCCCCCATGGACGACGAGAGGCGGTGCGAGCATGGTCCAGACGGAAGCCAGGGGCGCGCGAAGCGCCGAGGACGCCTCTGAGTCCACCACCCGCTCCCGGATCCTCAACACCGTCCTGGAGTCCGGTCCCGTCTCCGCCAGCGAGATCGCCGCGCAGATGGGCCTCACCGCCGCCGCCGTGCGACGCCACCTGGACGCGCTGGAGCGCGAGCGCTTCATCGAGGTCACCCTGGTGCGCCGCCCCGGCGCCGGAGCCGGTCGCCCGGCCCGCCGCTACGTGGTGGCCCCGGAGGGCCATGAGCGGCTGGGCAACGACTACCTCGAGGTCGCCGACGACGCCCTGCGCACTCTGCGCGAGCTCGGCGGAGATGAGGCCCTTCGCGGCTTCGTGCAGCGCCATCAGCAGCGCATCGAGAATCGGTACCGCCCGGCCGTCGAGGCTGCCGGAGACGATGTCGAGGACCGCCTGGATGCGCTCGTGCGCCAGATGGCCGCAGACGGCTACGCAGCCAGCTCGACCATGGTGCAGGTCGGCTCCGCGCGCCGCGGCATGGCCTCCCTGCAGCTGTGCCAGGGGCACTGCCCCCTGCTCGAGCTGGCCGAGGACCACCCCGAGTTCTGCGAGGCCGAGACCCGCATGATCGGCTCCCTGCTGGGCGTCGACATCCGGCGGCTGTCCACGCTGGCCTCCGGGGCGCACGTGTGCAATACGCATGTGCCGCTCGAGCGCCGGGACGAGGAGCCACCTCGCAGCGCCGAGAGCGCCTGAGACTTTCCCTCACCATCCGAACCACCGCGGCCGAGCGGGCAGAGCCCGCATCGGCAGCAGACCACCAGAGGAGGCCGTCGTGACAGATGTGACACAAGCCAACGACACCACCATCTCCGACATCCTGGAGAAGAACCCGGAGCTCGAAGGCATCGGGACGTACGAGTACGGCTGGGCCGACAAGGACGTCGCGGGAGCCTCCGCGCGCCGCGGCATCGACGAGGACGTCGTGCGCGACATCTCGGCGCGCAAGAACGAGCCCGAGTGGATGCTGAACCTGCGCCTGAAGGCCCTGAAGTTCTTCGAGCGCAAGCCCATGCCCACCTGGGGCGCGGACCTGTCGGGCATCGACTTCGAGAACATCAAGTACTTCGTGCGCGCCTCCGAGCAGCAGGCCGGCTCCTGGGAGGAGCTGCCCGAGGAGATCCGCGACACCTACGAGAAGCTGGGCATCCCCGAGGCCGAGCGCTCCCGCCTGGTGGCCGGCGTGGCCGCGCAGTACGAGTCCGAGGTCGTCTACCACCAGATCCGCGAGGACCTGGAGGCCCAGGGCGTCATCTTCATGGACACCGACACCGCGCTGCGCGAGCACCCGGAGTTCTTCGAGGAGTACTTCGGCACGGTCATCCCGGTGGGCGACAACAAGTTCGCCGCGCTGAACACGGCCGTGTGGTCCGGCGGCTCGTTCGTCTACGTGCCCAAGGGCGTCCACGTGGACATCCCGCTGCAGGCCTACTTCCGCATCAACACGGAGAACATGGGCCAGTTCGAGCGGACGCTGATCATCGCCGACGAGGACTCCTACGTCCACTACATCGAGGGCTGCACCGCGCCGATCTACAAGACCGACTCGCTGCACTCGGCCAACGTCGAGATCATCGTCAAGAAGAACGCCCGCGTGCGCTACACGACCATCCAGAACTGGTCGAACAACGTGTACAACCTGGTGACCAAGCGCGCGATCGCCCACGAGGGCGCCACCATGGAGTGGGTCGACGGCAACATCGGCTCCAAGGTCACCCAGAAGTACCCGGCGGTGTACATGACCGGTGAGCACGCCCGCGGCGAGACCCTCTCGATCGCCTTCGCCGGCGAGGGCCAGCACCAGGACACCGGGTCCAAGATGGTCCACGTCGCCCCGCACACGTCGTCGTCGATCGTGTCCAAGTCGGTGGCCCGCAACGGCGGGCGCTCCGCCTACCGCGGCCTGGTCCAGGTCCGCGAGGGCGCCCACCACGCCAAGTCGAACGTGGTCTGCGACGCCCTGCTGGTGGACACCGTCTCGCGCTCGGACACGTACCCGTACGTCGACATCCGCGAGGACGACGTCTCCATGGGCCACGAGGCCACCGTCTCGCGCGTGTCCGAGGAACAGCTGTTCTACCTCATGCAGCGCGGCCTGCCCGAGGATGAGGCCATGGCCATGATCGTGCGCGGCTTCGTGGAGCCGATCGCCCGCGAGCTGCCCATGGAGTACGCGCTCGAGCTCAACCGCCTGATCGAACTGCAGATGGAGGGATCCGTTGGCTGATAAGCCCAGCACCGCCGCAGCACCCGGCACCACCATTCCCGAGGAGGACGTGGTCGACGGCGTGCGCACCGATGAGGCGCGCATCGCCATTCCCGGGATGACCCAGGAGGGCGAGAAGCTCGCCACCGCCCTGGTCGACTCCGAGGAGCAGGCCATGGGCGTGTCCGCCTCGCAGGAGGACGGCAGCCTCAAGGGCACCAAGGTCGCCGGCACCTCTCGCGCCGATCGTCAGGCGTCCTACGACCTCGCGGACTTCCCGGAGCTGACCGGGCGCGAGGAGGACTTCCGCTTCACTCCGCTCAAGCGCCTCAAGGGCCTGCACACGGAGGAGCTGACGGGCCCCGCCCCGGCGGTGAGCGTGTCCGGCTCCGATGCCGTGCGGGTCGAGACCGTGGGCCGCGACGACTCCCGCGTGGGCTCGGCCGGCATCCCCGAGGATCGCCTCTCCGCCAGCGCCTGGGCCGCTTTCCAGGAGGCCACCGTGGTGACGGTCCCGGCCGAGGCCGAGATCGACGGCACCGTGATGATCGAGATCGAGGGCACCAGCCCCGAGCCGGCCGCCTCCCACCTGGTCGTGGTTGCCGAGGCGTTCTCGAAGGCGCGCATCGTGCTGCGCCACCACGGCTCGGCCGTGGTCTCCCAGAACGTGGAGTTCGCGATCGCCGATTCGGCGAACGTCACGGTGGTCTCGCTGCAGGAGTGGGACGACGAGGGCACCGTGCACGCCTCGGCGCAGCACGTGTCCCTGGGCCGAGACTCGCGGTTCAAGCACGTGGTCGTCTCCCTGGGCGGGGACACCGTGCGCGTGACCCCCTCGGTGCGCTTCCGCGCCCCGGGCGCGGATGTCGAGATGTACGGCCTGACCTTCGTGGACGACGGCCAGCACCTCGAGTCTCGGCTGTTCGTGGATCACTCGCAGCCCCACTGCCGCTCGCGCGTGACCTACAAGTCCGCGCTGCAGGGCGAGGGCGCCCACGGCGTGTGGGTCGGCGACGTCCTGATCCGCCCGGCCGCCGAGGCCACCGACACCTACGAGCTCAACCGGAACCTGATCCTCAACGACGGGCCCCGGATGGACTCGATCCCCAACCTGGAGATCGAGACCGGAGTGATCGCAGGCGCCGGCCACGCCTCCACCACGGGGCAGCTGGATGCCGAGCACCTCTACTACCTGATGTCGCGCGGCATCCCGGAGCGCGAGGCCCGCGCTCTGGTGGTGCGCGGTTTCCTCTTCGAGATCCTGCAGCAGATCGAGGACGAGAGCATCGAGGAGCGCCTGCGCGAGATCGTCGAGGCCGAGCTGGCCAACGTCGAGCGCGGCGCCTGAGGCCCCGCCACCGAAGCACGAGCCGATCACGGCACCCACACCTTCACCATTTCAGGAGAGACTTTTGAGCACTCTGGAGATCAAGGACCTGCACGCATCGGTCCTGCTGGACGACGAGAACAGCAAGCAGATCCTCAAGGGCGTGAACCTCACCATCAACTCGGATGAGGTCCACGCGATCATGGGGCCCAACGGCTCCGGCAAGTCCACGCTGGCCTCGACCATCGCCGGGCACCCCAAGTTCCGCGTGGACTCGGGCGACGTCCTGCTGGACGGCGAGTCCGTCCTGGAGATGTCCGTGGACGAGCGGGCGCGGGCCGGGCTCTTCCTGGCCATGCAGTACCCGGTCGAGATCCCGGGCGTGACCACCTCCAACTTCCTGCGCTCGGCCAAGACCGCCGTCGACGGCGAGGCCCCCGCTCTGCGGACCTGGACCAAGGACGTCAAGGAGGCCGCCACGCAGCTGAAGATGGATCCGCAGATGATCCAGCGCAACGTGAACGAGGGCTTCTCCGGCGGTGAGAAGAAGCGCATGGAGATCATGCAGCTCGAGCTGCTCAAGCCCAAGATGGCGCTGCTGGACGAGACCGACTCCGGCCTGGACATCGATGCCCTCAAGGTCGTCTCGGAGGGCGTGAACCGCGCCAAGGCCGCCAACGGCATGGGCGTCATGCTGATCACGCACTACACGCGCATCCTGCGCTACATCGCCCCGGACCACGTCCACGTCTTCGCCGACGGCCGCGTGGTGGAGCAGGGCGGCCCGGAGCTGGCCGAGCAGCTCGAGGCCGAGGGCTACGACAAGTACGTCACCGCCGCCAAGTGACCCGCTGAGACCGCACGAGGAGCACATCATGACCGATACGACCGCCGACGCGGGCCAGGTGCCCGCGGGCGCTCCGCAGATCTCCGAGGTCGAGGACGCGCTGAAGAACGTCATCGACCCGGAGCTCGGCGTGAACATTGTCGATCTGGGCCTGCTCTACGGCGCCTCCTACATGGAGGACGGGGCCCTCAAGCTCGACATGACGCTGACCACGGCGGCCTGCCCGCTGCAGGACGTCATCGAGGAGCAGGTCGAGCAGAACATCGGCCCGCTCGTCGACGAGTGGCACGTCAACTGGGTCTGGATGCCGCCGTGGGGCATGGAGCGCATCACCGACGACGGACGCGACCAGATGCGGGCCCTGGGCTTCAACATCTGATCCGCTGTCCGCGTGCTGCGTCTGCCCGGCAGCGCATGAGCAGCGCCCCGGCGC
>NZ_JALXVH010000062.1 GCF_025149945.1 Kocuria sp. p3-SID1428 | reverse complement strand
GCCGCCGCAATACTCCTTAGAGGGAAGGCTGATGGCCGGCTCCTCGCAACCATTCGGTTGCGGGTTGAGCTGGCCATCAGTCTTTTCTCATACCCAGGTTCCTTTTCTCCATCGCCGAGTGGATACCTGATTGCGCTATAGGAGGCGATACCGCAACCAGGTATCCACTCGAACACTGTCAGGGGCCGGGTTCGGTGAAGGATGCGGACGTGGGCAGCGAAGCGGCCGGTAGCACCTTGGTGCATTGAGGCAGCAGGGCTCGGGCCCGCTCACGCCGAGTGGACACGTAGTTGCGCTGAAAGCTCTTTCTGCGCAACTGGGTATCCACTCGGCGGCTGGAGGGAAGACGATGGTGCCGCAGGTGATGCGGAATCGATGTCCGTCGCCACTGGTGAGCAGCGACAGGGGTTGGCGAGAGGCCCGAGCCGGGGACGCGGCAGGGCCCTCCCCACTCGGCCCGCACCCGCGGCGAGTGGATCCCCAGTTGCGCTGAGACCCCCGATAGCGCAACTAGGCATCCACTCGACGGGGGAGGGGTGGGGTTGAGGCGGCTTCATGCGGGCAGGGGTGCTTCGAAGACGGCGCACGCCTACCGCACCGCAGCGGCCCGCACCGCACCGCAGCGGCCCGCACCGCACCGCAGCGGCCCGCACCGCACCGCAGCGGCCCGCACCGCACCGCAGATGGCCCGCAGGGCAGACAGAAGAAGGCCCGAGCTCCCATAGAGGAGCTCGGGCCTTCTTCTGTCTCGTACGCGCCATCAACGCGCGGAGCGGATCACACGGCGGAGGGCTGCGGGTCCTCGGCGGGGACGTTGTCGTGGACGTTCTCAGACTTCTTGTAGAAGCGGTCGATCGCCACGGCGATCGCGCCGTCGCCGGTCACGTTGGTGGCGGTGCCGAGCGAGTCGATGGCCACGTAGGTGGCGATCATGATGGAGACGGCGGCCTCGTCGAATCCGAGCATGGACTGCAGGATGCCCACTGCGGCCATGATGGCGCCGCCGGGGACACCCGGTGCGGCGACCATGGTGATGCCGAGCATCAGGATGAATCCGATGTACTGCACGGGGTCGATCTCGATCCCGGTGAGCATCATGACGGCGGTGGAGAACAGCACGATCTTCACGGTGGAGCCGGCCAGGTGGATCGTCGCGCAGAGGGGAACGGCGAATCCTGCGACGTCCTCGTCGACGCCATTGTTGCGCGTGGCCTGCAGGGTCACCGGGATGGTCGCGGCCGAGGACGACGTGCCCAGGGCCGTGAAGTACGCCGGCAGCATGTTCTTGAGCAGGCGGAAGGGGTTCTTGCCGGCGATGGCTCCGGCGATCGCGTACTGCAGGAGCAGCAGGATGACGGTGAGCACGAGCGCGGTGATGACGACCTTGAAGAAGGTGGTGATGACCGTGCCGATCTGGCCGTTCATGGTCAGTGACATGAACGAGCCGAACACGTAGACGGGCAGCAGCGGGATCACGATGCGGGTGACCACGAGCATGATGATGTCGCGCAGCTCCTCGAGCCCGTTCTTGAGTGTGGTGCCGCGCACCAGGGTGACGCCTACGCCGATGCTGAAAGCCAGCAGCAGCGCGGTCATGATGCCGAAGGGCGGGGGCATCTCGATGGTGAAGAACGACGACAGCGACTCCTCCGAGGGATCGCTCAGGCCACCGCCGTGAGTCTCGTCAGCCAGCAGCGACGGGAACAGCGCCAGCGACGTGCCGAAGGCCAGGAGTCCCGCGGTGATAGTGGAGCCGTAGGCCACAGCGGCGGTGATGGCCAGCCACTTGCCGGCACCGCGTCCCAGGTCGGCGATCGCGGGGGCCACGAGCGCCAGGATCAGCACGGGGATCAGGAAGCCGAGGAAGGCGCTGAACAGCCCGTTGAACGTGACGAAGATCCGAGCGATGGGCTCGGGGAAGAACAGTCCGCACAGGGCGCCGAGCACGATGGCGACGACGATCCTCGCCAGCAGCGAGGAGAGGACTCGATTGAGCATGGAGGGGTCCTTCGTGGGGTGTATGAGAAGACTGCCGAGGCTGCTGTGCTGCCGGCGGCGTCAGCAGGAGTGACCGCATGGGCGACCTGCGGATGAGTAGACTGTGCCGTCCATGGCCAGAGGTCGCATCCGCTGCGGCCACACTATGGCACGGCTGTGCTCAGATGAGCTGCAGATCACAGAATTGTTGAACAGATTACTGCGCGACGCGCACCGGAGGACTGAGATGGCCGAGGCCTGGTCGCAGGACAGCAACGATCGTGGCAGGAGCCGCGACGGCGATCGTCGCGCACCCGGCCGGGGCCGCGACGATCGCGGCGGTTCCGGTCCCCGCTCATCGAGCCAGGGGGGAGACGGCGCTGCGCGCGACGATCGCCGAGGCTCCGGCCGCGGCTTCCGGGATGATGCGCGCGGCGGATCTCGCGACGGCGAGCGTCGCGGCTTCCGCGGCGAGGACTCCCGCGGCGGACGAAGCTCCCGTGGTGAGCGTGGGGGCGCCTCGCGCGAGGACCGGGGAGGCTTCCGCGGCGGTCAGAACGATCGCTCGGGCGCGCCCCGCCGGGACTTCCGCGGCGATGATCGGCGCGGTGGTCAGGCAGACCGTGCCGGTGCTCCGCGCAGGGACCTCCGCGATGACCGTCGGGGCGCTCAGGAGGACCGCGGCCCTCGGCGGGACGACCGCGGCGCCCAGGGACGCGATCGCGGGGACGACCGGGGCGCGCGTCGTGACTTCCGCGGGGGTTCGCAGGGCGGCGGCTCGGGTCGTCGCTGGGAGGACCGCGGCGGGCAGCGCCGTGACGATCGTCGGGATGATCGGGGCCCGCGCAGGGACGGCGATCGCCCGGGCGGACGAGATGATTCTCGCGGCGCGCGCTCCGGCGAGCGGCGCGGCCGCTGGGGCGATGACCATCGCGGCGGACAGAGCCGCTCGACGTGGCGCGAGGAGCCGCGGCGCGGCGGCGAGACCCGCAGGGACGACCGGCGCGACGATCGCCGGGCATCCGGCGGCCGCCCCGAAGGCAGCCCCGAAGGCTACCGCGGCGGTCCCCGCGGTGCGGATTCCCGGGGCGCAGAATCTCGCGGCGGCTTCCGGGGCGGCGAGTCCCGTGACGGTCAGCGTCGGGGCTTCCGCGGCGACGACTCGCGCGGCGGGCGTCGGGATGACCGGCAGGGCGGATTCCGCGGGGAGCGTCGGGATGACCGGCGCGACGGACGCCGTGACGGCCGTCGCGATGACCGCGGCGGCCAGCGGCGGACGTCGAGCTCCTTCGAGGAGCGCGGCCGCCCGGTGCGCGCCCCGCGTCCGGAGGTCGATGCCGATATCACCGGCCAGGAGCTGGACCGCGATGCCCAGTTCCAGGTGCGCGGACTCGAGTCCGACAACGCCGAGGCCGTCGCGCAGCACCTCGTGATGGTCGCCCGCTACATCGAGGATGATCCCGCCTTCGCGCTCGAGCACGCCCGCTACGCCGTGAGCCGCGCAGGTCGTGTGGCCGCGGTGCGCGAGGCCGCAGGCGTGGCCGCCTA
Source organism: Kocuria sp. p3-SID1428 (assembly GCF_025149945.1). Lineage (GTDB taxonomy): Bacteria > Actinomycetota > Actinomycetes > Actinomycetales > Micrococcaceae > Kocuria. The sequence continues at coordinate 10,541 of NZ_JALXVH010000062.1, read as the reverse complement.
CGAGAACGGCGAATACCACGAAGCGCTCAAGGAGCTGCGCACGTACCGACGGATGACCGGCGACGACATCCACCTGCCCCTGATGATCGACTGCGAGCGTGCTCTGGGGCGCCCGGAGAAGGCCCTGGAGCTGGCGAGCTCGCAGAGCGTGACCGAGCTGCCGGCCGAGGCCCGCGTGGAGCTGGCGATCATCGTGGCGGGGATGCGCCGGGATGAGGGCGATGCCGACGGCGCGCTGAAGGCCCTGGAGATCCCGCAGCTGGATCGCAATCGCGGCTTCTCCTACAGCCCGCGCCTGTTCCGCGCCTACGGCGAGGCCCTGCGCGGCGTCGGGCGCGAGAAGGAGGCCACCGCCTGGGACCGTCAGGCGGTCGTGGCCGAGGCGGCTCTGGGCACCGGGGCGTTCGAGGACCCGGAGATCGTGGACCTGGGCGAGGACGAGATCGGCGTGGAACTGGACTCCTCGGAAAAGGCCCAGCAGGACATCGACCGGGTCTCCGACGTGACCGGCGACGGCGCGACCGGCGACAGCCCCGAGGCAGCCAAGGCCGACGGCTCCGACGACGACGCCTCCGATGACTCGGCGCCCAGCCGCCAGAAGAGCCTGGACGCCGAGGACCTCGCCTCGATGGGAGGGGAGTCGGTCTCCGCGGACGGCTTCGACGCCGATGAGGATCCGGCGCCGTCATCGGGCGCGGCTGCCGGCGAGGGTGAGACGGAGCGAGAGGACTCCTGAGATGGCGCGGCGACTGATCGACAGCTTCGATGCGATCCTGGCCGACCTGGACGGCGTGGTCTACGCCGGGCCCGGTGCGATCCCGGAGGCCCCGGAGTCGCTCGAGCGGGCCAAGTCCGAGGGCGTGCCGGTGATGTTCGTGACGAACAACGCCTCGCGTGCCGTCGAGACGGTCGCCGGGCACCTCAGCGAGCTCGGCGTGGCGACTCGGGGCCAGGACGTCGTCAGCTCCGCCCAGGCCGCCGCCCGGCTGCTCAGCGATCGGCTGCCGGCCGGGGCGCGCGTGCTGATCACGGGTGCGAAGGCGCTGTCGGACTACGTCGCGGAGGCTGGGCTGACACCGGTGCGCTCGCAGCTCGACGACCCCGTGGCCGTGGTCCAGGGATTCGACCCGGAGATCGGCTGGAGCGATCTGGCCGAGGCCGCCTACACCCTGGCCGATGACTCCGTGATCTGGATCGCCACGAACACCGACGGCTCCATCCCGCGCGAGCGGGGCATCGCCCCCGGCAACGGGACGCTGGTCGAGGCGGTGGGCCGGGCGACCGGTCGCACACCGGAGGTCGCGGGCAAGCCCGAGGCCCCGATCTTCCGCACCGGCGCCCAGCGCCTGGGGGCCCAGCGCCCGCTGGTTGTCGGCGACCGGCTGGACACCGACATCCTGGGCGGCAACCGCGCGGGCTTCGCGACCGCTCTGGTGCTCACCGGCGTGGACACCGTGCGCACCGCGCTCGGAGCCGTCACCGACGAGCGCCCCGATCATCTCATCGCCGATCTCACGGGGCTCTTCGCCCCGGAGGCGGAGCTTTCCGTGGAGGATTCGGACGGCTCCAGCATCGCGCGCTGCGGTGCGGCGGAGGCCACCGCGGACGACGACGGCCTGCGGATCCGCGGCGACGAGGACGACCTCGACGCCTGGCGCGCCGCCTGTGCGGCGTGGTGGTCCCGGCACCCGCAGGTGGAGACCGCCTCGACGCCCGATATCCAGTGGAGCGCGCCATGACCGAGCCGTTCGAGACGTCCGAGAGCCCCGGGGTGCAGCGGGTCCTGCAGGACCTCGAGGATCTCGACCAGCGTCCCGTGAGCGAGCACGCCGCCGCCTACCAGGACGCCCACGAGCGCCTGACTCGGGAGCTCGAATCCGCCGAATCGCGCATCGCCGGTGCCGGCGGGGCGTCATGACTCGGGTGGCTATCCGCAGCGCAGCCGCGGGGCGAACGATGTCTGCCCTGCGGAGGGCGGCGTCGTCGTGAGCCCTGAAGGACCGCCCACCGAGCGGCTGGACCGCGCCCTGGTGACCCGGGGCTTGGCGCGTTCGCGCACCCTGGCCGCCCGGTGGATCGCCGAGGGCCGCGTGAGCGTGGACGGCGTGCCGACGACCAAGGCCTCGCTGCCGGTGGCCGCCTCCTGCGCGGTGGAGCTCGAGGAGGCAGAGGGCCCCGAGTACGTCAGCCGCGCCGGGCACAAGCTCGCCGGGGCGCTCGAGGCGTTCCCGGACGTCGTCGTCCGGGGCAGGCGCTGCCTGGACGCCGGGGCCTCGACCGGAGGCTTCACCGACGTGCTGCTGCGCGGCGGAGCGCGGGAGGTCGTGGCGGTGGATGTGGGCCACGATCAGCTCGTGCCGCAGCTGCGCGCGGATCCGCGGGTGCGCGTGCACGAGGGCCTGAACCTGCGCTACATGGTCCCCGAGGACATCGGCGGGCCTGCCGAGCTGACCGTCTGCGATGTCTCCTTCATCTCCCTGACTCTGGTGATCGCACCGCTGGCGGCGGCCACACTGCCTGGTGGGCACCTGCTGCTGATGGTCAAGCCGCAGTTCGAGGTCGGAGCGGATCGACTGGGCCGCGACGGAGTGGTCGTCTCGGAGCAGCAGCGCCTCGAGGCGGTCGAGAAGGTGGCGGCTGCAGGTGTCGCTGCGGGACTGATCGAGCTCGGGCGCACGCGCTCGCCGCTGCCGGGCCAGGACGGCAACCACGAGTTCTTCCTGCACCTGCAGCGCCCGGGCCCGGCCTCGTCCTGAATCCCCGCGCGGCACCCGGCCCTCCCTGTGCCGTCGGCGGAAGGACGTAGGGTGGAGCGCATGATCGACGACGACCCCGGCATGCGCGCGCCCGCCTCCCGGCGCATCCTGGTGCTCGCCCACATGGGCCGCCCGGACGCCCGGGTGGCCGCCGAACAGACCCTGCGCCAGCTGGCCGACTCCGGTGTGGAGGGCGTCCTGACCGCCGAGGACCGCGAGGCCATGCGCCGGGCCCCCGAGCTCGGCGAGCTGCCCCCGGTGGGCATCGTGCCGGACAACTGCGCGCTGTCGGACATCGAGCTGGTGGTCGTTCTCGGCGGCGACGGCTCCATCCTGCGCGCCGCAGAGGTCGTCCGGGATGTCGGGGTGCCTCTGCTGGGGGTGAACCTCGGACACGTGGGCTTCCTTGCCGAATCGGAGCGCGCCGGTCTGGCCGAGACCGTCCAGGCGGTCGTCGACGGCCGCTACACGGTCGAGGAGCGCATGGCCCTGGACGTGCGGGTCTGGCATGCCGGGCGCCCCGTGCTGCACACCTGGGCCCTCAACGAGGCCTCCGTGGAGAAGGGCGACCGGGAGAAGATGCTCGAGGTCGTCACCGAGGTGGATCGCCGCCCGCTGTCGTCCTTCGGCTGCGACGGCGTCGTCATGGCCACTCCCACCGGCTCGACCGCCTATGCGTTCTCCGCCGGCGGGCCGGTCGTGTGGCCGGAGGTCGAAGCCCTGCTGATGGTGCCGCTGTCGCCGCACGCCCTGTTCTCCCGGCCGCTGGTCGTCTCGCCGTCGTCCATGATCGCGGTGGAGGTGCTCACGCGCACCGACGCCCGCGGCGTGCTGTGGTGCGACGGCCGGCGCACGGTCGAGCTGCCGCCGGGCTCGCGGATCGAGGTCACCCGGGCCGAGCAACCGGTGACCCTGGCGCGGATGCACCGCACGCCGTTCTCAGAGCGACTGGTCAGGAAGTTCGGCCTGCCGACTGCAGGCTGGCGCGGACCGGTCGAGCAGGACGAGGTCTCGGATGCCACCTCCACCCTGCCCATCGTGCAGCCGGACTACCGCACCACGATCCACCACCAGGAGCCGGGGATGCCGCAGCACCTGTCCGTGGGGCAGGAGATCGCGCAGGACGACCAGGACCGTGCAGCCGATCCCGCCCCGGGGACCGTGGAACCGCAGCAGAAGGCCCCCTCGCCTCCGGGGCAGAAGGGGGAGCGCTGATGATCGAGGAGATCCACATCCGCGACCTCGGCGTCATCACCGACGCCGTGCTGCCTCTGGGCCCGGGGCTGACGATCCTCTCCGGGGAGACCGGTGCGGGCAAGACCATGGTCGTGACCGCGCTGGGCATGCTGCTGGGGCGCCGCGCCGACGCCGGCGCCGTGCGCGTGGGAGCGCAGAAGGCCGTCGCGGAGGCCGTCGTGAACGTGCCGTCCGATCACGCCGCGGTGGCTCTGGTGGAGGACGCCGGGGGAGACGTCGACCAGGAGGGTGAGCACACCTCCCTGCAGCTCAGCCGCACCGTGGCCGCCACCGGGCGCTCGCGGGCCCACGTCGGCGGGCGCAGTGCTCCGGTGGCCCGGCTCGGCGAGCTCGGCGAGACCCTGGTGGCCGTGCACGGGCAGTCGGATCAGCTGCGCCTGACCTCGGCGGCCGCGCAGCGCCACGCCCTGGACACGTTCGCGGCCGTGCGCGGCACCGGGAAGAAGGCTGCATCCGGCGGGAGCTTCGAGGAGCTGCTGGGGCAATACCGCCAGACACTCGCCTCGTTCGAGGCCGTCGAGGCCGAGCTCTCGGAGATCCGCGAGAAGGGCCGGGAGCGCGCGCTCGAGGCGCAGTCGCTGCGGGCCGCGCTCGAGGAGATCGACACCGTCGAGCCCGTCAGCGGTGAGGACGAGGCCCTGAACGTCGAGTCGCAGAAGCTCACGAGCCTCGAGTCGCTGCGCGCGGCCTCCATGACCGCGCACGCGGCGCTGTCGGGAAGCGACGAGGATCCGGATGCGGCCTCGTCGATCCTGCTGGTGGACCGGGCGCTGTCGGCTCTGGATCAGGAGGCCGACTCCGATCCCGAGCTCGAGCAGCTGGCCCAGCGCGTGCGCGAGCTGTCTGTGCTGACCAACGACGTCGCGGCGGATCTCTCCGCCTACGCGACCGGGCTGGACGAGGACGGCCCTGCGCGGCTGGCCGAGGTCGAGGCGCGGCGCGCGGCCCTGCGCGGGCTGACCAAGACCTACGGCGCGGACATCGACGAGGTCCTCGCCTTCGCCGAGACCGCTCGCACCCGGCTGGAGTCGCTGGGCGATGACCCTCACCGCGAGGAGCAGCTCAGCGCCCAGCGCGATCAGCTGCTGGAGGCCCTCGAGGCGCAGGCCGGCGAGCTCACGCAGCGACGCAGCCGTGCCGCCGAGCAGCTGGCGCAGGAGGTCGGCACCGAGCTGAAGGCTCTGGCCATGCCCAACGCCGCGCTGCTCGTCTCCGTGGAGCCGGCCCAGCGCTTCGATCGCTGGGGCCGCGACACCGTCGAGTTCCTGCTGCGCGCCCATGCCGATGCATCGCCCCGGCCGCTGGGCCGCGGCGCCTCCGGCGGCGAGCTCTCGCGCCTGATGCTGGCGCTGGAGGTCGTGCTGGCCGCCGTCGACCCCGTCCCCACGTTCGTGTTCGACGAGGTCGACTCCGGCGTGGGCGGCAAGGCGGCCCTGGAGATCGGGCGGCGGCTGAAGATGCTCGCCCAGAACGTCCAGGTGCTCGTGGTGACGCACCTGCCGCAGGTCGCCGCCTTCGCCGATGAGCACGTGCTCGTGACCAAGAGCTCGGATTCGACCGTCTCGGATGTGAGCGTGCTCTCGCAGGACGAGCGCGTCGTGGAGCTGGCCCGCATGCTGGCAGGCCACGAGGACTCCGAGGCGGCGCAGGAGCACGCCCGCGAGCTGCTGCGCGACGCCGCAGCGACCCCGTAGACCCCGCCCCGCCCACGACACCCCCTGCCCCCCCCCTGACCGTCCAGTGATAGGCTCGAATCCCGTGGTGAACGCTCAGAATGCCGCCGCAACGGCTGGCGATACGCAGACAGAGACCTCCGGCTCCACCGGCAAGGTCACCCGGCAGATCTTCGTGACGGGCGGTGTGGTCTCGTCCCTGGGCAAGGGGCTGACGGCCTCCTCGCTCGGGATGATCCTCAAGGCCCGCGGCCTCAAGGTCACGATGCAGAAGCTCGACCCCTACCTCAACGTGGATCCGGGCACCATGAACCCGTTCCAGCACGGCGAGGTCTTCGTGACCGACGACGGCGCCGAGACCGATCTGGACATCGGGCACTACGAGCGCTTCCTCGATGAGGACCTCGACGCCTCCTCCAACGTGACCACCGGCCAGGTCTACTCCTCCGTGATCGCCAAGGAGCGCCGCGGCGAGTACCTCGGGCAGACCGTCCAGGTCATCCCGCACATCACGGATGAGCTCAAGGCGCGCATGCGCTGGCACGCCGATCACGTGCCGGAGGGCGAGGAGGCCCCGGACGTGATCATCACCGAGATCGGCGGAACCGTGGGCGACATCGAGTCGCAGCCGTTCATCGAGGCCGCCCGCCAGGTCCGCCGCGACATCGGCCGGCGCAACGTGTTCTACCTGCACGTCTCGCTGATCCCGTACATCGGCCCGGCCAAGGAGCTGAAGACCAAGCCCACGCAGCACTCGGTGGCTGCGCTGCGCAACCTCGGCATCCAGCCCGACGGCCTGGTGCTGCGCTGCGACCGCGACCTGCCCGATTCCATGCAGGCCAAGATCGCCGATGCCTGCGACGTCGACATCGACTCCGTGATCTCCTGTGCAGATGCCCCGAGCATCTACGACATCCCCAAGACCCTGCACGGCCAGGATCTGGACGGATACATCCTCGACTACTTCGGGATGGAGCGCACCGAGGCCGACTTCTCGCACTGGAACAAGCTGCTCAGCGCGGTGCACGAGCCCAAGCACTACCTGACGATCGGGCTGGTCGGGAAGTACATCGACTTGCCGGATGCCTACCTGTCGGTCTCGGAGGCGCTGCGCGCCGGCGGCTTCGCCAACGACGCCCGCGTGAAGATCAAGTGGGTGGCCTCGGACCTGTGCCAGACCCCCGAGGGCGCAGCGCGGGAGCTCGGCGACGTCGACGCCATCTGCGTGCCCGGCGGCTTCGGCATCCGCGGCCTGGAGGGCAAGCTCGGCGCGCTGACCTATGCCCGCACCAAGGGCCTGCCCACCCTGGGCCTGTGCCTGGGGCTGCAGTCCATGGTCATCGAGTACGCCCGCTCCGTCGTGGGCCTGGCGGATGCCTCCTCGACCGAGTTCGACCCGGACACCGCGACTCCCGTGATCGCCACCATGGCGGAGCAGGAGCAGTTCGTGGAGGGCGCCGGCGATCTGGGCGGCACCATGCGCCTGGGCCTGTACCCGGCCAAGCTCACCGAGGGCTCGGTCGCGGCCGAGGCCTACGGCGCCACCGAGGTCCAGGAGCGCCACCGCCACCGCTACGAGGTCGGCAACGAGTACCGCGATCAGCTCACCGAGGCCGGTCTGGTCATCTCGGGCACCTCGCCCGACGGCACCCTGGTCGAGTTCGTGGAGCTGCCGCGGGAGGTCCATCCGTACTACGTCTCCACGCAGGCCCACCCCGAGCTGCTCTCGCGTCCGACCAAGGCCCACCCGCTGTTCGCCGGGCTGGTCAAGGCAGGACTCGAGCGCCAGGCCGCGCGCACGGACGAGTCCCCGGAGCTCTGAGCCGACGTGGAGTTCGTCCAGCTGGGTGCCGGAGAGCTGACGGATCGGGTCGATCCGCGGCGCGTGCTGTCCTCGCAGACCGTCTACGAGGGCCGGATCTGGGACGTCGTCTCGGAGGAGGTCGAGCTCTCGGACGACGGTCCCCGGATGACGCGCGACTTCATCACCCACCCCGGAGCCGTCGCGGTGCTGGCCCTCGATGAGCAGGACCGTGTCCTGCTCATCCGCCAGTACCGCCACCCGGTGGGGATGACCCAGTGGGAGATCCCCGCGGGCATCCTCGATCTGGAGGGCGAGCACCCCGCTCAGGCTGCCGCGCGCGAGCTGGGGGAGGAGGCGGATCTGTCCGCCGGACGCCTGGACACCCTGGTCGAGTTCCACAACAGCCCCGGCTCCTCGGCGGAATCCCTGCGGATCTACCTGGCCCGCGAGCTCGAGACCCTGGAGCAGGAGTTCGAGCGCGAGGATGAGGAGTCCGAGATCGTCGCCACGTGGGTCCCGCTCGAGGCCGCCGTGGCGGCCGTGCTCGAGGGCAGCCTGCACAATCCCAACCTGGTCATCGGGGTGCTGGCCGCCCACGCTTCGCGGGCGGGGGAGTGGTCCTCGCTGCGTCCGGCCGATGCGCCGTGGCCGGCCCACCCGGGTCTGCGCGGCACCGACGGGCTGACTCCCGCCACCATCACGCCGCCGGATGCCCGCTGAGCCCCGGGCTCAGGCGTCATAGGTATTCCACGTGCCACGTGCGTCTCGACCGCCCGCTGCTTCTGCTGATTCCTCGGCAGTGCAGCGGGCGGTCGAGCGCTATCTGCAGCACCTTGGCGTGGAGCGCGGGCTGGCAGCCAACACGCTGAGCGCCTATCGACGGGATCTGGCGCGCTACGTCCGATTCGTGACGGAGATCGGCGACGACGCTCAGGTGCCGCCGGTCGAGGACCCTCGAGACATCACGGTCGCCCATGTCACCGGCTTCGTGCGCTGGCTGCAGCGCCCTGCGGCAGAGGAGACCGGGGAGCAGCCCGGCGCGGGGCTGAGCGCTCGCAGTGCGGCCCGGGTGGTGGTGGCCGTGCGCGGAGCCCACCGGTTCTGGCTGCTCGAGGAGATCACCGAGCACGATCCCGCCGCCCAGGTCCCGCCGCCCACGCCGGGGATGCGGCTGCCCAAGGCGATCTCCGCCGAGCGGATCACGCGGCTGCTCGAGGCGCCGGATCCGTCCACGCCTGCCGGGCTGCGCGATCGGGCGCTGCTCGAGGTCCTCTACTCCACGGGAGCGCGCGCCTCCGAGGTCATCGGCCTGGAGGTCGACGACCTGTCGGCGGCGCTGAGGTCGGGGGAGGAGTCGTCGGGGCTGCCGTTCCTGCGGCTGTTCGGCAAGGGATCGAAGCAGCGGATGGTGCCGCTGGGCCGACCGGCCGTGGCGGCGCTGGAGGCGTGGATGGTGCGCGGCCGGCCCGAGCTGGCGGCCAAGGGCAAGGCCGATGCCGCGGTCTTCCTCAATCAGCGCGGCGGGCGGATCTCACGTCAGACGGTGTGGAACACGGTGACCCAGGCCGCCGACGCCTCCGGGCTGAGTGCTGAGGGCGTGGAGGTCAGCCCGCACACGCTGCGCCATTCCTTCGCCACGCACCTGCTCGAGGGCGGGGCGGATCTGCGGGTGGTTCAGGAGCTGCTGGGGCATGCGTCGGTGACCACCACGCAGGTCTACACGCTGGTCACCGCCGACTCCCTGCGCGAAGTCTGGGCCATTGCCCACCCGCGCGCCCGCTGAGGCTGCGCATCCCGCTGGTGGCACTGACCAGCAGCAGGGCAAGGGCGGCTCCAATGCCCGTCTCCACGACGCGATCGCCGATCAGTTCGCGGGCGGGGGTGGTGACCACGAAGCTCGTCATCAGCAGCGCCACCGGCGTGAGGAACACCAGCGCCAGGCTGGAGTGGCGCACGGCGTAGAGCTCATTGGCGAACTGCAGGGCCGCCAGCAGCAGGGCCAGTCCCAGCGGGCTCCACTCGACCAGCAGGAGCGCTCCTGTCAGCGCCACTCCGGCGAAGGTCCCGATGATGCTGTGCACGACCCGGTTCGCGGCTCCGGCGAGATCCGCGGCCGCGATCGGAGCGGTCGCCGCCAGGATCGCCCAGTGGTGGTGGCCCAGACCGCTGGCGATGGCCACCGAGCCTGCCGCACCGACGGCGACGGCATAGCGACAGGCCCGCGCCACGGCATCGGGCCAGGCCACCGGCTCGGGCGGTGGGATCGTTCCTGCCTCGGGTGCGCCGCGTGGCGGGCTCGCCAGGAGGAAGCCCAGCACCACCACGAGCGCCGCACTGGCCAGGGCGGCAAGAGCGGCGTCGCCGAGCTGGCTCTGCCCGGGCACCCCGGCGATCGTGGTGAAGGCGTACAGGAAGAAGAAGGGACCCGCCGGGCGCAGCTGCAGCCTGTCCGAGACCACGGACAGCACGGAGGCCACGACGACGGCTGCGGCTGTGGAGGCCCACGGGTCGAAGCCCGCGATCGCCGCGGCGGCGCCTGCGATGACGCTGCCGCTCATGAGGGCACCTGCGATCACCAGGTGTTGGAAGCGCAGCCGCGGCGCATCCGCGCGTCCGAACACGCCGGTGAGCGATCCGAAGATCACGTACACGCACAGATCCAGGCGCCCCAGCAGCACGACGGCCAGCAGCGGCAGCGCGATGCCGATTCCCACGCGCATCGCCGGACCGCGGTGACCGCGACCGGAGGGGACGTGCAGGAAGTCCTGTAGGTGGCTCTTCGCGATCATGCGAAGGAGCGGACCCTGAAGATCTTGCCGCAGCGGGTGCCGTCGACGAGGCCGCCGATCATGGCGGTGAGCGAACCCAGGACCGGGTCGGTGAGGTCATCGGCGGTGGCTCGGCGCATCTCGGGCATGACGAAGAGTCTACGAAGATCCGGACGGCGTCCCGTCGCCGTGTTCTGTGGGAGCCGGAGGCGAGGCGCTGTCGTCGGGTCCCGACGAGCAAGTCCTCGGACGCACCGGGTCCCGCCGCTCGCGGGGGGTCGGC
>NZ_JALXVH010000061.1 GCF_025149945.1 Kocuria sp. p3-SID1428 | reverse complement strand
CGTACTGGGTGGGCGAGGGTCTGCGCCCGGAGCTGGCGCGTCGGGGCGTCCTGGCCCCCGGCCCCCCCGGGCCCCCCCCCCCCCCCCCGGGCCCCGCCCCCGGGGCTGGCAGGGGACTCCGCCCCTGCACCCCGCTGCGCACGCAGCCTCCGCTCCGCTCCGGCTGCGCACGCTTCTCCGTGAGAGGTCACCGGGACAGCCCACGACCGGGCCAGGGGCAAGGCAGCGCAGACAGGTTCACCGGGCCGAGGTGGTCACTTGGGATCGAGCAGGGACAAGCGCAGACGAGGTGAAAGCTCCCCCATCCGTGACACGTCAAGAAAGTGCCGGCGGGCGGCAGAGCCAAGACAGGCAGAGGCCGGGAGGTCGAGCGTCAGCGGCCCCGCGGATTTGCGAAAGGAATACACCCGCCTGGCTTGCATCGTGTCCATAGTAGGGTAGTATAGACAGTGCAAGAGGGGGCAGGACCAAGGCCCCTACCGCACACACCAGAAGGAGCCGGCACCATGACCCGCACCAAGAGCGCCGCCCGCAAGCTCGTCACCCAGCAGGACCGCATCGACTCCCTGAGTGAGTCGCTGTCCTCCGCCCGCCAGGACGCCATCCGCGCCCGTGACGAGCAGCGCCAGGCCGAGCGCGACCAGAGGCGAGCAGAGCGCGAGCTCGCCAACGCGGAAATGCGCCTGCGCCGCTCCCGCCGCGACGAGGCCGAGGCGATGGCCCGTCAGCAGGACCACCTCAGCGCCCTGGCTGACGAGCAGCGCGTCATCGAGCGGTTCACCGGCCAGCCGGAGGACATGGCCGAGTTCGTGGAGCAGGCCGCGCAGCGCGGCGCGCTGATCCGCGCCGACCTCGGAGAGCTGGTCGCGGACGTGACCCCCGACGAGGCGGACCACGCCCTGAGCGACACCGGGAGCATGGCGACGTTCGAGGTGCTGGCGATGGTCCAGCCGCCGCGCGGCTGAGCACGAGCACCCTGCCCCTAACCGGCAGTAGGTTCCCGTAGTGGAGGCCGGCTGCTCCGGGCAGAGAGATGGCCCCGTCGCATCACGACCAAGTGGCGACGGGGCCGGAACGGCTAGGGGCCGTTCTCACACACCCAAAAGGGCATCCCCAGGATAACTCCCATCACCGAGAGGACCACCCACTATGAGCAGCCCCGAGACCCTGCACGAGCTGGCGCAGGCCGTTCGAGACTTGGACGAGCAGCGCCGCGAGGCGATCCAGCGCCGTGACGCCGCGATCCGTGCCGCCCGCCGCGACGGCGCGCGCCCGGTTGACCTCAACCGCTCCACACAGCTCCACCCACAGGTGGTCCTTCGGATCATCGGAGCCGCGCAGCCGGAGCCGGAGCCCGGCGACGTGGCCGAGCTGTCCGAGGCAGCCCGCACGGCAACCGCACGCCACGAGGATGCCCTCACGCGCCGCAATGCCGAGATCCGCGCCGCCGTCGATAGCGGCGCGAAGATCACGGACGTGATCAAGAGCACCGGCCTCAGCCGGTCCGCCGTCCACGTCATCCGCACGAGTGCCACAACCCACTGACACCCGGCCATTCTGGCGAGCCGGTTGTGGCAAGGGTTGTGGCACGCAGGAGCAGCCGAAATCAGCCACCGCAGACCAGTAGCGCGCAGCGCGCCACAAACGACCGTTTACGGCACAGCCGCGATGGCGGGTGGCGCTAGCGTGGGCGCATGGATGTGCGAGTAAACGTAGAGCGTGGCGAGCTCGCGGACGTGCCGGGGGCGCAAGCGGTCTTAGCGGAGGCTCGCCAATGGTTGGCTGACCGGTCAATCGACCAGTGGCGAGACCCCTTGCCTGACCGGGTGATCGAGGAAGACGTGCGCCGCGGGAGGTTGTTCGTGGTCCGTGCGGATGGGGGCCTGGCTGGGATGCTTTCGATAGCTCACTCAGATGAGGACACCTGGGGGCCGGATTCGGCCAGCGCGCTCTACGTGCACCGGCTCGCCGTGGCGCATCGGTACCGAGGGGCGCAGCTCGGCCGCAAGCTCCTTCGCTGGGCGCGCACGTATGTGACTGTTCGGGATAGATGGCGGCGGTCTGATGAAGATAACTGGCGGCAGCAGAATCCGAACGAAGATGGTCGGCGCGCCGGAATGGCAGGTCTGTGGGCTGCGCATGCAGAGCACCTCTACAGCACCATCTGATGGCAGAAATAGTGGGAGGCAGTTTCACCGACTCGATGTTGGGGCGTGCGCCCCTATGGCGGATTGAGCGCTTCGGGCCGGCGCGGAACCAGGCGGGGGATCAGGCGCACGAAGATGACCATGCCGACCAGTTCCACCAAAGTCTGAGTGACCACTACCAGCGGTGTCAGCGCCAGGGAGGCCGGCAGGGCCAGGGCCAGGGGGAGGACGACCAGGGAGTTGCGGGTGGCCGCGCTGAAGACCAGGGCGCGGGTGGCCGGCATGTCCAGGCGGGCAACCCGGGCGGCGACCAGGCCGATCGGAACCATGAGCACGAGGAAGGCCACGTAGAGCGGCACTACCGTGATCAGGGTGGTCAGTTCTTCGCCGACCCCGCGGATCTGAGAGGCGATCACGATGACCAGGGTCGCCATCATCAGCGGCACCATCCCCGCACTCATGGCCGCAGTGATCCGGCGGGCGGCCACGGCCTGGGGCGCGGCCCACTGCACGGCGGCCGCCGCGGCCAGCGGCAGCACGATCAGAAACAGGAACGCTTCCACGAACGGGGCGATCTCCACCCGCGCCACCGTCTCGGCTCCGACGAAGGCCCACAGATAACCCGGCAGCAGCAGCATCTGGGCCAGCATCAGCACCGGGGCCGCAGCCAGCAGGCGGTCGGCGGCGCCACCAGCCAGCCCGGAGAAGACGATCACGTAGTCCACGCACGGGGTCAGCAGCACCAGCAGCACCCCCAGCAGCAGCGCCTGGTGGCCGGCCACGACCCGGGACAGCCCGAAGACCACCACAGGGACGATGAGGAAGTTCACCACCAATACCGCGCCCAGGAACCGCAAGTCAGTGAAGGCCCGCCCGATCGCGGTGAAGGGCACCGCCAGGAACGTGGCAAACAGCAACAGCCCCAGTACCGGGTTGATCGCCGCTTCCAGGGCAGAGGTCCCGGGGATCCACCCACCACCCGGCCAAGGCCCCGGCGACGATCGCCAGCACGTAGAGGGCGATCTGGCGGCGCTCCAGCCATTCCACAGCGGGAGTCCTGTTCATTCGTCTTTCCTTTGGAACGTGGTGGGGCGGGCCCCGGCCCGGTCTAGTTCCGGGGTTCTTTCACGGTGGCCGGGCCGGGATCAGAGGCCGGTGAAGACGGTAAAAAAGCGGAAGAACACCGAGGCCGCCACGGCCACGTAGGCGATGGCTACCAGGGTCCAGGCCCAGTCGGAGGCGAAGTGCACCAACCTGGCCGGGGCGGGAATGACGCCGTGGACGAGGTTGCGCACGGTCAGCAGGATGAACAGCGGAATCATCGCCGCCCACACGATCATGCAGTACAGGCACAGGATGTAGATCGAGAACAACGCCTGAGACCACAGCCAGATCACGAACACCGTGCCGGCGATGACTCCGACTTGCAGACCCACCCAGTACCACCGCCCGAACTGGGCCCCGGAGAGGGCAGCCATGGCGGTGGTGATGACCACGGCGAAGGCGACGATGCCGATCAGCGGGTTGGGGAAGCCGAACAGCTCCGACTGCCAGGTGCTCATGACCTGTCCGCAGGACACCCAGGGGTTGATATCGCAGCTGGTCACGTGGTTCGGGTCGCGGTAGAGCTGAAGGCGTTCGAGCACCAGGATGCCTGAGGCGATCCATCCGATCACCCCGGACACCAGCATGACCAGAGCGAAAGGGCGGCGGCGGGCGAAACCGGGTAGGCCCGTCTCGGCAGCTGGCTCGGGATTCTGGGGGCGAGCGATGGTGGTCTGATCGGTCATGACGGTTTCCCTGAAGGTGCGGTGCGGGCGGGGGCGGTCGCTGAACGAGTGGGTCAGTCGGCGGCGGCGGCCTCAACCTCGGCCCGGAACTCCTCCAAGGACTCGGGATTGAGGACTTCCCCGTCGAGGTAGAACGTCGGGGTCCCGCCCACGCCCAAGGCCTCGCCATCGGCCACATCCAGCTCAACCCGCTCCTGGGTAGCTGGATCGGCCACCGCGGCATCGAAGGCAGCCATGTCCAGGCCCATGTCTTCGGCGAAGCCGCGGAAGACCGCGCTCTTGTCCTCGGCCGACTCCCCCCACTGGGCCTGGGTCTCGTACATGCGCTGGTACATCGCCTCGTACTGGTCCTGTTGGGCGGCGGCCTCCACGGCCACGGCGGCGTTCATGGAGTTGCGGTGACCCGGCAACGGGAAATAGCGGTGAACGAAGGTGACGGTGTCGGCATGGTCCACGCGCAGCTCCTCGATGAAGGGGTAAGCGGCCCGGCAGGACTCGCACTCATAGTCCAGGAACTCCACCAGCACAGCTTGTTCGTTTGGGGCTTGGGAGAGCACCTGGCTGTTCTCGCGTACCACCTGGCCGGCGTCTTCGGGTGCGGCCGCGGTGGAGCCGACCCGGGCGGCGACAAAGGCGATTACAGCTGCGATCACGACGGCGGCCAGGACCACCCAGACAGCGACCTTGGCCGTCGGGGACTTCCCCTGGCCGGAGGTGGGGGAGGTAGTGCTCACAGGAGGTATCCGTTCTGTGCTCGGGCGGGATCGTGGGACTCATGAACCGGCGCGGAATGGGAATCAGTGGGCGCAGCAGGAGCAGCCCGAGCCGCACCCGTCAGCGCAGCCCTCGCCGTCCTCGTTCAAGAGAACGGTCACGGGGGCGCAGCAGGCCTCCCCGCGCCAGGCCTCCAGGCCTTCCTTGAGCGCAAAGGCGGCGATCACCAGGGCGGCCAGGGGGTCGGCCCAGGACCAGCCCAGGGCGCTGTTGAGGACCAGGCCCACCAGCAGCACCGCCGAGAGGTAGGTGCAGATCAGGGTCTGCTTGGAGTCGGCCACTGCCGAGGCGGAGCCGAGTTCCCGCCCGGTGCGGCGCTCGAACCAGGACAAGAACGGCATGATGGCCAGGCTCGCGGCGGCCAGCGCGATCCCCACCGGGGAGTGCTCCGGCTCCGCGGCCCCGGCCAGGGCGCGCACCGCATCCACGGTGACGAAGGCGGCCAGGACGAAGAAGGAGAACGCGATCACCCGCAGCGCGATCTTCTCCCGGCGGTGCGGGTCCGGGGCGGCGAACTGCCAGGCCACCGCCGCCGCGGAGAGGACCTCCACGATGGAGTCCAGGCCGAAGCCGATCAGGGCCGAGGAGGAGGCCACGGTCCCGGCGGCCAAGGCGATGACCGCCTCGATGACGTTGTAGGTGATGGTGCCGGCCACGATCCAGCGGATCCGGCGGTGCAGGACCGCGCGGCGATCGGCCGTGAGGGGGCGGGCACTCATGGTCGAAGCGCTCATGTGCAGGTGCAGCCTTCCGCCGAGCAGCAATCCGGGTCGAGGGTGAGGGTCAGTTCCAGCAGGTCCCCGAGGGCCTGGCCCAGTCGGGGCTCGGCCAGGACGTACCAGACGTTGCGGCCTTCGGCGGTGGCGGTGACCAGACCGCAGCCGCGCAGGCAGGCCAGCTGGTTGGACATCACCTGCTTGGAGACCCCCAAGGCCCCGGCCAGTTCCGAGGGCCGGGCTGGGGCTTCTCGCAGAGCCAGCAGGATCCGAGTCCGGGTGTCATCCGATAAGGCGTGGCCCAGCCGTGACAGCACCGAGGTGTGGGTGAGGGTCGCGGTGCTCATGCCCAGGACAGTACAGCATCATGTGTAACATTGCCGGGTGCCGCCCACCCGGCGGCCGACTCTACCGCCCGACCCCAGGAGGTCCGCGCCACCGTGCCCACCCCCGAAGCCCTTTGTCCCGAACCTGCCCGACGTTCGCCTTCTGCGCTGCGCGATGGCCCGGGGAGGAGGCTGGTGTGAGCATCGGGAATTACTTCGCCGAGATGGTGAATTCCGGGGCCCTGCTCATCGCCGCACCGCTGGCGATGATCGCTGGGATCGTGTCCTTCCTGTCCCCGTGCATCTTGCCTCTGGTGCCCGGCTACCTCGGCTACGTCTCTGGGCTGACCGATCCCACCCACCCGGACAACCGCCGGCGGGTGCTGGCCGGGGTCGGGCTGTTCATCCTGGGTTTCGCTGCGGTCTTCACCCTCTACGGCGCCGCGTTCGGCACTATCGGGTACTGGCTGGTGCGCTGGCAGGACCCGCTGATCCGCGTCCTGGGCGTGATGATGATCGTGATGGGCCTGGCCATGGTCGGTAAGTTCTCCTTCCTCCAACGCACTCTCAAGCCGAACCTGGCCCCCCCGGACTGGTCTGGCCGGGGCCCCGGTGCTCGGAGTGGTCTTCGGGCTGGGCTGGACCCCCTGCATGGGCCCCACCCTGAGCGCAGTGCTGGCCCTGAGCACTACCACCGGTGGCGCCTGGCGGGGGGCGTTGCTGGGCTTCATCTACTGCCTGGGCCTGGGTATCCCGTTCCTGCTGACCGCTGCGGGCATCAACTGGGTCACCAGCGCCTTGAGCTTCATCCGCCGCAACATCCGGGTGTTCAACATCATCGGTGGATCCCTGCTGGTGGTGGTTGGGGTCTTGATGGTCTCCGGGCTCTGGATGCTGTGGATATACCATCTGCAGAGCCTGGCCGGAACCTTTACCACTCCCGTCTGACCCTCCGGGCCCCGCTGGTCCGTCACCGCTTGGTGACGGACCAGCATGACGCGGTAGGCGGGCCCGGTTCGGCGGGAGGGTTGGGCGTGATTAGAGGCCGAAGGCTCCACCGCTGACCAGGATGAAGACCCCCAGGCCGATCAACACGATCGGGAACAGGATGTGCTCCCAGCGTTCCAGGACCTCGGCGATCGGCCGGCGAGTGGCGACGAACTTGGCCAGACCCACCAGCACCGCCACCAGCAGCAGGAACACGATGCAGTACGCGACCACGGCTCCCGGGCCCACGCTGAGGAAGACCGGGACGTAGACGCCGATGTTGTCCCCGCCGTTAGCGAAGGTCACCCCGGCCACCGTCCACACGGCGACGTTCTTGCCCTCGATCTTGGCGTCATCGTCATCGTCACCGCCGCGCCAGGCGTTCCATGCCGCCCACAGCCCCAGGCCTAACGGGATGAGCCCGAAGTAGGGGATGACTTCCGGGGGCAAGAACGCCCCGGCCCCCAGCGACACGAGCACGGCCGCGCCCAGGATGCCGGCGAACCCGAGGTACTGCCCGATCAGGATCCGGGCGGTGGTCCCGCGCTGGCCCGCGCCGCGGGCGAAGAACAGCGAGAGCACGATGATGTCGTCGATGTTCGTGACCAGGAACAGACCGATCGCCTGCAGAACCGAGGACAGGATCACGCGCCCACCCCCTTCTCGCAGCAGCCGGGCACGGAGCAGGCCGGGTCCAGGCACGGGGCACTCTCATCCACCGCGAGGGTGACCTCGACCAGAGCAGCCAGCGCCCGCGCCAGGTGTGCATCGGCGATCTCGTACCGGATCTGGCGGCCCTCGGCCACGGCGACCGCGATCCCGCAGTCCCGCAAGCACGCCAGGTGGTTCGATACGTTCGATCGGGTCAGCCCCAAGTCCCGCGCCAGTTCGGCCGGGTAGGCCGGCCGTTCCAGCAAGGTCATCAGGATCCGCGACCGGGTGGGGTCGGCCATCGCTCGGCCCAGCCGGTTCATCACGTCAACACGAGAGGCAATAGTCAGCATTCACTGAACTATACAGTATGAGCTGAATTTACAGTGTCGCCTCGTAAAGCTATACCCCAGCGGGGCGGCACAGAACGTCGTGCCGTCCCGCTGTTTGCTCATCGGCCGACGGAGAGCTCGATCAGTTGCGGGCTGCTGCAGCAGGCGTCGCCGGCTGGGGCTGGGGCGTCGCAGCTGCCGCCGAGGTCGGTGGTGCATACGCCGGTCTCGGGTAGTTCGAGGTGGACTGCGTCGGCTGCCTTGCGGTCGCCGGCCAGGGCTGCTGCGATGGAGCGGACCTGTTCGTAGCCGGTGGCCATGAGGAAGGTGGGGGCGCGGCCGTAGCTCTTCATGCCGACGATGTAGAAGTTCGTCTCCGGGTGGGCGAGGACTCGCTCACCGTGAGGCTCGACGGATCCGCAGGAGTGGAACTCGGGATCGATCAGCGGCCCCAGCTGGGACGGTGCTTCGACGGCCGGGTCCAGGGCCAGGCGGAGTTCGGAGAGCATTCCGAGATCAGGGCGGAACCCGGTGGCGGGCACCAGCACATCGACGCTCACTTCTCGCTCCCCGTCCGGGGTCACAGCGTGGACGGTCAACGTGTCGTCGGCTCTGAAGCGAGTGATGGTGAAGGAGGTGAGGACCTCGATGCGTCCGGAGTCGACCAGCTGGCGCAGTCGCGAGCCGAGCGCTCCTCGAGCTGCGAGTTCGTCCTGGTCGCCGCCCCCGTAGACGCGGGTGAGGTCTGCGGTGCGAGCGGCCCAAATGATGGTGGTGTCGGCCTCCAGGTCCGCGAGGTCCAGCAGGGTATTGGCGGCTGAGTGGCCGGCACCGGTCACCATGACTCGCTTGCCGGCGAAACGGGCACGGTCGCGGCCCTGCACGTCAGGCAGCGGCGCGGTGATGTGGCCCGCGGCGTGGGCCTGCTGCTCGCCGGGAGCAAGGAGCCCGGCCTGTCCGAGGGGGTTGGGCGTGGACCAGGTGCCGGAGGCGTCGATGACCGCGGAGGCGAGCACGTCTTCGCTGTGCCCGTCAGCGGTCTCGATTCGGACGAGGAAGGGGGTCTCCTCGCGGCGTGTGGTGCGGGTTCTGTCCATGCCTGCTCGGGAGACCGCGGTGACGCGTGCGTCGTAGCGGATCGACTCGGCCAGCTGGGGTAGCTGGGCGAGGGGCTCGAGGTACTGCTCTCGCAGTTCGTGACCGGTCGGCAGGGCGTCAGCGTCGGGAGCGGTCCAGCCGTCGGCCTCGAGGAGACGCTGCGCAGCGGCATCGAGGTTGTACTGCCACGGCGAGAAGAGCCGCGTGTGCCCCCACTCGGCGATCGCGGCTCCTGCCGCGGTCCCGGCCTCGAGGATCAGGAACGGCAGTCCGCGCTCAGCGAGGTGGGCAGCGGCGGCAAGGCCGATGGGGCCAGCGCCGATGACGACAATGGGATGTGAGTTCGTTGCGGTGGTCAACATGATGAGTCTCCTTGTTGCGGGGCGGTCAGTTCGCGGTGCCGGTGAGGTCGGTCAGGAGCTTGCGGACGTGGGTGTCGATGTCGTCGCGCACCAGGCGCATGCGCTCCATCCCTTCGATGCCCCGCTGGGAGGGTTCATCGGTGTGCCAGGTCGTGACCGGTGCGGTCATGCCCTCGACGGGTTTGATGACGGCTTCGTCGCCGATGACGATCACCTGATCGACACGGCGCAGTAGCTCCGGGGTGACCGGTTGCGGGACGGCGGAGGACATGTCCGCGCCGACCTCGGCGATCGCTTCGGTGGACTGGGCATTGAGGGCGGTGCCGGGGCGGGTGCCGGCGGAGTGGACCTCGATCGCGTCACCGGCGTGGTGGCGCATCAGGGCGGCCGCCATCTGGGACTTGCCGCCGTTCTTCACGCAGACGAACAGGACTGAAGGGCGCTTCGTGGTCATCGGGAGGACATCCTTCTGTGGGGTTATCGGGTGGGGGCGGTGGTGTCGCCGGGGAACAGGCGCCGCCCCATAGCGAGGGCGACGTAGACGAGGGCGACGAGGACGGGGACTTCGATCAGCGGGCCGACGACGCCGGCGAGGGCCTGGCCGGAGGTGACGCCGAAGGTGCCGATGGCGACGGCGATGGCGAGCTCGAAGTTGTTGCCCGAGGCGGTGAAAGCGACGGTGGTGGACTTCGCGTAGTCGAGGCCGATCGCGCGGCCGAGCAGGAAGGACCCCAGGAACATGACGACGAAGTAGACCAGCAGCGGCAGGGCGATGCGGGCCACGTCTACCGGTGCGGAGATGATCGCGTCGCCCTGGAGGGCGAACAGCAGCACGATGGTGAACAGCAGCCCGTACAGCGCCCAGGGACCGATCTTCGGGAGGAACCGCTCCTCGTACCAGGTCCGACCCTTGGCTCGCTCCCCGAGGATGCGGGTAAGGAACCCTGCGACCAGCGGGATCCCGAGGAAGATCAGCACGCTGAGGACGATCGCGCCGATCGAGAACTCGGCCGACGTGGTCGGCAGCCCCACCCAGGACGGCAGCGCCTGGAGGTAGAACCAGCCCAGGGCACCGAAGGCGATCACCTGGAAGACGGAGTTGATCGCGACCAGCACGGCGGCAGCCTCACGGTCACCGCAGGCGAGGTCGTTCCAGATGAGGACCATCGCGATGCAGCGTGCGAGCCCGACGATGATCAGGCCGGTGCGGTACTCCGGAAGGTCGGCCAGAAAGATCCAGGCCAGGGCGAACATGAGTGCCGGGCCGACGATCCAGTTCAGCACCAGCGAGGTCACCAGCAGGCGTCGGTCCGCGCCGATGCGCCGGGTCTCGTCGTAGCGGACCTTCGCCAGGACCGGGTACATCATCACCAGCAGTCCGATCGCAATAGGCACGGACACGGATCCGATCTTCACCGCTTCCAGCGCGGTGTTCAGGCCGGGGATGAACCGCCCCAGCAGGAGACCCACGGCCATGGCGGCCAGGATCCACACCGGGAGCCAGCGATCGAGGAAGGACATCTCCTTCATCACGCGGGGCTGCTCCACATCCTTGGTGGTCGTACTCATGAGGGGGGCTGAACCTTCCATCGACGGATATCGATGTGAACGCTATGCTTCACATCGATGACTGTCAATGTAAGGTGGGGGCATGTCCACGACGACCGCGATCACAGCTGCCGGGCTCGAGACGATGAACGGCCCTGAGGAGTGCTGCACGCTCTCAGCGGGGCCCGTCGACAGCGTCGAGGCCGAGAGGATCGCGTCCTTGCTCAAGGCGCTTTCCGATCCGACCCGTCTCCGGCTTCTATCCCATGTCGCTGCTCAGGGTTGCAATTCGGTCTGCGCTTGTGATCTCACCGAGCCGCTGGGTATCAGCCAGCCGACCGTGAGTCACCACATGAAGAAGCTCGTCGACGCTGGCCTGCTCACGCGCGAGCAGAAGGGCCGCTGGGCGCACTACTCCGTCGTACCGTCGGCTTTCGCCGAGCTCCGTTCCTTCCTCGACATCGCCTGAACCCCCGCCGCCGGCTTTGGAGATCCTCATGACCGCACGGCCCAGTGTCCAGGTCGTCTGCGTCCACAACGCCGGTCGTTCGCAGATGGCAGCCGGCTGGCTTCGTGAACTCGCCGGCGACCGCATCAAGGTCCGCTCCGCCGGGTCTGCACCCGCCGACACGATCAACCCCGCAGCCGTGGCCGCGATGGAGAGGTCGGGATCGACCTCTCCCACCAGGCGCCCAAGATTCTCACCCCGGAATCCGTCCAGGCCTCCGACGTCGTGATCACTATGGGCTGCGGTGACGCCTGCCCGTTCTACCCCGGAAAGCCTTACGAGGAATGGGAGCTCGACGATCCGGCCGGCAAGGGAATCGACGAGGTCCGCCCGGTTCGCGACGAGATCCGCGCTAGGGCCGAGGAGCTCATCGCCAGCCTCCGCCCCTGGGGCGCCGGCGACCCCCGTAGCACGGCGCCGCCGCCACGACACATCCTCGCCAGGGGCCCCGCCTACTGAGGCTTGATCACGCCCTACACACCATTGCCAGCGACCTCGCTCGCCCGCGCACCGGGATCCCCGCCAGATTCCGGAACCGCGCTCTCCCAATGCGTCCCACTAGGGGGAGGCCGTGCGCAACAGTTACGCAGTAGTCATTTACGGTTGTCGTTAGGGTCCGTTCGCGGACTTTTGCGACACATCCGTCGCACTGGGTATGGGTGGGCCACCACCATGACGTGTTGGCGAGGGTTGTGGCGAGGATCAGGTCTGCCACAAACGACCGTTTGTGCACCAGTTCCCTCGTGGTTGAGCGCGACGTTTTGGCAGACTTAGAGCCATGCCGGAAGCAGAGGAAGCTCTCACCAGGACCTCCTACAACGTTGTGGCCGACGTGTACGCCGACCACTTCCGTACCACCGAAGGCGAACAGCCCATCGACTTGGCCACGATCGACCACTTCGTCGCACTCCTGCACGAGCCTCGCGTGGTCCTGGATGCTGGCTGCGGGGCAGGGCGAATGCTGCCCTATTTGGCTGGGCGCGGATGCCACGCGGAGGGCATCGACCTCTCACCCAACATGGTCCGCAGGGCACGAGCCGACCACCCTGACTTCACCGTCGCCGAAGAGTTCCTCTGTCCCGCGTCAAGTAGTTGGCAGGATTTCCTTGGTTTTGAATGTCGGGGTGGTGGGGTCGGCCAGGCCCAGGTGCACCTCCTTGGGCCGGTTCCATGAGACGGCCTCGTGGGGCCGGAGCTCGTTGTACTCGATCCGGTAGTCCTCGGCCCGCTCGGCGAGCACGATCGCGTCGTCAATCTCGTCCAGGTAGAGCCGTTCGTACTTCAGCGTGCCGAAGCCGCGTTCACGGGACCCGTTCTGCCCCGGGGTCTTCACTCGGGTGCGCACGTGGTGTAGCTCGGGGTGGGCGGCGATGAAGGACTCGAAGCGGAAGGACCGGAACGGCCCGCCGTTGTCCGTCACGATGGTCACCACGGGCAACAGCTCACCGGTCTCGGGATCGACCGGGCAGGCCTCGACCAGCGGGTGACCGAACATGGCCTCGTAGTCGGCCAGGGCCAACTCGATCGCGTCGATCGCGTCGTGCTGGTTCCCGGTGGGCGAAACGTGGAAGGGGTGCTCGTACTTGGACCAGTAGTCCCGGCACCCGGCCAGCCGCCAGGTCCCTCCGGTGGTGGTCTCGAACTCGCTGAAGTCCAGCTGCCAGACTTGGTTCGGGCCTGAGGGCTCGGTGGCGAACGCGGCCTTGCGCCGCTCGGCCAGCTTCCGTCGCTCCCGTTGGTACTGCGCGGGCAGAATCAGCCCCTCGTCGCGCAGGATTCGCAGCACGGTCGCCTCGGAAACCACATGCCCGTCGTGGCGGACCATTGCCCAAATCTTCCGATGCCCCCACGCCGGATGGGCCAGCGCGTGCTTGACCACCAGTTCCCTGGCGGCCTGCCGTCCCGGTTGCGGCCACGGTCCCTTCACCGCCGTCCCGGTGCGGGCCTTGGCCTGCCAGCGGCGCCAGGTCCGCTCGGGCATGTCGAAGAGTTGGCAGAACCTCGCGGTCGACATGCCCGCTTCCACGCGGATCACCTCGAGGTCCTCGAAGGGCCCAGCCGGCCCTCCGCGGACTTCTTCCACACCCTGGCTTCCAGGTGTGCCTCGCCCAAGGCCTGGGTCAGCTCGGCGACCTCGGCCTCCAGCTGTTCCTCTCGGGAGGATGGTCCGGACCTGCCGGCCACCAGGGCGGTCTTGCCGGCTTCCAGGAACTCGGCCTTCCACCGTCCGATGGACTGCTCACTGACTTTCTCCTTGCGTGCCGCTTCGGCGATGGACATCTCGCCGGCCAGCACGCTCAGCACTATCCGGGTCTTCTTCTCCGCCGGAATCGAGGGTGGTCTACCCATGTCTGACTCTCCTTCAGGACCTACATAACGGCCCTGCCACTAAGTCTGACGCGCGGCACCTCTACGCCCGTAAGTGGGATTCAGAAGCCGAACGCGCTGCCGCGCTGAAAACGTGGAACCGGCACTACAACTATCACCGTCCCCACGGCGCTCACGACGGGCAACCGCCTGCCTCTGCAACACCGGCACGCGTCAACAACGTCATGGCCTCATACAACTAAGTGGCGCGAAAATCGCAGCACTAAGTGGCGAGACTCGTGCGCTGGTCGGCATTGGGGCGCGGCTTCGACGCCGCGCGGAGCGGCGGATTGGCGCGTGTGTGCGGCTGCCGTGCGAGGACCACCGCTATGAATTCTGGAGCAGCTCCGCCCTATGGGTCAGTGGCGAGACCTAGCCTGTCGCTGGTGCGACTCATCCGTCCTCGTCAAGCACGCCCCATTTGGCGGTCATGAGTCGCCAGCATTATCTCGGCGACCATCGTGGCCTGCCTAATCATGAACCGTGCCGCTTCCACGGACACGCCGCTCGGCAGCGTGCGACCGTGGCCTGTTCCATGGTCGTTGCGCAGCTCATTGATGGCATCGACCACCGTGCGGACTGCCTGATAAACCTTGCGCAGTTGCTTGCTGCCCTCCGTGGAGGCGTCGACCTGGACGGGCATGATGCCTAAGAGCTCCATGCTGACGGTCATCACCTCGGGCATGTCGATCCTG
>NZ_JALXVH010000060.1 GCF_025149945.1 Kocuria sp. p3-SID1428 | reverse complement strand
GCCGTCGGCCAGGACGCGTCGGGCTCGGGCGATCACGGGGGCGTCGACCATGGCTCCGTCCACGGCACTGGCTCCGTCGACCGCCTCGACGACCGAGCGGGCCCAGGCGAGCTCATCCTCGGTGGGGGCGAAGACCTGTGCCGCCTCGGCCACCTGTGCGGGGTGGATGCACAGCTTCCCGGTGAAGCCGTCCTCCCGTGCGCGCAGTGCCGCGCTGCGCACAGGCTCCAGGTCGCGGAACTCGGGGGTCGGGGAGTCCAGCGGGCCCGCGATGCCGCAGGCGCGCGAGACGGTGACCACACGGGCCATCGCCGCGGCCATGGTGCGGGAATCCGCTGAGCAGCCCAGGTCGAAGGCCAGATCCAGCGCACCGACCGCAAGGCGCACCACGGCCGGATCGGCCGCGATCTCCTCGAGGGCCAGCAGCCCGGTGGCCGACTCCACGGTGCCCACGATCCCGAGCTCGAAGCCCAGGCCGTCGCGCACCTCGTGGACCTGCTCGAGCGTCTCCAGCTTGGGGATCAGCACGGCGTCGAGCGGCTCGGGGGCATCGGTGCACCCCGGAGCGGAGGCTCCCACGGCGGCAGCGGCGGCCCGTGCCGAGCCGCTGTGCTCATGGGCTCGCGCGGCACGGCGCAGCGCGGCCAGATCGGCACGTCCCGCCTCGGTCTGCGGGCTGTTCACGCGCACAGCCACTGGTCCCTTGAGGGCACCGGCCTCATGGGTTCCGGTGAGCAGAGCGAGCAGGTGCTCGCGGGCGGTGTCCTTGTCCGCGGCGGCCACAGCGTCCTCGAGATCCACGACCACGCAGTCGGCGCCCGAACCCTGCGCCTTGAGCACTCGATCGGGACGCAGGGCGGGGGTGAACAGGGCGGTGCGGGCGGTCGCCAGCTGGGCGGGCAGCGTCGTCATGGCTCCAGGGTAGAGGGAGGGGTCCGTCCGGGGACATCCGAGGCAGCGGTGCGGGGAACCCGTCCTCGACCCATCCGATGTCATGTATCGAGATGTTGACTTCGCATTACCTCTGGTGTGTGCCGTGGTGATTTCCTGGGGAGGTCTTGAGTGCGTGAGGTCACCCTCATGGCCCCCGCACCGTCTGGTCGCCGTATCCCCAAGGAGCCCCGCATGAGCCTGGATCGTCATCTGCGCACCCCCCTGACCGTCGGCCTGCTGGCCCTCACCGCCACCTTCGGTCTCTCGGGCTGCGTGCCCACGGTCGAGGACGACTCCAGCGATTCGGGTCAGGCCGAGGAGGCCGAGGCCGCGTCCTCGGAGGAGACCCAGGCCGAGCAGGCGCCGTCGGAGGAGGCCCAGGAGGAGTCCTCCGACGATGCTTCCGAGGAGACCTCGGACGACACGTCGGACGAAGCCTCGGAGGAGGCATCCTCCGAGCCCTCGGAGGATGCCTCCTCGAAGGACTCCGAGGACGCCGCTCCGGCCGGCGACATGGTCGATGCCACCAAGCTCTCCGGCGACCCGATCTCCGTGGTTGAGGGCGAGGGCGACGGCACCGTCGAGATCCCCGAGCACAACGATCCCCTGGTGGTCGTCTTCGAGAACACCTCGGAGGAGGAGTTCAGCTACCTCTACGGCACGGCCGATCCGGGCCAGATGCTCGAGGGCACCGAGACCGGCGAGACCGTGATCTTCCTGCTCGACCCGTACGGCTACAACGGCGGGCTCGACTCGAACACCAAGAAGTGGAAGATGGAGGGCGACTCCAGCGACACCTTCAAGATCAGCTTCTACCCGCTGGACTCCGTCCCGGAGGTCAAGGACGGTCAGGGCGCGGAGGCCGAGGGCACCGGCATCTTCCGCTGGAACCTCGAGGACGACGGCTACTACGCGGTCGAGCACGACGGCGAGTCGAACTTCATCGTCCACGGCGAGTCCCCGGAGGACGACGGCTCCACCTCGCAGCTGGCCTTTAACGAGATCGGGGCGATCGACGGCGGCCTGGAGGTCGAGGACGGCGAGTACATCATCACCGTGGACGCCGACGGCAACTGGAGCTTCGCGCCCATCACCGAGGACGACTACGAGAAGAACTACGAGCCGGTCGAGGACTGATCGCTCGCGGGCGGGCGGTCCGAGCCCGCCGGGCTCTCGCGTGTTCGAGCAGCCTCGTTTGCGGAAGTAAAGGTTCGTCACATTCGCCCGCACGAGCACCAGGGGTTTGCGCCTGTACATTTGCGATGGTTAACTCTGGGGTGTCGGAACGAAGAGGACCGACAGGCACATCCCCCGAGCACCACCGATGACACGATCTCAGGAGGTCGTCATGAGCACGAATCGCACTCTCCGCACCCCGCTGACCGTCGGCATGCTGGCGGTGACCGCCGCCTTCGGTCTCTCCGCCTGCGTTCCCACCTCGGAGCCGGCCGTCGAGGAGACCGAGGCCACGCAGCCCGCAGCCGAGACCGAGCAGCCCGCAGCCGAGACGCAGGCCCCGTCCGAGGACTCGACCGACTCCGACCGGGACTCGAGCGAGACCCCCTCCGAGGACGCGGACGACGACGCGAGCACCGACGCCAAGGGCGCCCCCACGGACGAGGACTCCGAGGCCAGCGGTGAGGCCACCGAGGACTCGGATTCCTCGGGAAGCGCGGCCACGGGCGACACGGTCGATGCCGGCGCCATGAACGGTGAGCCCCTCGAGGTCATCGAGGGCGAAGGCGGCGGCACGGTCAAGATCCCGGAGCACGACGAGCCCCTGGTGGTCGTCTTCGAGAACACCTCGGACGAGGAGTACACCTACATCTACGGCGAGGCCGACAAGGGCCAGATGCTCGACGGCGCGGACTCGGGCGAGTCCTCGACCTTCCTGCTGGACCCCTACGGCATGAACGGCGGCCTGGACTCCAATACCTCCGAGTGGGACATGCAGGCCGAGGACGGCGAGACCTACACGATCAGCTTCTACGAGATGGACGCCATCCCGGAGGCCACTGCGGGCGACACCGTCGAGTCGGAGGGCTCCGGCCTGGTCCGCTGGAACTCCGAGGACGACGCCTTCA
This sequence comes from Kocuria sp. p3-SID1428, assembly GCF_025149945.1. Taxonomy (GTDB): domain Bacteria; phylum Actinomycetota; class Actinomycetes; order Actinomycetales; family Micrococcaceae; genus Kocuria. The sequence continues at coordinate 11,339 of NZ_JALXVH010000060.1, read as the reverse complement.
TGGCCGTGGAGCACGACGGCGAGTCGAACTTCATCGTCCACGGCGAGTCCCCGGAGGACGACGGCTCCGGCACCCAGTACGTCTTCAATGAGATCGGCGCCGTGACCGGCGGCCTGGAGATCGAGGACGGCGAGTACATCATCGCGGTCGAAGCCGACGGCAACTGGAGCTTCACCCCGATGACCGAGGAGGAGTACGAGGCAGCCAGCTCCGGCTCCTGAGCTGGAGGCAGCAGGCCCCGAGTCCACCGATGGCTGACGACGCCGCGCCGCAGAACCCCAGCAAGGGGCTGCGGCGCGGCGTCGTCGTGCACATCTGGTGCCCGTGGTCAGTAGCCTGGCGGCATGTTCAGCCACCCCGCCGCACCCCTCCCGCCCCAGCAGCCGCAGGAATCGAAGGTCGCCGGCGATCCCGCCCTCGACGCCGACTGGGCTTCTGCTGCCACGGACTGGGAGCCGGAGACCCGTCCGGAGACTCCCGCGCAGTGGTCCTGGCTGCGCTGGGTGTGGGAGCAGCTCGACGGGATCCTGCCGCAGCTGCCGGCGGCGCCGCCCGGGGTCGCAGTTCCGGGGGCCGAGGACCCTGTGCAGGCCGACGAGGCGCTGCTGGATGCGGCCCTGGCGCTGCTGGCGGCCTTCCTGCAGGTTGCCGACGGTGAGGCTGAGGCCCTGTCCGGGGCGGAGGCCGAAGCCCCCGACGCCAGCCCGCTGCGCGGTGCGGCCGCAGTGGCGCGGGAGCTCGCCGGGCGCTGCGGCACGACGCTGAGCTTCGCCCAGCTGTGGAGCCTGGCGCGCCCGGGGGAGCTGCAGGAGGACCCCTGGGCCGAGCTGGATCCGACCGGGGCCGATCAGCTCCAGTACGGCGGTGCGGCGGACGTCGCGGGGGAGGAGGCCGTGAAGCGCCCCCTGTTCCCGCTCAGCTCCGATGACATCGCCTGGATCGTCTCCGGGTCCATGACCGAGGCCAAGGATCGCACCTGGCAGTGGTTCTCCGGTCTCTCTGCCGGGCCTGCGCAGGGCTGACCTGCGCTGAGCGGCCGGGGAGGCCTCAGAAGCCGATCGTCCAGCCGGACTCCACCAGGCCGCGGGCATAGGCGGCCTGGCCCACGTGGGTCGAGGCGTCCTCGAAGGTCGAGATCAGACGCACGCCGCGGGTCACGGGCGGGTCGTAGGAGTCGTCGATGACCTCGGTGAGCTCGTCGTCCGACAGCGAGGCCGCGTAGCGCGCTGATTCCTCCGTCACCTCGGTGAGGTAGGCGGCCAGCTGCTCGAGCGAGCTGGTGGTGACCGCGCCGACGTCCTGGGCCGAGTCGCCGAAGCCGAAGTCCTCGGCTCCGCGATCGATGCCCAGGCGCTGCCCCCACCGGCCTGCGCTCCAGACCTGCTCCCGGCCGCTGAGCTGGGCGACCTGGAGATCCTCCTGGCGGGCGGCGTGCCAGATCAGCCACACGATCGAGTTGTGGGTTCCGTCGGGCTGGGTGTGCGCCTCCTGGAGGCCCAGTCCGTCGAGCACGAGTCGTGCGGTGTCGGCGGGGCGGCGGGCGAGATCCTCGAGCAGCTGCTGGGCGGCGGTCATGGTTCCTCCTGCGGTCGGCTGGCCCCTGTCCTTCCGGGGTCGTCTGCCGAGCCTATGGCCGGGCGCCGACATGCGGGGCGGCCCGCGCTGCGAGCGTCATGCGGGGACATGCCGACACAGGTGTGTGCTTTAGGGAACGGATGGGGCAGGATGGAGTCAGAGCCGGACCCACCGGCATCCGCCGCATCACCGCGCAGAAGGAGCACCCCCATGAGCTTCCGGAAGTCACGGACCACTCAGCCGTCCCCCGCCGAGCATGAGGAGCTGGACGCCCAGCTCGTCGAGCAGCTGCACTCGAGCGCGCCCCGGCGACGACGCTCGCCGCTGATCCTCGGCGCCCTGTCGATCAGCGCCGGGCTGGCCCTCAGCGGCTGCGTGCCCTCCGGCGAGGAAGACCCCTCCGACGGCTCGTCCTCCTCCGAGGAGTCCCAGGGCGCGGATGAGTCCGCCGGTGCCAGCGAAACGGCCTCGGAGGGCTCCTCGGCCGAGTCCAGCGCCGAGTCCTCCGCTGAAGCCTCCGAGGAGTCGACGGACCAGTCCTCGGATGATGCTTCCGAGGACGCCTCCGAGAATGCTTCGGAGGCAGCCTCTGACGACCCGTCCGACGACTCCTCCGAGGACGGCGGCTCGGCCTCCGCCACGGGCGATGTGGTCGAGCTGTCCGGCCTGCCCGATGTGGAGCCGGTGCAGTCCGAGTCCGGCTCCGGCGACGGCGAGTTCGCCCTGGAGCACCCGGACGGCGAGGACGCGCCGGTCTACACCAGTCGCTCCGCCAGCGGGGACAGCTCCATCTACGCCTACTTCACCGGTCAGCGCACGGACGGTTCCACCACCTCCATGGGCGGCGTGGTCCCCGGAACCACCGGTGTGGGCTTCGAAGATCCCTACTGGATGGACGAGCGCATCACGGATGTGAAGGTCTCGGCCGAGGACGATGTCGAGTGGCAGTTCGACGTCTACTCGATCGACGAGATCCCGGACGTCAGCCCCGGTCAGTCGGTCAAGGCCGACGGCTCCAAGGTCTTCCACTGGACGGGCGAAGAGGCCGGCTCCTTCGACGTCCAGGTCGAGGGTGACGGCAACTTCATCGTCAAGGCCGAGACTGCCGATCCGGACGGCCCCACCGCCGAGACGATCTTCAACGAGATCGGCCCCGGCGAGGGCACCATGGAGCTGCCGGCCGAGGAGTACTTCATCACCGTGGAGTCCAGCGGCCCGTGGGAGTTCACCGCCCGGTGAGGCCTGCGCTGATCATCGTGGCCGTTTCAGAGGATGAAGCCCACGATGATCAGCACCAGGACCAGCGCCAGCGCGAAGATCCCCCAGTTGCGCAGCGTGGTGCGGAACTCGGCCTTCTCGGCCTCCGTGGTGGGCTTGGGCGTCTCATCGCCTAGGTAGCGGAAGTCGTAGGAGCGAGGCGGCTGGCCTTCGGTCGTGCCGCTGCCGGGGCCGTAGCCCGGGCCATTGCCCTGCTGGGCCTGCGGGACGTCCTCATCGGAGCCGGAGGGTCGGTCGAAGGCGGCGGTGCCCCCGCCGTCGAAGCCCACGGGCCGGCCGAAGTCCGGGGCCTGCGGGGGCTGAGTGCTCGCATCGCCCGACGGGCGCGACCGATCCGAGACAGGCTCATCGTCCGGCTCTCGACCCAGCATCGAGGCCAGGGCGGCATCGTCGTCCGAGGTCCACGACGGGGCGAGGTCGTCCTGAGGATCGCGATCCTGCGACCCGGACTCGCCCCGCCGCTCGGCGGCCCGCGGGGCGGAGTCGCCCCGGCGGTCGCGATCCTGTGCTTTGGGGTCGTCCTGGTGAGCAGGAGCCTGTGGCGTCGAGCTGCTGCCCGCCGCGGTGTCCCCGTCTGCGGGGGTCTGCTCGGCGCGCTGGCGTCGGGCTTGCCGATCGGCCAGGCCCAGGGCGTCGGTGAGTCGGCGCAGCCGGTCCTTGAGGGCGCGGCTGAGGCCCTTCTGCTCGGCGATCTGTACGGCTCGCTGGGAGACTCGGCCGTAGATGAGCCCGTCGTCGTCCACGCCCAGGTGCGCGGCCGCCTCGGCGGCCTCCACGGGAGGTGCCCCGGGGCTGGACTGCGCGGCCCAGCTCAGCAGCTGCACGGTCGCCGGCGTGCCGAGGGCCCGTGCGGCGGCGGGGCGCAGCGCCGGCGCGAACCGCAGCTCGAGGGCCTGGGTGCTGGCGGCGGTCTCGTCGTCCAGGAACTCGATCGCGCCGCTGTCCGAGAGGACGGCCTCGAGCAGCACGGCGGCCGCCACCCGATCCCGGGGCTCGGCCCCGGTGTCCGACAGGACGGCCCGCAGCCTCTGGCGGGAGGCCTCCGCATCCCGCGTCAGCGCGCTCAGGCGCTCCGGATCCGCCTGCGTGAGCTGCGAGGGCTGCGACAGCGCGCCGCCCGGCTGCTCGTGGGAGCCGCTGGAGCTATTCGGGGACACGATCAGCACCTCTTTCATCGGACGGGGGTGTGTGCCCCGAGCCTACGCGGGCGAGGGCGCCGGCGCTCAGGTCCGGGCCAGGCGCAGCGTCCCGCGCACCGGCGGAACCTGCAGAGGCTCCGGGGCGCTCAGCCCGGCGTCCGCAGCCTGCTCGGAAAGGGCCCCCACCAGGGTCGACGACGACCCCAGCCCTCCGCCCAGCACGACCGGGCCCGTGAGGCCCAGCTGCTCGCCGACGCCCGCCGCCATCTCGAGCAGATGCCCTGCGGCGGCCCCTAGCAGCTCGCGGGCACCGAGGTGGCCTGTGCTCGCGCAGCGATCCACCTGGGCGGCCAGCCCCGCCCAGGCTGTGCGCTCGAAGCGGTCGTGGAAGTCGGCGATCAGCTGCGTGCGGTCGCTCAGCCCGCGGGCCTCGAGCACGGCGCGGTCGAGCTCATCGGCCGGCTCGCCGGCATCGGCCCGTCGCAGGGCCCGGCGCACCGCCTCGCGGCCGACCCAGAAGGAGCTGCCTTCGTCGCCGAGCAGGTAGCCCCACCCGCCGCGGCGGGCCTCGGAGCCGTCGGCGGTGCGTCCCCAGGCCACCGAGCCGGTGCCGGCGATCAGCGCGATGCCCTCGTCCGCTCCTGCGGCGGCCAGCAGCAGGCGGGTGTCGTGCACGATCCGGAACCGTGCTCCGCTCAGGGCCCCCGCCGCCTCGCGCACGAGCTGCTCGAGGCGGCGGGCGTCGTCGTCGGTGTCCACGCCGCCAGCGCCGATCACCACGTCCACACGGCGGGCGGTCGGATCCAGCTTGGCCGCGCCCAGCTCGCCGAGCACGGCGGCCAGCCGCCGGCGGGCCTGGTCCCGGGGCACGTTCTGCACGTTGGAGCTGCCCGCGGAGGCCTCGGCGCCGACGACGAGCTCCGCGCCCGGTGCGGTCGCGGGACCGTCGGCGCGCAGACCGCGCGTGGAGGTCCCGCCGATGTCCAGGCCGATCACGGTGCGCTGCTGCATGCCTTCAGGCTAGTCAGGCCCTCCGCCGTTCCTCTGCGGGAGAACGCCGTTGTGATCCGCAGCGCAGAGTTCCTACTCTGGTCACACGAAAGTCCCCTGATGAAAAAGGAGCACTTCAGCATGACGACCACCGACACCTCCGTCACCGTCACTCGCGAGATCGATGCCCCGGCTGCCGAGATCTTCCAGATCCTGTCCCTGCCGGCCCGCCACGTCGACTTCGACGGCTCCGGCAACATCAAGAACGGCTCGGATCAGCGCATCGAGAAGACCGGCGACGTCTTCACCATGGACATGCACCGCGAGGACCAGGGCGGCGACTACAAGACCGACAACACGGTCACCGGATTCGACCCGAACAAGCTGATCGCCTGGAAGCCCGCCAGGCAGGGCACCACGGTCGAGGACAACGGCTGGGAGTGGGTCTGGGAGCTCGAGCCGCTGGGCGAGGACAGCACGCGCGTCACCCAGACGTACACCTGGAAGGACGCCAACCCGGAGATCCTCAAGAAGGTCCACTTCCCCATGATCTCGGAGGAGGAGCTGGAGGAGTCCATGAACCGCCTGGCCTCCACGGTCGCCTCCTGATCGGCTGACGCACGATCCCGCCCACGGGATCAGCGCACGACGGCGCCCCGGCTCCTGCGAGCCGGGGCACCGCGCTGTCCGGGGTGCCCGTCTTGCGACCCGGGGCGACTGAGGAGTCCGCGGGGAGTGGCTTACGCAGGGCTTCGGTGAGCGATGGTCTGCGTAAGCGACTCCTCGCGGGGGCGACGTGCCCGTGCAGCTGCGTCTGCCGTGACCTCGGAAGGCTCTGGAGGTGCCGGGAGCCAGGACATGCGAGGACCCCGGAAGCGTCGCGATCGCTTCCGGGGTCCTCGTCCTGGTCTTCGCGGTCCTACTGCGAGGTCGGCTTGCCACCGTGCTCTTCTCGATGGTTATCGCCTGCGCCGCATGCGAGCCGCCAGTGTGTTGATGACCCGTCTCCCGTTGTGCTGGGCTCGATCGTCAACCGGTTCGGCTGCTGCGGTCTGCTCCGGCCTTCACTGCGCGGCTTCTGCAGCCCTGCCCGTGTCGGTCCCGCTGATGGATGCCTTCTCCATTCGCACTCCCGTCTGTCGACCTGTGGTACCGCTGACGCTACTCCTGCCCTCGTGTGTGAGCAAGACCACATCGCGAAGAATTCTGATCGGCCCCGAATGGGAGGATGACGCCATGAGCACCGCGCCTGACAACGGCCCCGCCTCCGTCCGCCTGGACGTGTGGCTGTGGTCCGTCCGGATCTTCAAGACTCGCTCCGAGGCCACGACGGCGTGCCGGGCCGGGCATGTGCGGCTCAACGGCGCCTCCGTGAAGGCGGCGCAGGCGCTGCGCGTGGGGGACGCGGTCACGGTCCGACGCCCGGGCTGGCAGCAGGAGCTCGTGGTGCGCCGACTGCTGCTCAAGCGCGTGGGCGCCCCGGTGGCCAGGGAGTGCTACGAGGACCGCTCGACCCCGCCGCCGCCCCAGCTGCGCTCGGCCGTGCCGCAGCGCGACCGCGGTGCGGGGCGGCCCACCAAGAAGGACCGCCGCAAGCTCGAGCAGCTGCGCGGGTACTGAAGGGCAGAGGGCAGGCGCTGACGAGAGCCTCCCCGCGCATCCGAAACGGCCGGCGGCGGGTGCTTCCTGCGCGGCGCTCAGGCTGCGCGCGAGCTCCTCAACGGGCCTCGTCGTCGCGGCGGCGGGAGAGGTAGGACAGCAGCGACGGCGCATGGTCGTCGTGGCCGTAGATCTCGTCCATTGCATCGGCGGACGAGGGCGCGCCGCTGCTTGCAGGGCGTTCCTGGTCGAACGGCTCCTCCGAGCGCCCCGGACGCGACACCGAGCGCGGGCGCGGTGCGGGGCCCCGGTCCTCCCGACGCGGGCTCGGCTCGCCGGACTCGCGCAGGGAGCGCGTCCCCGAATCCTCGTGACCCTGGTGGCTGCGCTGGCCCAGGTAGGCGCGCAGCCCCTGCGGCTTCTCCTCGGCCGCCGCGGGGCCAGGGCGCTGACGCTCGCGGACGCTGCCTCGACCTCGCCCGGAGCGTCCCCGTTCCGGTTCCCGCTCCGTGGCGGCACCGCGACGCGCCTGCTTGGCACGGATCGCGCGCTGCACGGAGCGGTCGACCAACACCTCTGGGGGGCCGTCGTCTGCCGGGGCCCGCTCGGAGTCCCCACGGGCCCGACGACTCCCGCGGCGCCCCCGTCGCAAGGGCTCGTCGCGCCGCGGCACGGTCTCCAGCGGGGCGGTCTGGGGGCCGTCCTCCGGGTGCTCGCGGGGGTCCTCGTCGTCCACGTAGAGCGGCAGGGCATCGGTGGGGTCATCGTTGTCGGCGCGATCGACGCGACGGGTCGCGGCGATCCTCGCGGCCGTCGGCCGGTCCTCGCGGTAGCGGGGCAGCGCCGCGGTCGAGTCGAGGTCCTCGGCGCGGCTGCGGGCAGGCGCGGGCTCGTCCTGCCAGTCGTCGTCCCAGTGCTCGTCCTCCCAGACCTCATCCGGGGTGGACTCCGCCTCCAGGTCGGAGGGGCGCGGGCGGGCGCGGAGATCGCGGACGTCGCTCCAGGCCTGCCAGCCGCGCAGCAGCCGCCAGCCCAGCCACAGGATCGCCGCGATCAGCGCGATCACCCCGGCGCCGTAGCCGCGGGCCATCCAGGCCAGCATCACGACCAGCGCCAGGACGCCGCCGCCCAGAGGCGCCAGCGCGTACGGGGAGAGCTCGGGGAGCCAGCCCAGCGTGGGAGCGGACAGGCGGCGGCCGCCGAACAGCCCCACCCGCCAGCGGCGCACGCGGACGCCGCGCAGGACGTCGTCCTGCGCGCCGGGCTCCCACTGCGCGGAGCCGTGGGCGAGCAGGACGCGGTCCGAGCTGAGCAGCCCGGCCACGACCAGGTGCAGCCCGATGCCCAGCCAGGCGATCGGCATCCCGACCGCGAACCACAGGGCGATGATCCGCACGGGAGCCGGCACTGCGGAGGCGTCGTAGACGGTGAAGTCCAGGACGCCCCAGGTCAGCCACAGCAGGCCGACGCCGGCAGTGGTCGCGCGCAGTCCGTTGACCACGGCGCGCACGCGCAGCGGGGGCCACGAGGGGTGGGAGGAGCGCACGGGGCGTCCGCCGGAGGAGCGGGCCATCGCGAGACCTCCTGGGGGATGCGGGGCAGGCCGAAGGGCCCTGGATGGGTACTGTGGAAGGCTAGCAACGGGCGCGTGGAGCACGCGTTCGAAGACGATGGAAGACGACGGAGGCAGGACGGGTGCAGCGCAGCGATGTGCCGGGCGGCAAGGGGCTGAATCGGCGCATCCTGGGACTCGCAGTGCCGGCCTTCGGCGCCCTCATCGCGGAGCCGCTGTTCCTGCTGGCGGACACCGTCATCGTGGGGCGGCTGGGCACCGAGCCGCTGGCCGGCGTGGCCCTGGCCGGGGCGGTCGTCCAGACAGCCGTGGGGCTCATGGTGTTCCTGGCCTACTCGACGACTCCCGCGGTGGCCAAGCACCTCGGCGCCGGTCGCATGCGCGAGGCGCTGGCGGTGGGCCGCGACGGCCTCTGGCTCGGCGCGGTCCTGGGTGTGGTCCTGGCGCTGCTCGGCGCTGCCCTGGGACGGCCGTTGCTGCAGGCCATGGGCGGTCAGGGCGACGTGCTGGAGCAGGCCTCGTCGTACCTGTGGTGGTCGCTGCCCGGGTTGCCTGCGATCCTGCTCGTCACCGCGGCCACGGGCGTGCTGCGGGGGCTGCAGGACACCCGCACGCCGCTGGTCATCGCCATGGTCGGCGCGGTGCTGAACGTGGGCGTCAACGTGACGCTGGTGCACGGGGTCGGCATGGGTGTGGCCGGTGCGGCCCTGGGCACGAGCCTCACCCAGTGGGCCATGGCCGCCGTGTACCTGGTGCTGCTCGGGCGGCGCTGCCGTGATGAGGGCGTGGGCATGGCCGCCTCCCCGCGGCGGGTCGCCGGGCTGATGGGCGTGGGCTCGTGGCTCATGCTGCGCACCGTCTCCCTGCGCGCCGCGCTGATGCTCACGGTCGTGGTCGCCACTCGCCAGGGGGCTGAGAACCTCGCGGCCTACCAGCTGATCATGACCATCTTCAACGTCATGGCCTACGCGCTCGACGCCCTGGCCATCGCCGCGCAGGCGCTCGTGGGCAAGGAGACCGGCGCTCGCGACACCCGGGACCAAGGCCCTGAGGGCGATGAGGCTCGGGATGCCGTGCGCGCCCTGGTGCGGCGGATCGTCGTCTTCGGGATGGTCTTCGGCGTGGTCACCGGCCTCGTGGTGGGGCTGGTCCTGCCGCTGGCCGCGCCTGTGCTCACGCCCTCGCCCGAGGTCCAGCGGCTGTTCGCGCTCGGGATGATCGTGGTGGCCGTGGGGCAGCCGCTGGCGGCATGGGTGTTCGTGCTCGACGGCGTGCTGATCGGCGCCGGCGACGCCCGCTACCTGGCCCTGGCCGGCGTGGTGAACCTGGTGGTCTACCTGCCGATGCTCGCGGCCCTGGTGCTCGCGGATCAGGGCGGTGCGCTCGGGCTGATGCTGCTGTGGATCGCCTACGCGTTCGGCTACATGGGGGCTCGCGGGGTGACCCTGGGAATGCGCGCCCGAGGAGATCGCTGGCTGCTGCAGGCCTGAGCCGCCCCCGGGTGCCTCTTCGGCCAGTCGATGCGGGGGCGGTGGGGAATCGGCCAGTCGATGGGGTGGGGTCAGGGAGCCGCTGGGCCAGGTGCGGGCGCGCCGACGAGCTGCCTCGGCCGGGGCGCGCGGATGCCGTCGGTTGCCATCCGAACGGGTCCGGATGTGCGCGCTGTCATAGAATGGCAGCGGAGAGGCAGCCAGGAGCGGCGTCGCAGGGCGCACGGTCTCCGGGCCCGATCCACCAGGTCGCACAGGGCCTCTCCAGCAGCTTTCAGCGTGGAAAGGCAGAGCGATGACCCAGAAGATCCTCGTCGGCTATGACGGCTCGGAGTTCGCGGAGACGGCCCTGGACTGGGCCATCGAAGAGGCCAGGTCGGCCGACGGCGAGCTGATCGTGGTGGTCTCCACGGGGCGCCAGGTCATGGCAGATGCCGCGATCACCGGCCCGTTCCTGGAGCAGATCGAGGAGGAGGCGGAGAAGACCGCCCGCCGCGCCGTGCAGAAGGCCCAGGATGCCGGGGTCTCCGCCCGCGGCATCCTGGAGCGCGGCGACGTCGCCGGAGTCCTCGTCAACGAATCCCGGGACAGCTCCCTGGTGGTGCTGGGCAAGCGCGGCCGGCACGGTCTGCGCGGTCGCCTGGGCTCCGTCTCCGCCGCCACCGCCGCCCACGCAGAGTGCCCCGTCATCGTGCTTCCGGAGAGTTCCGATTCCTCCCAGGGCGACTTCACCGACCGCGTGGTCGTGGCCGTCGACAAGCTCGGGCTGGAGTCCCCGTCGGTCAAGCAGGCCGCCGAGTACGCCCAGGCCCACGGCAAGGGCCTCTCCCTGGTGACGGTGATCCCGTCCATGACCTCGCTGCCCTCGGGCTCGGCGGAGCTCGATCAGGCCGTCGCCGAGCAGCTCACGGAGCCGGCGCGGAACATGCTGCAGAAGGTCGAGGACGGCGTCGCCCAGCAGTTCCCCGGGCTGGGCACCAGCATCCACATCCTCTCGGGCCGTCCCGCCGACGCCCTCGTGCAGGCCTCTGCGTCCGCGGATCTCGTGGTGGTGGGCACGCGCGGCCACGGCGGCTTCCGCGGTCTGCTCATGGGCTCCGTCTCCCAGGCCGTCCTGGTCGACGCCGTGTGCCCCGTGATGGTGGTGCCGAACCGGGCTCAGGCCGAGGAGGGCTGAGCCCCAGCGATCGTCGTCCGGCCCCCGGGCACTGGAGCGGACCGGCTCCGGCGCTCGGCGAAAGGCCCTCATGAGCACGCCCCCGTACCCGCAGCAGCCCGGATACGGCGCAGGGGTCAGCAGGGGGTCAGCTGCCACAGGGCACCCACCCCGGTGAGCCCATGGGCCTCGGCTCGGTCATGAAGGACTACTTCAAGAAGTACGTCCAGTTCTCCGGCCGCGCTTCGCGCTCGCAGTACTGGTGGGTCTGTGTCGGGCTGGCCCTGGCAGTCGTGATGCTGTTCTACGGGCTGCTCCTGCTCTTCGGGCTGGCGACCATCGTCCCGTCGATCGCGATCACGGTGCGCCGCCTGCATGACACCGATCGCTCCGGCTGGTGGTACTTCATCTCGTGCGTGCCGTGCGTGGGCGGCATCATCCTGCTGGTGTTCACCCTCATGCCCTCGGATCCCCGGGGCGCGCGCTTCGGCGCCTGAGGCGCCCCGGCGGCTGCGCCGTCATGACCTCGCACTACAGTG
>NZ_JALXVH010000006.1 GCF_025149945.1 Kocuria sp. p3-SID1428 | reverse complement strand
CGGATCGGAGCTTGAGGCGCATCACGTCCTGATGACCGCCGGCGGGGATGACGAAGCGGCCCCCCCCCCCCCCCCCGGGGGGGGGGGGGGGGGGCCCCGGCCCCCCCCCCCCGCGGGGGGCCCCCGGGCCCGAGGCCTGAACCGGTACAGTGGGGGCGTGACGAATATTCTGCAGACCGAACCATGGGCGGACTTCCAGCGCGCCCTGGGCCACACCGTGCTCCAGGACTCCGGACAGGGATGGTCCTGGCAGGCCACCGTCGAAGGCGGTCGCACCGGGCGCTACCTCTACGCGCCGTACGGGCCGATCGCCGATTCCGTCGAGTCCTTCGAGGCCGCCATGGCCTCGCTGCGCCAGGCGGCGCAGGAGCACGGCTGCTGGTTCGTGCGCGTCGAGCCGGCTTTCGCCGAGATCCAGACCGGCACCGAGTCCATGGACCGGGCCATGCGCAGGCGCGGCTTCCGCCCCTCCCCCCGGCACCTGCAGCCGGGGCACACGCAGCTGATCGACCTCACGCAGGACGAGGACGCGCTCATCAAGGACATGGAGTCCACCAACCGCAATCTGCACCGCAACATCCACAAGAAGGGCGTGACCTACACCGCCCACACGGAGCCCGAGACGATCTCCGTGCTGCTGCGCTTCCTGGAGCAGACCGCCGAGCGCAAGGGCTTCACCCGCCAGCACGACGACTACCTGCGCACCGCCGCCGAGGTCCTCATGCCCCGCGGGGCCGCGGTGCTCTACATCGCGCGCCTGGAGGGCGAGCCGATCGGCGCCTCCCTGGTCTACGACTCGGATGACACCCGCACCTACGCCCACGCCTCCATGGATGTCGCGCACCGGAAGCTCTCCGCGGGCAAGCCGCTGGTCGTGCGGATGTTCCTGGACGCCAAGGAGAAGGGGCTGAGCACCTTCGATCTGTTCGGCACCGCCCCGGACGACGCAGGCCCGGAGCACGAGTGGTTCGGCTTCACCCAGTTCAAGAAGTCCTTCGGCGGCAGCCCGGTCGAGTACCCCGGGACCTGGGATCTGCCGGTCTCCAAGGGCGGCTACGCGACCTACACGACCGCCCGCGCCCTGCGCGAGGGCCTCGGCGCCGCCCGCACCGACGCCCGCGCCGCGCTGAGCACGCTGCGCCAGGAAGGGCCCTCGGCCCTCAAGCGCGCGCCCGGGGCAGCCGCCCAGCGCGCCTCGTCGGTGCGCGAGCGGCTGCGCGCCCGCTCCGGCCGCTGAGCCGCCTGCCCGCCAGAGGGAAGAGGCCCCGAGCGCAGATCGCTCGGGGCCTCTTGTCATGGGCCGTTCGACCAGGGGCTGTCAGCGCCCCAGGGCATCGCGGATGGCTCCGCCGGCCTCGCGGCGCAGACGCTTTCCGATCGGCTCGCGCCTCGGCTTCTGCGTGGCCTCGATGTCATCGGCCTTCTGCGCGACCCGCTCGGCACGGCGCTGCTCCGCCTTGAACTCCCGTTCGCGCCGCGCGGCGTCGACGTCCACCTCGACGGGGCGCACCGGGGCCTCGTCGACGGCCGCGGTGGAGACCGCCGCGGCCGGCTGCTGCTGTTCGCGGGTCGCGTCCGGCGAGTGCTGCGGTGCGGCCTGCGCGGCAATCTCCTCGGTGTCGCCTCCGGCAGCCGTCTTGTCGACGGGCACCGCATCAGCCGAGCTGCCGCCGTCGGGCCGCGCATCCTCAGCGCCTGTCCCCTCGCTGCGAGCCTCCGCCTTCTGGCGCTTGCGGGCCTTGGCCTGCTTGCGCTCGGCCTTCCCCCCGGCCTTGGGGCTGCGATTGCGGGGGCTGCGGTCCTCGCCCGAGGCACCCACGCCGCCGGGCACCCCGTCCTTGCCGGCCTCCGGCTCGGAGGCACCGGCAACAGCCCCTCCGATGGCAGTGACCGGCGGCGTCTGATCGGTGACCTCGACGCCCAGGTCCGAGCTGATCTGCCGGCGGAGATCACGACGGCGCTGCGCGGCGGCGCGATCGGCGGCGGCATCGGCATCCGAGGCCACGGTCCGCTCCGGTTCGCTCGTGACCTGATCCGCCGGCTCCGGCGAGGCCGTTGCGGGCGCCTCGGAGCGAGTCAGACGGAGCAGCCCTCGGCGGCGCTTGCCGGGCTTGTCGGTCTTCTTCTGCTCGGCCGCCTCTGCCTGGGGCGGCTCGGCAGCGGCCATGGTCTGCGCACCCAGCGGTTTGCGCCACGCGCCCAGGATGGTGCGCTCGACGTCGGCGAGCTCGCGCACCACCGTGGGGACCTCGGGATCGGCGGCGTCACCGCCGTCGAGGCGCTGGACCCCGCGCTTCTGCAGCTCGACGGCACCGGTGAGCAGCAGGGCGTCGTCGATGCCCAGCTCGCGGGCCGTGCGGGTGAAGCCGACCCGATAGAGCATGGCCTGCCCGACCGTGTGCACGAACCAGAGGTAGCCCAGGGCCGCCGGCTCCTGGCCCTCGCGCTCCTGGGTCGCCACGAGCAGCAGCGAGTCCTGGCCGAGCTCGCGCAGCAGCCTGCCGATCTGCTCCGTCCGCAGCCCGGCCGCCCGCAGATCTCCGGACCGGGTGGTGATCTCGCGGACCGCCACGTCCGAGACCTTCAGCCCGGCGCGGCACCGATCCAGGGTCGCCCGGGACAGCCGCGAGGACAGATCCGACTCGCTGCGCCCCAGGTTCACGCGCAGGCGTCGGGGCCCACCCTCGGTCTCGGAGGTCTCGCCGGTGCGCTGCCAGCCGTGCTCGCGCAAAGCGGCGACCAGCTCGGGGCTGCTGGGGGCGTCGAGCTCGACGCTGAACAGGGCTGCGCCCCACTGCCCGGCGGCATGCTTGGCCAGGGCCTCCAGCAGGGCCGGGATGGTGCTGGCGCGGTTGGAGTGGACGTTGAGGCACTCGGCCACCAGCAGGGCCTCGGCGTCGCGGCCCACGTTCTCGCGGCGGATCTGCAGCTGCCCGTAGCCGACCATCCGATCGGCCTCATCGCGGACCACCACCCGATCCAGCTTCAGCTCGGGCTCCGCCGCTGCCTGCGACTGCCCGATCCCCCACAGCTGCAGGGGGTGGCCCCCGGTCACGCGGACGGTGGCATCCCACGTCCTCTGATGCTGGGTGGAGGTGACGGACAGGGCCACGATGGCAGACTCCTTAGCGGCATGAGCAACGGGGGCGCGCCCTCGCGACGCGGGCGCTGCTGGTCGGCGGTGCCTGAAGCGCGCGTGAGCCAGCGCGCCAGGGGCTGAGATCGAGCACAGTCTAAGGCCACGGGGCCCGGACCTGACGGTCCGGGCCCCGTGGCGTCGAGCCGCACAGCGGCTCGGGCGAAGGTCTCAGCGGGAGTACTTGGACCACTTCTCGGCCACGTGCTCGGCCTCGACCACGCGGACCGTGCCGGAGCGCGAGCGCATGACGATCGACTGCGTGGAGATCCTGTCGCCCCGGTAGCGCACGCCGCGCAGGAGGTCGCCGTCGGTGATGCCGGTGGCCGCGAAGAAGCAGTTGTCCGTGGTGACCAGGTCATCGGTGGTCAGCACGCGGTCCAGGTCATGGCCGGCGTCCATCGCGCGCTGGCGCTCGTCGTCGTCGATGGGGGCCAGGCGGCCCTGGATGACGCCGCCGGTGGCCTTGATCGCACATGCGGTCACGATGCCCTCGGGGGTCCCGCCGGTGCCCATCATGACGTCCACGCCGGTGCCGGCGCGGCAGGCGGCGATCGCGCCTGCGACGTCGCCGTCGAGGATCATGCGCGTGCGGGCGCCGGTGGCGCGGATCTCGTCGACCAGGCCCTCGTGGCGCGGGCGATCGAGCACGCAGACGGTCAGCTGGTTGACGGGCACGCCCTTGGCGCGGGCGACCAGGTGGAGGTTCTGCTTGACCGGCAGGCGCAGATCCACGAAGTCGGCGGCCTCGGGGCCCACCACGAGCTTCTCCATGTAGAACACCGCGGAGGGGTCGAACATGGCGCCGCCATCTGCCACGGCGATCACGGACAGGGCGTTGTTCATGCCCAGGGCGGTCAGGCGGGTGCCGTCGATGGGATCCACGGCGATGTCACTGGCGGGGCCGGTGCCCTCGCCGACCTGCTCGCCGTTGAAGAGCATGGGGGCCTCGTCCTTCTCCCCCTCGCCGATCACGACGGTGCCGTTGAAGTCGACGGTGGACAGGAACGAGCGCATGGCATCCACAGCCGCGCCGTCCGCGCTGTTCTTGTCGCCGGCGCCGACCCAGTGGCCTGCGGCGATCGCCGCCGCCTCGGTCACGCGGACCAGCTCGAGCGCCAGGTTGCGGTCGGGGGCGGACTGGGTGGTGGTCTGATCTGCCACTGGGGTTCCTCACCGTCGAGTACTCGTAGGACGTCGTCGTCATCGATATACGTCTCCCAGAGTAGCGGCGAAACGGGCTGGAGGGAGGGAGGGCGGGCACGTCATCAGTTCAGGCCCGTGACCGTCCGCACCCCTGTGCTCACCTGCGGCGGCCCGGGCGAGGAAGGGCCGTGCCGTCGCATGCCGCCCTGACATATGCGCGGTGCCTGCAGCCCGGCAGGCAGATCAGCGTGCCGTCCGAGAGCAGCGCTGCGCGCGGGCCTCGCGGCAGGATCCGATCGCTGTAGACCACCGGACCAGGAGCACCGTGTCGACTCCCACGCTGTACGAGGTCTCCGAGGACGCGCCTCATGACGCACCGCCGGCTGCTCCCCCCTGCGCCGACGGCTGCCCGAGGAGCCTCGCCCCGGACGGCGGCAGCAGGTCCGGCAGCGGCGAGCCCATGCTCTGCTGGGAGAGCAGAAGCAGGGTGAGCCCTGGTTCCTGATGCTCTTCGTCTGCCTGGCGGCGCTGGCCGCCATGAATGCCGTGCTGATGGGCCGGATCGGCCTAGGAATCCTCACGGGCCTCGGAGTCGGAAGGGTCGCCTTCTGCGTGGCCATCCTCATCGAGGCGTCTGTAGAAATTCATGTTCTCGAACATCTCCAAGCACCCCGGAGCGCTGCGATGCTGCGCGCCCTGCCTCTGCTCGTGCTCGCCGTGTACATCAGCTATCTCCTGATCGTGTGGATCTTCCCGGACCTGGGCACCGAATACATCCCTGCCCACTCCGATTCGTCGGCCGTGGGGGCCGCGCCCGGGGAGTTCCCCATGTGGGCCAGCGACCTCATCTTCGTCCAGACGCTCCTCCGGCACCCGCAGGGGGGGGGATCCTGCACGACGCCTCAGAGTCGACTCGAAGGGCAGGGCGCAGGCCCTCACGAGTCAGCTGCTCGATGAGATCCTCCGCATCCCCCCATGCGCGCATCGTGCACAATCTGCGCCCGGATCACGGTTTCGAGCCGTTCGTCGACCACGCGGTGCTGTCCGGCAGGCTCCTGCTGGTCGTCGAGTCCCATTTCCTGCCCGGCGGCTTTTGGTCGCACTCGGCCGATGGGCTGCGGGCCCACGGCACGGCCGGAGCCCCGATCGGGCTCAGCGCGGCGCGGGTGGCCCTCCACATGCAGTGCCGGTTCCGCCGTCTGAGGGTCCGCGCGCTCCTCGTGGTGCACAGCGCCGATGGAAGGCCCATCCAGCTGCGAGCCGAGGAGCCGTCGAAGGGTCTGCAGGTGCTGACTGCCGTCGAGTTCGCCGAGATGGTCGGGCAGCTGTGCGTCGAGCAGGACGGGCGCCCCGCAGGCCGACGTCCCTTCTCCGAGCTGGTGCATCTCATGGACTGAGCCCGACCGCAGCGCACGAGAGCACCGACCGAGCATCCAGCGACCGAGACCGCCCGTCGAACAGGAGCAGACATGGGAGAGACCGAAGAGCTCAGCAGGGATCCGGGGCTGAGAGATCCCGGCTCGGACAGCGCCTGGCGCACCGGCGGTCGCGAGCCACGGAGCCTGCCGCGGTACGTCTCGCAGATCCTGCGGCTGAACGAGCGCGAGGCCGTCGTGATCTCCGCCTCGCGGATCGGCGAGGATCCCCAGTGGCGCAGCGCCCAGTACACCTGCGATCTGCGCACCGAGGTCCCGGCCCGTGGCCCGGCGCTGGGCCGCGGCGGACGTCGGGGGCGAGCGAACCCGCCCCGGCGCCCGGGGCGGTTCGCCCGGCGCTGCGCGGGCGGGGCACAATGGGGGCGTGACGCAGAACGACGACAGCAGCAGGACCGGTTCGAGGGCAGCCCCCGCCCCCACCGACCCCGCGCCCCGACGGGCCCCCGAGGGGCGGCCCGTGCAGACAGCAGGCCCGGAGCCCGAAGCGCAGGAGGCTCAGCCGCAGCAGGCCGGCCAGGACCGCGGCAGCGGCGCCGACCAGGAGCCGCCGGTAGTCCCCCAGCTGACGCAGAAGCAGGCCAAGCGCGTCAACGCCCCGGCGCGGGCCATGGTGCTGTCCATGGCGGTGCTCATCGCGATCGTGCTGGTCTTCTACTTCCTGCAGCCGCGCCCCGATGCCCAGACCTACCGCCCGGACGTCGACGTGCAGCGCGAGGCCGGCTACGCGGCCGACGTCGCGGACTTCGATCCCCTCGTCCCCGACCTCGGCGAGGGCTGGAGCCCCAACTACGCCCGCTGGGAGGGCCAGCAGTCCGACGGCGTGGACTCCTGGGATGCCGGCTGGGTGACCCCGCGCGGCGGCTTCATCGGGCTGATCCAGACCGATCAGGCCAACCCCACCTGGACCCTCGAGCAGATCGACTCGCTGCCGCAGGCGGACACCGTTGAGGCCGGAGGCATCGAGTGGGAGGTCCACTTCGGCGAGGACGAGGACGACGAGCAGCGCACCGCCTGGATCGGCGAGGTCGAGGGCACCACGGTGATCCTGCAGGGCACCGCCTCCGACTCCGAGTTCGACCACGCAGCCCAGGCCGTCGCGGACGCCGCCGACGACAGCGCCTGAGCCGCACCCCTTCCCTTACACCCGCCTACTTCCATCCAACCCAGGAGGATCCCATGACCGCCGCAACGCGCACGGACGCGCAGACCGCCCCCGAGCAGCCGTCACCCGCACCTGCCGTCGAGGAGACCCTCGAGGCCGCCTCCCCGTCGGCCGAGCAGCCGACGGCGACCGCGCCTGCTGCCGCCGCAGCGCAGCTGACCCCACGCCAGGCCTTGGAGAAGCTGCAGGCCGGCAACCTCCGGTTCGTGGAGGGCACCTCGGAGCACCCGAACCAGAACGCCTCTCGGCGCGAGTCCCTGACGCAGTCGCAGAACCCGTTCGCCACGATCTTCGGCTGCTCGGACTCCCGCCTGGCCGCAGAGATCATCTTCGACCTGGGCCTGGGCGACACCTTCGTGGTCCGCACCGCCGGGCAGGTCATCGACGACGCCGTGATCGGAACCCTCGAGTACTCGGTCGAGGTGCTCAACGTCCCGCTGATCGTGATCCTCGGCCACGACAGCTGCGGAGCCGTCACGGCCACGCGCGAGTCGGTGCGCAGCGGCGAGATGCCGCGCGGCTTCCAGCGCTCGCTCGTCGAGCGCATCATGCCGGCCGTCCTCGACAGCCAGCGCGCGGGCCGGGACTCGGTCGACGAGATCGTGGAGGCCAACGTCGAGATGGTGGCCCACCGCATCCTCGATCAGTCCCGCTCGATCGCCTCCGCCGTGTCCATGGGCCGGGTCGCGATCGTGGGCATGTGCTACAGCCTGCAGCACGGCCGCGCCAAGCTCACCTTCGGCCACGGCTCGTGGCTGGACGTCCCCGAGCACGGCGCCGTCGAGCACCAGGGCTGATCTGCGGCCGGGCCGCTGCGCCCTGCGAGCGGTCCGGCGGGACTCTAGACTGGCCCCATGACTGAGAACACGTCCGAATACCGCATCGAGCACGACACCATGGGCGAGGTCCGCGTACCCGCGGACGCCCTCTACAGCGCTCAGACCCAGCGCGCCGTCCAGAACTTCCCGATCTCGGGCAAGACCCTGGAGCGCCAGCACATCCGGGCGCTGGCCCAGGTCAAGAAGGCCGCCGCCAAGGCCAACCAGGAGCTCGGCGTCCTGGACGCCCAGCGCGCCGAGGCGATCCGCAGCGCCGCGGATCGCGTGGCCGCCGGCGAGTTCGACGACCAGTTCCCGATCGACGTCTTCCAGACCGGCTCCGGCACCTCGTCCAACATGAACACCAACGAGGTCCTCTCCAAGCTGGCCTCGGACGAGCTGGCCTCGGACGAGCTGGCCTCCGCGGACGTCACCGTGCACCCGAACGACCACGTCAACGCCTCGCAATCCTCGAACGACGTCTTCCCCACCTCCGTGCACGTGGCCGTGACCGCCGCGCTGAGCAACGAGCTGATCCCGGCCATGGAGACCCTGGCCGCGTCGCTGGAGAAGAAGGCCGAAGAGTTCTCGGGCATCGTGAAGTCCGGACGCACCCACCTCATGGACGCCACCCCGGTGACCCTGGGCCAGGAGTTCGGCGGCTACGCCGCGCAGGTGCGCTACGGCATCGAGCGCGTCCAGTCCTCGCTGCCGCGTGTGGCCGAGGTCCCGCTCGGCGGCACCGCTGTGGGCACCGGCATCAACACCCCGGACGGCTTCTCGACGCGCGTGATCGAGCTGCTCGGCGAGGAGACGGGCCTGCCGATCACCGAGGCGCGCAACCACTTCGAGGCGCAGGCCAACCGCGACGGCCTGGTCGAGGCCTCCGGGCAGCTGCGCACCATCGCGTACTCCTACATGAAGATCAACAACGACCTGCGCTGGATGGGCTCCGGTCCCAACACCGGTCTGGGCGAGATCGCCATCCCGGACCTGCAGCCGGGCTCGTCGATCATGCCGGGCAAGGTCAACCCCGTGATCTGCGAGGCCGCGATCCAGGTCAGCGCCCAGGTCATCGGCAACGACACCACTGTGTCGCTGTCCGCCACCAACGGCGCGTTCGAACTCAACGTGGGCATCCCCGTGATGGCCGCCAACCTGCTCGAGTCGATCCGCCTGCTGGCCAACACCTCAACGGTCATGGCCGAGAAGATGATCGACGGCCTCACCGCCAACGAGGACCGCTGCCGCTTCCTGGCCGAGGCCTCCCCCTCGATCGTGACCCCGCTGAACAAGGCGATCGGCTACGAGTCCGCCGCCAAGATCGCCAAGCACGCGGTGGCCAACAAGGTCACGGTCCGTGAGGCGACCGTCGAGCTCGGCTACGTGGACGGCGAGAAGCTCACCGAGGACCAGCTCGATGCCGCCCTGGACGTGACCACCATGATCGGGCAGTACAAGTGAGCGATCTCCGGCGCTGATCCGCTCAGCCCCACGACGGCCGCCCTGCGCACCCGATGCGCAGAGCGGCCGTCGTCGTCCGCTGACAGCGTGATGTCAGCCGCCTCACAAAGACCCGGCCGTCGATCGCCTGCGTGCTTACGATGGAGTCATTCCAGAGCCTGCGCGACCGCTGCCTGCGGTCGCGCCCGAAGGAGACGATATGAAGCTCGCAGACCAGATCGTGGCCCAGCTCCAGCAGGCCGGCGTCCGCCGGATCTACGGGATCGTGGGCGACAGCCTGAACCCCGTGGTCGATGCCGTGCGCCGCACCGGAGGTGCCGCCCAGGGCGGGATCGACTGGATCCACGTCCGCCACGAGGAGGGCGCGGCCATGGCCGCGGCCGCCGACGCCCAGCTCACCGGTGAGCTGGCCGTGTGCGCCGGATCCTGCGGCCCCGGCAACCTGCACCTGATCAATGGGCTGTACGACGCCCAGCGCACCGGGGCGCCCGTGCTGGCCATCGCCTCGCACATCCCCTCGGCGCAGATCGGGCAGTCCTTCTTCCAGGAGACCCACCCGGACCGCCTGTTCAACGAGTGCTCCGTGTACTCGGAGCTGATCTCCACGACCGATCAGTCCCCGCGCGTGGTGCGATCGGCGATCCAGAAGGCCACGACCCTGCACGGCGTGTCCGTCGTGACCCTGCCCGGCGACGTCGCCGATCTCGAGGCGACCGCCGAGACCCCGCAGTGGAAGCCGGTCATGGGCGCCAGCGTGGTCCCGGACACCGACTGCCTGGTCGAGCTGGCCGGGGTCCTGAACAAGGCCGACAACGTCGCCCTGTTCGTCGGCGACGGCGTCCGCGACGCCCACGACGCCGTGATCGAGCTCGCCGATGTGCTGGGCGCTCCGATCGGGCACTCGCTGCGGGGCAAGGACGCGATCCAGTTCGACAACCCGTTCGACGTCGGCATGACCGGCCTGCTCGGCTACGGCGCGGCCGCGGAGGGTATGGAGGATGCCGATGTCATGGTCATGCTCGGCACCGACTTCCCCTACGACCAGTTCCTGCCGGACACCCTGACCATCCAGGTCGACCGCGACGCCTCCGTGCTGGGGCGCCGCACCCAGGTCGACTACCCCGTCCACGGCGACACCCTGGCCACCGTGCAGGGGCTGCTTCCGCTACTCAAGCGCAAGCGCAGCCGGTCCTTCCTCAAGAAGACCCTCAAGCGCCACGACCGGATCATGAACCATGCCGTGGGCGCCTACACCCGCAACGCCAAGAGGCTCTCCCCGATCCATCCGGAGTACGTGGCCAGCGTGCTGGACGAGGTCGCCGCGCAGGACGCGGTGTTCACCGCCGACACCGGCATGGCCAATGTGTGGCAGGCCCGATACATCCGCCCGCTGGGAACCCGCCGGATTATCGGCTCCTTCAAGCACGGCACCATGGCCAACGCCCTGCCGCATGCGATCGGCGCGCAGTTCGCCTACCCGGACCGGCAGGTCATCTCCATGTCCGGCGACGGCGGCCTGTCCATGCTGCTGGGCGAGCTCGTCACGGCGGGCACCTACCGGCTGCCGCTGACGGTCGTGCTCTTCAACAACTCGACGCTCGGCATGGTCAAGCTCGAGCAGCTCGTGGACGGGCTGCCCGACTTCGGCGTGGACGTCCCGGACACGGACTATTCCCAGGTCGCAGCCGCCATGGGCTTCCAGTCCCGGCGCGTGGTCAAGGCCAAGGAGGTCGAGCCCGCCCTGCGCGAGGCGCTGGCGCACCAGGGGCCCTCGCTCGTGGAGGTCATCACCGACCCGAATGCCCTGTCCATGCCGCCGCAGATCTCCTCGGACCAGGTCTTCGGCTTCGCGACCGCGATCAGCAAGGTCGTGATGAACGGCGGCGCCGGCGAGGCCGTCTCGATGGCGCGCTCCAACCTGCGCAACATCAACGCGCTGCGCTGATCCGACCGGCAGACCGCGAGCCGTCCCCGTCCTCTTCGGAGGCGGGGGCGGCTCCTCTGCTCTCAGCTCCGAGGCGGCTCGTGCGCTCCCGTGGGGTCCTGGGAGAGGCCGGGCTCGGTCGAGAACCGCGTGGTGCCGTCGAAGTCCAGGGCGCAGCGGATGCGTCGCAGCAGGTCCTCGCGCATGGGCGGCAGGTCGTCGAGGTCGAACCAGTCGATCTCCGTGGACTCGTCGTCGTTCACGCGCGCGGTGCCGCTGACGTAGCGGCAGCGGAACGTGTGATCCAGGAATCGGCAGCGGTCGCCGTTCGGGAAGACGACCTCTCCCCCGGCCTTCACGCCGGCCAGGCCCTCGACCTCGCAGACCACGCCGGCCTCCTCGAAGCACTCGCGCACCGCGGTGGCCGCCGGCTCCTCCCCGGGGTCCACGATGCCGGTGATCGGCGCCCAGTTCCCGTTGTCCGCACGACACCCCAGAAGGATCCGGCCCTCGTGCAGGACCACGGCGGTCGCTCCGGGAAGCCAGAGCAGATCATGACCGATCTTCTCGCGCAGGGACAGGATGTACTCGGGAGTGGGCACGGACTCCTCCTTCGATCAGTAGCGGGCCGCCCGACGACGGCCCGCGCAGCGGCAGCACCTCAGCGTCCCACAGCAGCCCGGGCGCCGACCGAGAGGCAGCACCTCGGCCGCGCTGTGCGCTCGAACCGCCCATTCAGACCACGACGAGCGCGGCGGCAGCACCCGCGATCATGGCCGGTCCGAACGGTATGCGCGTCTGCAAATCCTTGTGATCGCGCACCACGACCACCAGAGCGGCCAGCCCGCCGAGCACGAAGGCCGCCCCGGTGGCCCACAGCAGCAGCCACAGCGAGTCGAAGCCCAGCACGGTGCCGAGCAGCCCGGCCAGGCGGACGTCGCCGGCGCCCAGAGCCCCGCTCGAGCCGCGGCGCAGCAGCCAGTACAGCCCCCACAGCGCAGCCGCCCCGATCACCATGGCGAGGATCCGCGCGGGCTGCCCGGCCAGCAGCCCGGCTCCTGCCAGCCCCGCCGCGGCGGCGATCCACGCCGGGCGCACGATGTCCCCGGGCAGACGGTGCTCGCGCAGGTCCACCACCACGAGCCAGGTGCCCACCATGGCGAGTCCGGTGAGCACGAGCAGCAGCAGAGCCGCAGCAGCCCACTGCGCGGCCCCGCCGTCCAGAACTCCACCCAGGATCGCCCCCATGGACCCGAAGCTAGCCGAGGCGGCAGCTGCGAGGGAGGCCGTGCGAGCAGCTGTGGACAGCAGTGACCACGCTGCGACGACCTACGATGGCTGCATGACCCCGTCTGCGAGCGGTCGTCCCAGCCCCGCCCCCGCCACCGATCCGTCCGAGTTCGCCGCCCTGTGCCGGTCCTCCCCCTGGCGCTGGGGCACGGTGCGCTTCACCCTGAGCTGGCTGGGCCCCGAGACCGCACCCGTGCGCTGCTGGATCCGCCGGCCGGAGGATCTGCGCGTGGAGGCACTGGACGGCACCGCGCTGTACACCTCCACAGATCTCGTGGGCTCGCGCGACGACTTCTACGTCTCCGCTCGCCCCGAGTCCTGGCTCGTGCCTCCTGGACTGCTCAGCCCCATCTACACCCGCTCGGGGCTGGTCGAGCGCCGTCCGGAGGCGGCCTACGGGGACCCGGTCTTCGGCGGCGGGCGGTGGCAGGCCGTGCTCGATCCGGTCGAGCTGGCCGGGCCCGCCCCGCAGCCGCTCTACCTCGCGGAGCGGGCCCCAGCGGCCCTCACCGAGATCCGCAGCGCCGTCGACGACGACGGCCGCCCCGTGCGCCGGGCCGTCGTCCGCCCGCTCGTGGGCTATCGCCCTGTGGAGCCCGGGCACCCGCTGGCACCCGCGCCCACCGCCGTGAGCATCGACGAGCAGACCGGGATCTGCACCGCCTCGGAGGTCCTCGATGGCCCCGAGGCCGGCTCCGGTCACCGGCTGCGGATCGAGGCGGTCGACGACTACCTCAACGACGACCTGTTCACCCCCGTGTCCTTCCGGCTCACCGACGTCTCCCGGCACCTGCCGTGGAGGCTGCGGGGCTGAACAACTTCCGAGTCGCCCGCACGCCTGCCCGAGACCAGAGCTGCAGGCCCGGAAGCTCCACCGCACGATCCGCTCCCCACCGAAGGCGCCGCGCCCATGCCCTCTGCCGTCCTCGCCGACGAGTCCTCCCCGTCGGCCCCGTCCGTGCTCCAGCGCCTGCTGATGTGGGCGGGGCTGCTGATCTTCACCGCCGTGTTCATCCTGGTGGTCCACAGCCAGCGTGAGGCCCCCGGGCTGGACATGCAGGTCTACTGGCGCGCGGCCCAGATCCTGCACGGTCAGAACCCGACGACTGACTACCTCTATGCCCCGAGCCTCGTGGAGGCCGGGAAGATCGAGCTGCCGTTCACCTACCCGCCCGCGGCCGCAATCCTGTTCCATCCGCTGGGGGCCATGTCTCTGGAATCGGCGTGGTCCGTGCTCAAGGCGGTCAATGCGGGGCTGATCGGGGTGTTCGTCGGAGTCGTGCTGCGCCTGGCCCCGATCTCGCGCTGCTGGTTCCTGCTGCGCCCGGTCCCCACGCTGCTCGCCTATGCGACGGCGCTGGGTCTGGCCTGGCACCTCTACCCCGTCTGGTTCACGTTCATCTTCGGGCAGATCAATGTCCTCCTGGCCGTGCTGATCCTCGCGGATCTCGGCCGCCGACGCAGCGGGGGTGCCGGCTCGGGCGTGCTCACCGGTCTGGCCGCCGGCCTGAAGATCACCCCGGCGGCCATGGGCCTGGTCCCGCTCGTGCTGGGCCGGTGGCGAACGATCATCGGCATGGTCCTCGGCGTGCTGATCACGGTCCTGGGCGCGGCCGTGGTCCTGCCCCGCGAGGTGCTCGACTACTTCACGCACCAGCTGTTCTCGACGGATCGTGTGGGCGACGCCGGACGGATCTCCAATCAGTCGCTCAACGGAGTGCTGCATCTGTGGGGTCTGCCGGACGCTCTGGTCACCCCCCTGTGGCTGCTGCTCTCGGTCGCCGTGATCGTGCTCGGAGGGCTCGGCATCCGCCGCGCGGCGCGAGCCGGCGACCCGTTCTCCGCCGTCGTGCTGGGCGCGCTCGTGATGCTGCTGATCTCACCGATCTCCTGGGAGCACCACTGGGTGTGGGTGCTGCCGCTGCTGTTCGCCCTGGTCCCGGACCGCCCGCGCAGCGCACCGCCTGCCGAATGGGCAGTGGCCGCGGTGCTGGCGCTGATGATCCTGGTGGCCTTCAGCGACAATCCGTCGGTCATGGCCGCCGAGTACCTGGGCGACCGCGGGGCCGACGTGGTCTTCAACGGTCCCCCTGCGCTCGAGCGGCTCGGAACCGTCCCCCTGCTCGTCTCCATGGCCGCTGGAGCCTGGGTCGCGCTGCGGCCCCGGCAGGCATCGGCCGAGGACGCCTGAGCCCCGGCACGTGCTCCGGCCGGGGCTGAGGCGGTCGGCTCAGACCTCGGTGCGCTCGAGCACCTCGGTGACCAGCGCCGCGATCGGGGAGCGCTCGGAGCGGGTCAGGGTCACGTGCCCGAACAGCGAGTGGCCCTTGAGCGCCTCGACGACCGCCGCGATCCCGTCGTGGCGCCCCACGCGCAGGTTGTCGCGCTGAGCCACGTCATGGGTGAGCACGACCTTCGAGTTCTGCCCGATGCGCGAGAGCACCGTGAGCAGGACGTTCTTCTCCAGGGACTGGGCCTCGTCCACGATGACCCAGGCATCGTGCAGCGACCGGCCGCGGATGTGTGTGAGGGGCAGGACCTCGAGCAGCCCGCGAGCGCCGATCTCGGCCATCGCGTTCTCGGAGACCACGGCACCCAGGGTGTCGTAGACCGCCTGGCCCCACGGGTTCATCTTCTCCTCCTCCGAGCCGGGCAGATAGCCCAGCTCCTGGCCGCCGACGGCGTGCAACGGGCGGAAGACGATGATCCGGCGGTGCTCCTGGCGCTCGAGCACGGCCTCCAGACCGGCGCACAGCGCCAGCGCCGACTTGCCGGTGCCCGCGCGCCCGCCCAGGGAGACGATGCCCACCTGCGGGTCCAGCAGCAGATCGATCGCCATGCGCTGCTCGGCGGAGCGGCCTCTGAGACCGAAGACCTCGCGGTCACCGCGCACCACGCGGCTGCCGCCGTCGGGGCGAAGCCGAGCCAAGGCGCTGCCGCGGTGCGAGTGCAGCACGAGCCCCGTGCCCGCCGGCAGGCCCTCGGAGCCGGGGACCAGGACCTCCTCATCGGCGTAGAGCCTGCCCACCAGGTCGTCGTCGACGTCGAGCTCGACCATGCCCGACCACTCGTGCTCGTCGTCGCCGATCCACTCGGCGCGGTACTCCTCCGCGTCCAGGCCCAGCGCGGAGGCCTTCACGCGCATGGGCAGGTCCTTGGAGATCACGCAGACGTCGTGGCCCTCATCGGCCAGATTGCGAGCCACGGCCAGGATGCGCGAGTCGTTGTCGCGCAGCCGATAGCTCAGCGGCAGGACGGTCTCGCTGATGTGGTTCAGCTCGATGCGCAGCCGGCCGCCGTCCTGGCCCAGCGCGATGGGGCGGTCCAGCCCTCCGTGGTCCACGCGCAGCCGGTCCAGCAGCCGCAGCGCCTTGCGTGCGAAGTAGCCGAGCTCGGGGTCGTGGCGCTTGGCCTCCAGCTCCATGACCACCACGACGGGCAGCACCACGTCGTGCTCGGCGAAGCGCAGCACGGCCCGGGGATCCGAGAGCAGCACGGAGGTGTCCACCACGTAGCAGCGCACCCCCGCCCGCGGGGGCTCGACGCTCGGTTCAGGCCGCGGCGGCGCCTGCTCCGTGGCTCGCGCGGGGCTCTGAAGGCCGCTGGTGTGGGTGGTGGTGCTCGTCATCGCCGCATCCTCCTGCCGTGGGGCTACCGGTTGGCTGATCCGCCGGTCCGCCTGGCTCCAACGTGGCACGCCCCGGAGCACCGCGGAGGCCGCAGGTATGAACGGGGCATGAATTGCACGTGTGTGATTTCCGCGGCAGAGGCCGCAGCGGCGGCGTCAGGCGGGATGCGGACAGGGCGAGGACGGACCCGCCCGCGCTGATCAGCCGCCGAAGCGGCGGTGCCGGTTCGCGTAGTCGCGCAGCGCGCGCAGGAAGTCCACGTAGCGGAAGTCCGGCCACAGCGCCTCGCAGAAGTGGTATTCCGAGTACGCCGACTGCCACATCAGGAAGCCCGAGAGCCGCTGCTCCCCCGAGGTTCGGATCAGGAGGTCGGGGTCCGGCTGACCGCG
This sequence comes from Kocuria sp. p3-SID1428, assembly GCF_025149945.1. Lineage (GTDB taxonomy): Bacteria > Actinomycetota > Actinomycetes > Actinomycetales > Micrococcaceae > Kocuria. The sequence goes on along the minus strand of NZ_JALXVH010000006.1, from coordinate 68,361 downwards.
GGTGTAGAGGTGCTCGGAGATGTCATCGGCGCTCAGGTGCTGAACCAGCTGCGCCACGTCCTCGCCGCGCTCGAGGGCTCCGGCGAAGATCTCGCGCACGGCATCGACGATCTCCTGGCGTCCGCCGTAGCCGACCGCGATGTTCAGATGGGGGCCGTCATTGCCGACAGTGGCGCGCTCGAGCTCGCGGATGCTGCCGCGCAGGTCGTCGGGCAGCATCTCGAGCGCACCCACCGCCTGGACCTGGCACAGGCTGCGGGTCTGCAGCGAGCTCATCAGCTCGGCGATGATCTCCAGCAGCGGCCCGAGCTCCTCGGCAGGGCGCTTGAGGTTCTCGGTGGACAGAACATAGAGCGTGACATGCGGGATCTCCAGGTCCCGGCACCAGCCCAGGAACTCGATGATCTTCTCGGCACCGGCGCGGTGGCCGTCTGCGGTCGAGCCCCCGGACTGCTCCGCCCAGCGCCGGTTGCCGTCCACGAGCACCCCCACGTGGCCGGGCAGCTGCTCGGGCGGCAGCGCCGCCTCGAGCCGCTGCTCGTACAGGCGGTACAGCGGGCGGGTCCTGGACACGCAGCCCCTCCATCTGGCGGTTCGACCCGAGCCGTGCGGCCCGGACCCTGATCTGCCCCGCACGATGCCCCGAGGATCGGCGACGGCGCTGTCCCAAAGATAGCGCGGGGATGCCGCTCGGGCGGCGCATCTGCTGCCTCTTGCGCCCCGTCCTGCCCTGGCAGCGCACTCACCCAGCTCGATCGCAGCCCAGCGCCCTAGCATGGTAGGTGTCCGTGACATATCCGCGGATCATCACAGCACGTCGCCGGGAGGCAGCATGTCACCGCACACCGCCGAGGCACCGCAGGACGCTCGGCCGCAGGGGTCCCAGGACCAGGATCTCCAGGACCGCGACGACGGCGCCCGCCGTTCGCGTGCGCGCAGGCGCAGCCGCCTCGAGCTGCCCGTCGTGACCCGCTCCGTGGCAGGATCCCGGCTGCTGTCGCGGCTGGGATTCACGGAGCAGCATCCCCCGGTCGAGCGCAAGCCGCTGATGCGCGGCTGGATCCATGCCGCCTTCACCCCGGTGGTGTTCGTCCTGGGGCTGTTCAGCGTGCTGCTGGCACCGAGCCTGGAGCTGCGGATCGCCTGCGCCGTCTTCGGGGTGAGCGGACTGCTGCTGTTCGGGGTCTCCGGGATCTACCACCGCAGCTACTGGTCCCCCGGCGTCACCGGCTTCCTGCGCCGGTTCGACCACTGCAACATCGCGCTGCTGATCGCAGGCACCTACACGCCGCTGGCGATCGCGCTGCTCGAGGACCCGCGGGTGCTGCTGATCATCATCTGGTCATGCGCGGCGGGACTGATCGCCTTCCGCCTGCTGTGGATGAGCGCCCCGCGCTGGCTCTACACGCCGCTATACATCGTCATGGGCTGCATCGCGGTCGCCTACCTGCCGGTCTTCTGGCCCGTGAGCCCCGGGGCCACCGTGCTGCTGGCGGTCGGCGGCGCGGCGTACATCGCAGGCGCAGTGGTCTACGCGCTGAAGCGCCCGGCGATCGCACCGCTGCACTTCGGCTTCCACGAGGTCTTCCACGCGTGCACCGTCATCGGCTTCGTGTGCCACTGGAGCGCGATCGTGGTCGCGATGCCCTGAGCCGCGTCTCCTGCGCAGATCCGCCCCACGGGGGCCTCAGGAGCCCCCGTGGGGTCGTTCCTGATCTCGGGCCGAGTCGGCTCGCTCGTGCGCGCCCGGCGGGGCGCCGGGCGCGTCGGCGGTGGTCGCGGCGCCTTCGGCGCGAGGGTCGCCAGAGGATGCCCCGGAGGGCTGGACCACGGCCCCGGACTCGGCCTCCTCCCGGGCTCGGGCGTAGTCGGCGCGGTAGCGCAGGCGACGCTGACGGCGCACCATGTCGACGATCAGCACCACGACCACGGCGACCATCACGAAGGTGATCAGGAAGCCGATCAGACCGGGGCTGACCTGCTCGGCCTCCAGGCCGGGGCGCAGCTCACCGGAGTCGGTGGCATCGTTGTAGTTCTGCAGCGGCAGGCTCAGCATGGAAGTGGGGTCTCGTCTCTTCGAAGGTCTCGGGCAGCTGTGCAGGGCGCGGGGCCCTCAGATCTGCCAGGTGGGGGCGTCCTCGGGATCCGGCTGGATCTCGTCCACGATGCCGGTGAACAGGCAGGTCTCCGGCAGCGCGGCGCTCACCCGGGTCTCGGCCCTGACGTAGTCCTCCCACGGCCAGGCGGCGGCCTGGTCCTGCGGGGACATGGCGAAGAACCAGGACTCCGGGGCCACCTGGGTCGCGTGCGCCCGCAGAGCGTCGTCGCGCACCGGGAAGCAGTCGGCGCAGTGCACCTTGGTGGTGGTGACGTGCTGGTTCGGCGCGGAGTCGTTGCCCTCCGTGTCGCGGGCCTCGAGCCGTCGGGCGATGCGCTCGGCGAACGGGGACTCCAGGCCCTTGGCCCTCAGCGCCTCGTGCAGGGCCTGGAGGCGGTCCAGGTCGAAGGCGCGGTCGTAGTAGAGCTTCAGCGGCTGCCAGGCCTGCCCCAGCTCGGGCATGTGCTCGGGGTCCCCGGCCTTCTGCCACGCGCGCATGGCCACGTTGTGGGTCTGGATGTGATCGGGGTGCGGATAGCCGCCGTTCTCGTCGTAGGTGAGGATCACGTGCGGGCGGAACTCGCGGACCAGCCGGATGAGCGGGGCGGCGGCCCGATCCACCGGCTGCAGCGCGAAGCACGCCGGCGGCAGCGGGGGCAGCGGGTCCCCCTCGGGCAGTCCGGAGTCCGTGTAGCCGAGCCAGCGGTGGCGGATGTCCAGGGCCTCAGCCGCCCGGGCCATCTCCTGACGGCGGTAGCCGGCCAGATCTCGGCGCGCGTGGGCCACGGAGTCCATGGCGGTGTTGAGGATCGAGCCGGACTCTCCGCCGGTGCAGGTCACCACCATGACCTCGACCCCCAGCCGACGGTAGTGGGCCATCGTGGCGGCCCCCTTCGACGACTCGTCGTCGGGGTGGGCATGGACGGCGAGCAGACGCATGTCGGAGTACGAAGGCAAGATCCCGGGATCCTTTCCGATGGGAGCGCAGGCACGCAGCGGCAGTGCTCAGCGGACGGGGCTGCCGGCGACAGGCCGACAGCATTCACTGCGAGGATCCTACGCGCCTCGACTGGGCCTTCCCTCGGTGCTCCGTCCCGTCCCCGGCCTCCCCCGGCGGCACTAGACTGGGGCGCATGCCGCACACGAGACAGCCCGCAGCCGCGAGCCGGAACTCGACACTGCAGCAGCGCTACGACCTCCGCCCGCGCCGCCGCCTGAGCGCCCGTGCTGGCTGGGGCCTGATCGGGGCCGCGCTGCTGGCGGCCACTCTGCTCGTCGTGTGGATCGTGCAGGGCCAGTCCAGCGCCCCGACCTCCAAGGACGTGGGCTTCGACCTCCTCTCCACGGCAGAGGTCACCGCCGACTTCGAGGTCACGAGGGACCCGGACCGGGCGGTGCGCTGCGGGATCGAGGCCCTCAACCAGGACTGGGCCGTCGTGGGGTATGAGGAGATCACGCTGCCTGCGGATCCACAGGCTGAGCGCACGAGCGCCCATCGCCTGGCCATCCGCACCACCAATCCGGCCACCACGGCCCGGGTCGACAGCTGCTGGAACCTGGACTGATCCCCCGGCCGGAGCGCTGCACATGTCGTCAACGCGATCATGGATGTGCTGAAGATCGCACCCTTTCCGATACGATGAGCCTCCTGCCTGATCCGCTGCACCCGCATCCCCCGGGATCCGGAGTCCGGCACCCGACAGGCAGCGGCACCGCCCCGAGGGGCCGCAGAGGGCCGCACCCCCGGCCGCGGCGCAGTGCCGGCAAGACCACCGCAGACAGAGAGAAGAGCACCGTGTCCGAGACCCCCGAGACCGAGGGCGCCTGGCTCACCCAGGAGGCCTACGACCGCCTCAAGAAGGAGCTCGACCACATCTCCGGGCCGTACCGCCAGGAGATCGTCGACCGTATCGAGGCGGCTCGCGATGAGGGCGACCTCAAGGAGAACGGCGGCTACCACGCCGCGCGCGAGGAGCAGTCCAAGAACGAGGGGCGCATCCAGCAGCTGACCAGCCTCCTCGAGAACGCCAAGGTGGGCGAGTTCGCCGAGGACAACGGCGTCGTCGAGGCCGGCATGATCGTCACGGCCAAGGTCGCCGGCAACGAGATGACCTTCCTGCTCGGCTCCCGCGAGGTCGCCGAGGACCTCGTCGGGGACTCCGACCTGGAGGTCTACTCCGCGCGCTCCCCCATGGGCTCTGCGATCACCGGCCACAAGGCCGGCGACACGGTGAGCTACGAGGCTCCCAACGGCAAGTCCATCGAGGTCGAGATCCTCGAGGCCAAGCCCTTCCGCGGCTGATTCCACCCGCGCCGAAGGCGCCGTCTCCCGCTCGGGAGACGGCGCCTTCGTCGTGCCGAACGGCCCCGGGGGCGAGCCGGGGGACCGCTCGGCTCAGTGCACGACGACGGGTTCGTAGCCCTCCGCCTCAAGAGCCTCGATCACGGCGCGCGAGTGCTCGTGGCCCTTGGTCTCCATATCGATCGTGATGGAGACATCGCCCATGGACAGCGAGCCGCCGATGCGGGTGTGATCCACACCGGTCACGTTGGCATCCAGCCCCGAGATGATCCCGGAGATGCGGGTCAGCTCGCCGGGGCGATCCACGAGCATCATCTTCAGGGTCTGATAGCGCCCGGCTGCGGCCAGACCGCGCTGGATGACCTTGAGCATGAGCATGGGGTCGATGTTGCCCCCTGAGAGCACCACGACCGTGGTTCCCAGGTCGCCATGGACCTCCTGGAGGCTCCCGTCGAGCAGGGCTGCCACGCCCACCACACCGGCAGGCTCGACCACGAGCTTGTTGCGCTCGAGCAGGAAGATCAGTGCCTCGGCCAGGCGGTCCTCCGAGACCGTCACGATGTCCTCGACGAGGTCGCGGATGATCTCGAAGGGGAGCTCTCCGGGCTGGCCCACGGCGATGCCGTCGGCGATGGTGGAGACCCGGTCCAGGGAGACGATCGCATCCCCGGCCAGCGACGGCGGATAGGCGGCCGCGTTCTCGGCCTGCACGCCGATCAGACGCACCGGGCGCCCGCCCCGGGCGGCCTTGGCCTTCAGGGCCACGGCCAGACCGGCGAGCAGCCCTCCGCCGCCCACCCCCGTGAGCACCGTGTCTACCTCCGGGACCTGCTCGAGGATCTCGAGGCCCAGGGTGCCCTGACCGGCCACGATCTCCGCGTTGTCGAACGGGTGGATGAAGACCATGCCGGATTCCTCGGCCACTCGCTTGGCCTCGGCCAGCGCCTCATCGACCCTCGAGCCGAAGAGCACCACCTCCGCGCCATGGTCCTGGGTCGCGGCGATCTTGGGCAGCGCAGCCACGCGCGGCATGTAGATCCGCGCGCGGATCCCGAGCTGGCTGGCCGCCAGCGCCACGCCCTGAGCATGGTTGCCCGCCGAGGCGGCGATGACGCCGCGGGCCTTCTCCTGATCGGACAGCCCCGCCATCCGCACGTAGGCCCCGCGGGCCTTGAAGGATCCCGCCCTCTGCAGGTTCTCGGCCTTGAGCCACACCTCGGAACCCAGCTCCCGCGACAGCGCCCGGGAGTGCGCCACAGGGGTCCGCTCGATGATCCCGTCGAGCATCCGCGCGGCGCGCTCGATGTCCTCGAGCCGGACGGGAAGCTCGGACAGCGACATGGGGTCCTCCTGAACGTGGGTGCTGCGACATCCAATGGACGTGCTCGGCGCCGGTGCGGGCCGCCATCCATCCTAGGACGAGGCGAAAGGCCGCTCCGACACCGCATGCGGTGAAGGAGCGGCCTTTCGCAGGCCCCGAGGGGCGAGTCCGGCCGACGCGGTCGCGGCCAAGTTCCGACGGCGCCCCCGGTCAGCCCCGGCGGGAGTCCCCGGGGCCGTCCGCGCCCTCGGTGCCGTCCTGCTCGGGCGGGGTCGGATCCTCGTCATCCGCTCCCGCGATCACCCGGTCCCCCGGCGACCCCGCACCGACGTCCTCTCCCAGTCCCTGGGGCATGCGAGCCGCCTGCGTCTGCTCGAGCTCGCCGGGTTCCTGAGTGGATTTGGCCTGCGGGGTCTCGGCGTCCTTGGAGACGTCGTGGTGCTCCTTCTGGCGGGCATGGCGACGGCGCTCGGCCTCGGAGACTCGCTCGGCCGCCTCGAGGGCACGATCGCGCTCGCGCTGGGTGACGTCCTTCTCGGCCTCCTTGTTCCGAGACTTCGCCTCCTCGTTGCGGCGAGTGCGGCTGAAGCGGCGGAACTGCTGGAGCACCTCCTCGCGCGTGAGCTCCTTGGCCTTGGCCTTGCGTCGTATCTCCCACGGGTACAGATAGGGCTGCCAGGCGATGTCCGGATCGTGCTCCCACGCCCTGCTGGAAAGATAGCGGACCACGGAGTTGACCATGGCCAGCAGCGGCACCGCGAACAGCGCGCCCAGGATGCCCGCGACGACGGAGCCCGCGGCCACGGCCAGGAACACCGCCAGCGGGTGCAGGGAGACCGCCTGGCCCATGATCAGCGGCTGGAGGACGTTGCCCTCGAGCTGCTGCACGATGATGACGACGGCCAGCATGCCCAGTGCGGCCATGGGGCCGTTGGCGACCAGCGCGACGAGCACGCCGATCGCGCCGGTGACCACAGCACCCACGAGCGGGATCCACGATCCGATGAACACCAGGATCGCCAGCGGCACCGCCAGGGGCACGCCCAGGACGAACGCGCCCAGGCCGATGCCCACGGCGTCGATGAACGCCACGAAGCCCTGCACGCGCACGTACTGGCCCAGCGAGATCCAGGCCTTGCGGCCCGATCCGTTGACTGCCGCCTGCGCCGGCCGGGGGAACAGCTTCACGATGAACAGCCAGATCCGCTCCCCGTCGGCCAAGAAGAAGATCAGGGTGAAGACCATGATGAAGAAGCCGGTGAGGAAGTTGCCGGCCGTGGCGCCGAAGGACATGGCACCCGAGGCGATCTCGCCCGAGTTGGACTGCAGCCAGCTCACGCCCTGATCCACCAGCTCGTTGAGCCGATCCGTGGAGAAGTCGAAGGGCAGGTCCTCGATCAGGCCGATCAGCGCGTTCACTCCGGCCATGGCCGAGTCGCTGAGCTGGCTGAAGCCGGAGATCATCTGCTGCCCGGCCAGACCCAGCAGACCGAACACGACCAGGAACAGGGCCAGGATCGAGCTCAGCGAGGCCAGGATGGCAGGAAAGCGCAGTCGCCGCAGGGCCTGGGTGACGGGAGAGATCAGGCTCGCCACGAGTGCTGCGAGCAGCACCGGGATCAGCACGGTCGTCACGGCCCCGAGCAGGCGTCCCAGCACGTAGATGCCAGCGATGACGGCGATGATGCGCCAGGACCAGGCCGCGGCCACGCGCACGCCGGCGGGAACGCTCTGGCCGTCGCTCACGCCGACTGCGGGCATCTGGACTTCTGCCCCGCGCCGACGTTCGGGCGAGGATCCGGTGGTTGATGTCATGGGCTTCATCATGACACCACTCGGGCAGCTCCTGCGTCAGAACAGGCAGTGGCCTTCGCTGTGTTCGCCCCGGATTCTGCGATCCACTGGGGCGCACGACCCGAAGGTGGGATGATGACCCCATGGCCGCTCCGTTCCTGAGAATCCTGTCCCAGCGTCGACGCGCCGCCACACTGCTCCCCGAGGCTCCCGCGCGCGCCGAGCTGGAGCAGATCGTCCGGGCTGCTGCGGGTCGGCCCGCGCCCGAGGACCCCTCTGGCTGGCGCCTGATCGCCACCACCCGTGCGCAGGCCCCGCAGCTGGCCGCTGCGCTGTCCGGGCTGCGCTCCCTTCCGGACATCGGCGACGGAAGCGCCCCGCTGAAGGGCAAGCAGCTGCGACGCCTGGCGGCCTTCCGCGGCTCGCTCGCCTTCGCCATGCGCGGGGGCATGGCCCTGGCCCTGGTCTTCCGTCCCGACGACGCCGCACAGCTGTCCCGCAAGCGCCAGCGCCTCGAGGCGCACGCCGCGCACACCGTGCTGGAGGCGGCGCTGTGCGGCGCCGGCTGGGGCGTGCAGTGGGCGCCGCGCGAATCGCCCGATCAGGAGGTCCTGCACGACTACTACGGCCTCTCGGAGCGCGAGGAGATCCTGGGCTGGCTGTTCATCGGGCGCGTCCCCGTCGAGGAGACCCGCCTGGCCAATGCGACACGCAGGCCGCGGGTCCCGCTCGAGTTCCTCGACTGAGCATGGAGACCGCAAATACCCGGCCCCGCCGCGAAGGATCGCGACGGGGCCGGGTCATGGTCTGTGCGGCAGCGCTGCTGCCCGCGCGGACTCAGTCGTTGCTGTTGAACAGCGCCAGGATGCGCAGGATCTCGACATAGAGCCAGATCAGGGTGACGGTCAGGCCGAAGGCCGCGGACCAGGCGTACTTGGCCGGCACTCGGCCGATGCCGTTGCGGATGTTCTCGTAGTCGAGCACCAGCGAGTACGACGCCAGCAGGATGGCGATCCCGCCGATGAGCAGACCCAGCGGAAGGTCGGTGCCCGGGATGTTGACGTCCGAGCGCATGTTGAAGTCGGCGAAGACCGACAGCCCCAGGTTGACCAGGCCGAACACCAGGTAGCCGAGCATGGCGACCAGCACGATCTTGGTCAGGACGGGGCTGGAGCGCAGGATGCCCATCTGGTTGAGCACCAGCACGACCGCGGCCACCCCCAGAGTGCCGATGACGGCCTGGACCACGATGCCCTGGTAGGCGCTGGCCTCCATCATCATGGACAGTCCGCCCAGGAACGCGCCCTCCGCGGCGGCGTAGGCCATGATCAGCACGGGCGAGGGCTCGCGCTTGAAGGCGTTGACCAGACCGAGCACCAGGCCGATGATCGCACCCGGGACGGCCAGTGCCGGCACGTACCAGCCCACGACCGCCATGACGATCACTGCCCCCAGGGTCATGGAGGTGCGCATGACGACATCGGTCATGGTCATGCGACCGGTCTGCGCGGGGCCGGCGGTGGGCTGGTCGTACATGCCCTGAAGCTTGTCCGCAGTGGCCGTCTGACCGGCGCCTCCGGCGTAGTCGTAGATGCGGCCGTTCTGCTCGTACTGGCCCTGCTGGGGCCGGGCGCCCTTCTGGGCGCCGAAGTCACGGAGCATGGGATTGCTCATGCAATCGTCCTTTCCTGTGCCCGCATCTGTCCTGTGGGGCAGTCGAGGGCGGTCGTGGAACAGCTGCGCCCAGGCTAGCAGTCGCAGCTGAGGCCTTCCTGGGCCGTCCCCCGAGGGCGAACGGCCCAGGTGCGGCCTCGATCGGCAGAGGCTCAGTCCTGGCCCTCGAGCTGGTCGAAGAGCTCCTCCAGGATCAGGACGCTGTCCTCGCTCGAAGCCTCGAGCAGTGCCTGCTCCCGGCCGTGCAGGATGCCCACGCCGTAGCGGTCGCCGCCCTTGCGCGCCAGCGAGCGCGCCGCCGAGGCGTACCACGCCTCCATGACCCGGCAGTCCATGAGGTCTCCGCAGGTCTCGAGGTATCCCTTCGCGATGGGCAGGATCGAGGCCTGGGACTTGCGGGCTCGCAGCGAGGTGACCTCGAACAGCTCCGCTCCGAAGCTGAGCAGGCGCAGGGCGCGGCGCACGGCGTGGACGTGGACCAGGACGTCGTCGAGCTCCACGGTCGCGGCGGGCACGGGACCCAGGTCCCTGACGGAGTCCAGCCAGCGCTCGGTCATGCGGGAGCCGAGCTTCTTGGGCGTGTGCTCGGCGGCGGAGTCGCTGAGCCGTGCCCGGCCCAGCATCTCGGCCAGGGCTCGCAGCGACTCCTGGTGTGCGTTCGAGAGCAGACGACGGCGCGCGGTCGCGGCCTGGGCCTCGCGGGCTTCGCGGGCCATGGTCATCAGGTGCGCAGCGGCCGAGCGGGAGAGGGCCGCCCCGGCGTCCTGTGCGCGCAGCGGCAGCAGCTGCTCCACGACCTCGGCATCGCGCAGCGCCGAGAGCTCCTGACTCATCTCGCGCACGATCTGAGCTGCCTCTGCCGCCGCCTGGGGATCCGCCAGGTCCGGGCCCAGGCCGATGAGCAGGGCCTCGCAGCCGCGTGCCGCCCGGCGCAGGCCGTGGACGGCATGCTCGGCGCCGACGCGCACCAGGAAGTCCAGCCACTGGATCTGCCGGACGGCCTCGACGAGCGCGGACTGGACGATCTGCTCGGTGCTGGGCTCGGGAGCCGGAGCCTCCTCGGCCCTGCTGAGCTCAGCCTTCTCGGCCTTCTTGACCTTGTCCTTCGAGGACTTCTTGGCCTTCTTGGACTGGTTCTTCGAGGACTTCCCGCCGCCGTCCTTCTTGCCCTTCTTCTGCTTCTTGCTCTTCGACGAGGCCTGCCCGCCATGGTCGTCGGAGGAGTCGTCCTCCCCTGACCCCGACAGCTGCTCGCCGTCGGGGCCGAGCACCGTGACGGCCTCGGCATCGTCCTCGGCGCCCAGGGTGCGCGCGATCTTGGCTGCAGAGGCGGAGGGGCGCAGCCCGGACGCCAGCAGCACGGTCTCGATCTCGTCGAAGACGGCCTGCGGGTCTGCGTCGGTGCCGTTGACCAGCTCGACCTCGTGCTCCTGCCAGACTCGGGTGATGCCCGTGGCGGACTCGGTGCCGCGGACATCATCCAGGCAGATCTCGGCCACGCGGCCGTGGTCGGGGTCATGGACCTGCAGCACCTGGCGCTCGTTGCGCAGCACGGCCAGGGGTTCCAGGGGCTGGGCCTCGAGCAGACCCGAGATCAGCTGGCGCATCTGCGCCGGCAGCCGGTCGGCCGTGCGCAGCAGCGGCACGTGGACCTCGTGCTTGACGCCGTCGGCGCGGAACTTCAGGTGCCACCCCTCATCCGGGCCGCCGCGACGACGGCGCAGGGCCAGTCCGAAGTCGGCCAGGCTGCCTGCGGCGGTGTCGTAGTACGTGGCTTCCAGGGAGCGGACGGTCGGCTCCGGCTCGACGCGCAGGCGCGGCAGGTCCGCCCACACGGGTTCGGCTCCTGCGGGCACCTCGTACTTGCGCTCGATCTCGGGCTGGGTGCTGGGGGTCATCGCCGGATCTCCTCTCGGGAGGTCGTGGAGGTGCTGAGGCTTCGGTGGCGGGAGGACGCAATGTCAGCGGCCGCCTCGCTCGATGGCGATGCGGCCGATGACGTCCTCGAAGGTGTGCTGGGCGGCGATCAGGCTCGGCGACGCGACAGGACGTCGTCGAGATCGATCGAGGCGGCAGGGCGCTCGGTCTGCGGCTGCGGGGCCTGGGCGGCCTCGCGCAGAGGGCGCCCGGAGGACTTGGGTGCGACCGGGGCCTGCATGGGCTCGACGCTCGGACGCGGTGCCACGGCGACGCGGGTGTAGGTGGGCTTGGGCACCGCGACGGGCTCCCAGGTCTGCCCGCGACCCTGCGAGGACTCCTCGGCCACGCGACGGGCGACGGCACGCAGCTCCTCGTGCGTGGGCACGAGCGGGTCAGATGCCGCGGTGCGCACGCCCGCCGGACGGTCCGCGGGGCGCTGCTGCGGCGCGCGCGGCGGGACGTACGCAGCGGCCGCGGCCGGGCGGACAGCCGCCTGGCGGGACTGCTCCTCGTCCTCGAAGCGCAGGTCCTCCAGGAACTCCTGGTCCTCGGGAAGATCCAGATCCTGGCGATCCGCACGCACGCGGCGCTCGGTCTCCCGGGCCACGTGCTGCTCGTTGTCGAACAGGGCGAGGTCGCCAGCGGCGGCCTGATCCGACGGGGTCTCGTGCGCGGCCCGGGCGGCGACCCGGCGGTCACCGCCGTGGGCCGTCGCTGCGGAGGCAGGCGCGGCGGCGCGCTCCTGATCCGCGACGTAGACGAGCGCTGCGATGCTGCCCGCGCCCAGCAGGAGCAGGAAGACCGGCCAGGGCCAGGCCACGGCGGTGAAGGGGCTGAGAATCCCCAGCACGACAGCCAGGGTCAGGGTCACGACGCCCAGGAGGAACACGGAGGTGCGATCCCACCTGATCTCCAGGCCGTCGAAGACGCCGCCTGAAGGCTGGGTGTCGCTGCTCGGCATCTTCCGGGCTCCTCGGCTCACTGGTGCTGTAGCGGTTCATCTGGCGCCGATTCCGCTGCATGGCGACGCGGTCGGACGGCACTGCCAGGTGCTGCGGACCATGGTCCCATACTCCGCCCGGAATGTGTCGCAGCGAAGCGCCGTGCCAGACAGCTTCAGCTCTCCACGACCAGCGGCTGGGCGGTGCCGGTGAAGCGCCCCACCAGGCCCTCCGACGCGAGCTCCGGAGCCGTCAGCGCGAAGCTGCGGTGGTCGCTCCACCGCCCTGCGATGTGCAGGTAGTCCCGGCGCAGCCCCTCGTCGCGGAAGCCGAGCTTCTCCACGATGCGCAGCGATGCCGCGTTCTGCGGCCGGATGTTGATTTCGACGCGATGGAGTCGGCGGTGCTGGAAGCAGTAGTCCACCGCCATCGCGACCGCCATGGGCGCGATCCCGCGGCCCGCGCACGAGCCGTCCACCCAGTAGCCGATCGAGGCGCTTCGAGCCGCTCCGCCCGTGATCGACGAGACGGCGAGCTGGCCCACGAGAGGCCAGGTGCCGTCGGGGCGCCGCTCCGTGATGACCCACGGAAGGCTGCGCCCCGCCCGTGCCTCCCGATCCTGCTCTCGCACGAAGCGCCGGAACGACGGCAGCGGCTGCGAGGGATCCGGGCTCGTGGCCTCCCACGGCTCCAGCCAGTCCTTGTTCTCCCAGCGCACGGCGTCCCACTCGCCGCGATCCCGCCTCAGGAGCGGGCGCACGCGCAGGTCGCCCCAGCGCAGCCGCACGGGCCATTGAACCCGTGAGCTCACGCCCGGTCGGCGTCGTTGCCCTCGAGGCCCTTGGCGAACTCGATCAGCCATGCGCGCAGGTCCGGGCCGAGGTCCTCGCGCTCCGAGGCGATGGTGACATTGGCCTTGAGGTAGGACAGCTTGTCGCCGGTGTCGTAGCGGCGCCCGCGGAAGACGACGCCGTACACGCCGCCGCCCTCGCCCTCCTGGGTGGCCAGCTCGGCGAGGGCGTCGGTCAGCTGGATCTCGTCGCCGCGGCCGGGCTCCGTGTGCTCGAGCACCTCGAAGACGCCCTGGTGCAGGACGTAGCGCCCGATGATCGCGAGGTTCGACGGCGCCTCGGAGGGCTCCGGCTTCTCGACCAGGCCGTTGACCCGGACGTAGTCCTCGCCCTCGACCGCGGTGACATCGGCGCAGCCGTAGGCTCCGATGCTCTCCTGCGGGACCTCGAGCAGGGCCACGACGGAGCCGCCGGTGCGCTGCTGGACCTCGATCATCTCGGAGAGCAGGTCCTCCTTCTCGTCGATGAGGTCATCGCCGAGCAGCACCGCGAACGGCTCGTCGCCCACGTGGGTCTTGGCGCGCAGCACGGCGTGGCCCAGGCCCTTGGGATCGCCCTGGCGCAGGTAGTGCAGATCGCCGAGCTCTGAGGCGTGCTCGACGGCTTCGAGCAGCTCGTCCTTGCCGGACTCTTTGAGCTGAGCCTCCAGCGCCGGGATGCGATCGAAGTGGTCCTCGAGAGCGCGCTTGGACCGGCCCGTGATCACGAGCAGGTCACTCAGCCCGGCGTCGACGGCCTCCTGCACGACGTACTGGATCGCGGGGCGATCCACGACGGGCAGCATCTCCTTGGGAGTGGCCTTCGTGGCGGGCAGGAAGCGGGTTCCCAGCCCGGCGGCGGGCAGGACGGCCTTGCGAACGGTGGGCTTGGGGTTCTCGGTGCTCATGCAGGAAGGCTACCGGAACGGCGTACGCAGGCCTCGGGTGGGCAGCATCACCCCGAACGACGTGTCCGCCGCCCGGTGTCCCCAACGACGGGGTTCAGCGCTCCCACCTGGGGCAGCCGCGCCCCCGCCTCCTGTGTCACCCCGCGCCCGAGGCGGCGCCCCGGCAGTCAGCTCCATATCGGATTTCATGGAGGTCGGCCCCAGAGTGTGGACACGAACGAGGACTTCATGAACTGCCATGATGAGCCCATGACCGGCTCCGTCACTGCTCAGGCGAGCGACAGCGCAGCCCGCGAGGCCAAGCGCGCGCTGCGCCGACGGCTGCGCGAGGACCGTGCCGCGACCTCGCAGCTCACGCGCGACCACCAGGCCGCCGGGTTCGCCGCGGCGCTCGATCGGCTGCTCTCCCTGCACCCCGAGGGCCCCGTGCTCGCCTTCCTGCCGCTCCCCCACGAGCCCCCGCTGACGGAGGCCCTGCGCGAGCTGATGACGCGTCGCAGCGTGCTGCTGCCGGTGACCCAGCCGGAGCGCAGCATGCTGTGGACTCGGTGGCTTCCCGCCACGTCGTTCGCCCGCTCCGGCCCCGGAGGCCTGCCCGAACCCGTGGGTCCGATGGCGCAGCCTCCCGCCGATCTCGGCCTGGTCCTGGTTCCGGCTCTGGCCGTCGATGCCGGCGGCCTGCGTCTGGGCATGGGCGGCGGCTTCTACGACACCTTCCTGCAGCGCCTCGGCCCTGAGGTGCCCGCCGCGGCCTGCGTCTTCGCCCGCGAGGTCCTGCCCCTGGGCTCGGTCCCCGTGCAGCCATGGGATGCCCGGCTCCCGCTGGCTCTGACCGAGACCGGACTGATCGAGCTGAAGGGCCCACGCGGCGGCGAGGACGGCGCGGGCACATAGAATCGAGGCCGATCCGAGGCCGCAGCAGCCCTCTGAGCGGCCGTCGCTGCGGTCCGCGCCCTCGGCACGCACCGTGCCCCACTCCGTCCGGAAGGTCTTCCCATGCCCGTCTATGCCTACAAGTGCAAGAGCTGCGGCCACCAGCTCGAGGTCCGCCAGTCCTTCTCGGACGCCCCGCTGAGCGAGTGCCCGCAGTGCGGCGGCGAGCTGCGCAAGCAGTTCAACTCGGTGGGCGTCGTGTTCAAGGGATCGGGCTTCTACCGCAACGACTCCCGCTCCGGCGGATCGTCGCCCTCGGCCACCTCCGGGTCGGGCTCCGCCGGCTCCAGCTCGTCGGGATCGGGCTCCGCCGGATCCGGCTCCTCGGGATCGGGTTCGTCGGGGTCGGGCTCCTCGGACTGAGCCCTGAGCGGATCTGGACTTCGCGCTGCCGGTTCCACCAGCCGCGGGGGCTCCACAGCCTGCGCATCGCAGCCCGGGTCCGGTCGGCGGTGCACGAGCACCGCAGCGGTCGCCGCGCTGAAGACGAGGCACCGCCTACCGTGCCGGCATGACGACTCGACGGGGCACGGCCCCCTCCCCCGTCCGCCGCGCCCGAGGCGGCGGACGCGCCACGGCGCGGACACGGCCCCGTGCGATTCCACGGCGGGCGCGCTATCCGCTGGGCGTCACGGTGCGCACGGCGCTGTCGCGCCGTCGGCGCCTGATCGCCGCGGTGCTGTTGAGCGTCGCCGCAGCCATCGCGGTGCTGCAGCTCAGCCCCGCCTCCGAGCGCACCGCGCCCACGATCGTGGCGGCTCGTGCCCTGGGGGCCGGCACCGTCCTGTCTGCCGATGACCTCCGCGTGGCCGACTACCCGGTCGCGCTGGTCCCGGGGGGCTCCTCGGCAGAGCTTTCGGAGACCGGACTCGCCGCGGCCGACGACACCCTGGACTCCGCCGGGACCGACCAGCCCGGCGCGCTCGCCTCACCCGTCGAGACGACGGTCCAGGAGCCGGCGGAGGCGCACCAGCAGATCGAGGCATGGGTCGGGCGCACGCTGGCCGTCGCCGTCGTCGAAGGACAGCCGCTGACCGGTCCGTCGGTGCTGGGACCGGACCTGCTCTCCGGCCAGCCGCCCGGCACCACCGCCGTCACGATCCGCGTGGCCGATCCCGCTGCGCTGACCCATGTGCGCCCGGGCCAGCACGTGGACCTCATCCGCTCGGACTCCGATCCGCTGGCCATCCAGCCGAACGCCTCCGGCGACGAGGACAGAGACGCCGACCGGACCGACGACGACCCGGCCGGGGCAGCTGGTCGCGCAGCCGAGGAGCCCGAGCAGACCGATGCCGGCGAGAGCACCCTGCGGGTGGCCGCGCAGCTGCCGGTGCTGTGGGTGGCCGATCCGGCAGCCCCGGCCGAGGGCCTGCTCGCCTCGACCCCTCAGGTGCAGGACGACCTGCTGGTCGTGGGCGCAGACCCTGCCACGGCCGAGCGCCTCGCTGCGGCCGGGGAGGGCCAGCTCGTGCCCGTGCTCGTGGCTGCCCCCTCTCAGGCGGCGCCGCTCAGCCCCAGTGAGGAGGCCGCTGAGCGCTGAGCCAGTCCTCGCGCCGGGCGTCGTCCGAGACCTCGTCCGGGGTCTCGGGAGTGGGCTCCGGCGCTCGGAAGGACGAGGCGCCGCGCTGCTGCGGGCCGCCGCTGCCGGAGTCCTGCCCGTGCACCGGGCTGCCGCCGACCGCCCGGCGTGTGCCGCGCGCTCGGCGCTGCGGAGGCTGCTGTCGACTCACGGCCGAGCTGCGGGCCCGGAGCCGGTGGAGCCGTCCGACCCGGAGGCGCCTGAGGTGTCGTCGCCGGCCGGCAGCCCCAGATAGCGGCAGATCAGCCCGGCCACGGCATCCGGCTGGGTGAAGACCTCGATGGTCCACAGGGTCAGGTGGTTCCAGCCGCTGCGCTCGAGCTGCTGCGGGCGCAGCCGCGAGCGCTCGCGCACGGACATGCGGGCCACCTGCTCGGTGCCGTCGGAGACCACGGCCACGGGGATGCGCACCGGATCGCCGCTCGGGCGCTGCCCCACGACCGCACCGGCCGACAGCGATTCCGAGGTCTCGGACCAGGCGACCAGGTCGATCGCGTCCTCATGGTGGTGGCGCACCGCCGCACCGCGCTGCACCAGGCGCCGGGAGAGGTCCTGGACCAGGGCGTCCTCGTGGACGGCGGCATCGGCCAGCTCCATGGGATCGTGCACCAGGACCGGCTGTGCTGCGGGCTCGCCCGCCGCCGCGCCGTCCTCCTCGGCACCGGAGGTCTCGGTGTGGTCGTCCCTGCGGGAGGGCTCGGCGGCCCCCACGAGCGAGAGGTGCGGGCGCTGGGGACGATCCTGCACCTGCTGCGAGGACTCGTCCGCAGCAGCGCTGCGCGGCTCGTCGTCCGACTCGGTCGAGTCCGTTCCGGGCTCCTGGCGACCCGAGTCCGCCGGGGAAGCTTCCTCCGCCTGGGCCTTCTGGGCGAGCAGCGGCTCGTCGGCCGCGCCGACGCGGACGTGTCCCGCCTCCTCGATCCGCAGCAGCAGGCGGTGCAGATCGCGGGCGCCGTGGTGCAGCGCACTGGGTTCGAGCTCCTCGGGGCGGATGGAGGAGACCACGATCGTGTTCAGCCGCGAGCGCGTCAGGCCCAGCACGAAGCCCCGGCGGCCGTCGCGGTCCGAGAGCTGCCCCAGGTAGGGCAGCACGCGATCATGATCGGTGCGCCCGAAGCCCAAGCTGAAGATCACGGTGTCGCGCTGCAGCCCCACGGCCCGGTGCAGATCCACCACGCGGAAGGACTCGGGCCCCGGGCGGAAGAACCCCGCGAGCTCGGGGCGCTGACCCAGCACGGCGCTCACGCCCTGGGCGACCCGCGCGGCATGGCGGGCGCTCGGGGTCACCACGGCCAGCGAGCGCTGCGGGTGCAGGCGAGCATGGCGGATCACGAGCTGGACCACGCGGCGCACCTCGGCGTTCGGGGACTGCACGCCCTCGTGCCCGGCTGCCAGCTCCCCGTAGCCGTCGGCGACGTACTCGACCTCCAGCCGGGAATCGCCCTCGGTGAGCGCACCGCCGGCCGGCAGGCGCGTGAGCCGGCCCTCGTAGAAGTCCTCGTTGAGCTGATCGAACAGGCGGGCATCCATGTCGCGGTAGAGCACCCGCAGCTGACGGCGATCGACGACCCGCGAGAGCGCGTCGAAGGCGGAGTCCACCTCGGCCACCGGCCCGGAGGCCTCCCCCGTCATGGGGGCCACCGTGAAGGGCTGCGGTCTCCCCAGCGCGGGATCGCCGAAGACGATCACCTGGCTGGCCCGCGTCACCGCGGGCAGCACGGCGGCCAGCGGGGTGGACTCCCCGTCCAGGACCACGACGGCGTCGATCTCGAGGTCATCGGGAAGCGCTGCCGAGAGCACGAGCGGGCTGGCCGTCCACACCGGGGCCAGTGCCCGAGTGAGGTCCCCGCAGGCCTTGAGCAGCTGCGGCAGAGGGGCGCTGCCCTGGCGCAGCATGTCGCGCAGCTGCCCGGCTGCCTCCGGCTGCTCCTGCAGCAGGGCTCGCCAGCGCTGGGCCTGCGCCCAGATCAGGCGCTGCGGCCCGGAGGAGATGTGCGCCGAGTCGGCCCGGCGGAAGTCCTGCTCCGCCCGGCGCAGGCTCGAGCCGTCGGTCATGGGCAGCAGGCCGTCGTCGGCGGCCATGGCCTCCAGCGAGGACTGCCACCAGGCCAGGTCGAACTCCTCGGCCACCCGGTGCCCGGGCACCCGCCGCGAGGTCAGGTCCTCGACGAACTCTCCGAGGCCGCGATCGCGCAGCCCCTCGAGCAGAAGGGTCCGCTCGGGAATGGTCTCCAGGTTGGCCTCGTCGTCGATCAGCGCGGTGAGCACCTCACGCAGCTCGGCGACGTCGAGGTCCATCAGCCCGGCACCGGTGCGCGAGCCCTCCAGGGCGATCATCAGGCCCTCGAGATCCTCGAGGAAGCGCTGCTGGATCTCGGCGACGTCGTCGACCGCATCCGAGACCTCGGGCTCGTCGATCGTGGTGGACCAGGAGCGCCAGCGGTCGCGCTCGGACTGGACCTTCACCAGCGAGGCGTGCAGGTCCGAGAGGTGGACTCCCGGCCGGATGTACTCCTTGGCCGCCTTGCGCAGCCGCGAGCGCTGAAGCCCGGACATCTCGATCGCGTGGTCGCGGCGCCAGGACGAGGCCGCCGTGGCCGCGATCAGATCAGTCACGGGCCGGTCGAAGATATCGGGGGTGAAGGAGCGCAGGGAGGACTGGATCTCCTGCAGCAGTCGCAGCTGCTGGCCCCACTCGGGGATCGTGGCCCCGGCGCGCATGCCGGAGACAGAGAGCACCGTGCGCATACCGGTCTCCAGGGTGGTCAGCTCGAGCAGCAGCGATTGGGCCAGGTGCCGGGCCTGGCGGGTCTCCTCGTCGTTGACCAGGCGCGCGCCCTCCCAGGGCCCGTCGAGGGTCGCAGCGTCGAAGGCCCCGAGCTCGGCGGCGCGCTCGAGCTGGCGGGTGATCTCGGCGCGGTGGGCGGCGGCGTCGAGCACGCCGCGGGAGAACCGCACCCGGGTCGTGGGCCCGTCCGGGCGCGAGGTGAGCTCGGCCAGTGCCTGCATGGCCTGATACGCCGAGGCCTCCACGCGCGGGCGCTGGCGGTGCAGGGCCTCCATGTGCCCGGCCAGCAGGTCGCGCACGGAGCGCAGCCGGTTGTGCAGGGCCCGCAGGTCCGGCTCCTGGGCGCGCTCGGCGCGGGTGATCGACTCGACCAGCTGCTCGGCGACATCCTGGCCCGTCAGGTGCGAGCCCAGCTGCAGCACTGACGACGACAGCCCGAGCATCTCGAAGCCGCGGTGGAAATCGGCCAGCGCGGCTCGTCGCTCCCCCAGCACGAGCACGGAGCGACCCTGGGCCACGAGCGCGCCGACCGTGTTCACGGCGGTCGCGATCTGGCCGGTGCCGGGTGCCGCAGTGACCACGAAGGAGTCGCCCTGCGTGGCCAGGTCCACGACCTCCTGCTGCGAGCTGTCCGCATCGAGCAGCAGCAGCTCGGAGTCGGGGTCGCGCTGATCCAGCGGCGCGGAGCGGTTGTGCAGCGGCCGCGGCTGCGGGATCTTGCCCACGGCGGTGGACTTCAGCCGCGCCAGATCGCGGATCACCTCCGTGCGCACCGGCACGTGCTCATCGGCGGGACGGTCGTGCAGGTCCGCGAACGTGGAGACCAGCAGGCGGTGCTCCACATGCATCCCCGGGACCTCCGAGGCGACCATGCGCAGAGACTCGAGCACCGGCGCCGGATCCAGGCGGCGCGTGCCGTAGGCCAGCCGGGAGATCTCCCCGGTGGACAGGTCCACCCCGTGATCGGCCAGCAGCCGCCGGACCATGGCCGGATTCAGCTGGGCCGGCCCGACGAGCTGCAGGTCGAAGTCATCGCCGTCCGCGCGCGGGCGGATGGTCACCGGGGCCAGCAGGACCGGGGCGATGAACCGCCGCTGGCTCGCCTGCCGATCACCGTGGCCGCGCTCGCCCGTCTCATGCGCGCCGTGGGCCTCCTCCGCGCGCTGGCGCGGCTCGGCCTGCAGCCAGGACGCGGTGCCCGCGGCCAGGTAGGCGGCATCGAGTCCGTGCTGGGCGGAGAGCTCGTGGATCTTGGTGCGCAGGATCCGCGCGGCGCGCGAGGCCCGCTGCAGCCCCGCTGACTCGCGCATGATCGTGGACAGGCGCGTGGGCCGGCCCATCATCAGCTGCGCCTGCCCGGAGGAGTTGGCCTCGGTGAGGTCGATGCAGACATTGTCGACCTGATTGAAGTCCAGCAGCGTGTCCGGACCCGTGTAGGCATCCATCTGCCGCGTCCAGGCCTGCAGCGAGACGGTCTGCTGGTCGCTGCGGGGGGAGGCTGCGGAGCCGTGCGGACCGGGGGCTCCGGACTCGGACGAGGGGGACATGCTTCTCCTAGTGGATGACCGCCGCGGCCCGGACGGGCCGCGGCGTCAGGGGACTGCTCAGCCGACGCGGGAGACACCGGCTGCGGGGGTCGGCAGGACCGGTGCGGTCCCGCCGCTCACTCCCACTCGATGGTTCCCGGCGGCTTGGACGTCACGTCCAGCACCACGCGGTTGATCTCCTGGACCTCGTTGGTGATCCGGTTGGAGATCCGCGCCAGCAGGTCCTCGGGGAGGCGGGACCAGTCGGCGGTCATGGCGTCCTCGCTGGAGACCGGGCGCAGCACGATCGGGTGGCCGTAGGTGCGGCCGTCGCCCTGCACGCCCACCGAGCGGACCTCGGCCAGCAGGACGACCGGCATCTGCCAGACCTCGGCGTCCAGGCCGGAGGCGGTGAGCTCCTCGCGGGCGATCGCATCCGCGCGGCGCAGGATCTCCAGGCGCTCGGCGGTGACCTCGCCGATGATGCGGATGCCCAGGCCCGGACCGGGGAACGGCTGGCGCCCCACGACCGACTCGGGCAGCCCGAGCTGGCGGCCGACCTCGCGGACCTCGTCCTTGAACAGCTCGCGCAGCGGCTCGACGAGCTCGAACTCGAGATCCTCGGGCAGCCCGCCGACATTGTGGTGCGACTTGATGGTGGCTGCGCCCTCGCCGCCGCCGGACTCGACGACATCCGGGTAGAGCGTCCCCTGGACCAGGTGGCTGACCTTGGCGCCCTCGTCGGCGGCGGCCACGAGCACCGCCTCCTCGGCGGCCTCGAACGCGCGGATGAACTCGCGGCCGATGATCTTGCGCTTGGTCTCGGGGTCGCTGACGCCCGACAGGGCATCGAGGAAGCGATCGGCTTCGCGCGCCACGTGCAGGTTGATGCCGGTGGAGGCCACGTACTCGGTCTCGACCTGCTCGACCTCGTCCTGGCGCATCAGCCCGTGGTCCACGAGCACGCACGTGAGGCGGTCCCCGATCGCACGCTGCACGAGCGCCGCTGCCACGGCCGAGTCCACTCCGCCGGAGAGCCCGCAGATGGCGCGGCCGTCGCCGACCTGCTCGCGGATGCGCTCGACCTGGGCGTCGATGATGTTGGCGGTGGACCACGTGGGCTTCAGCCCGGCGATCTCGAAGAGGAAGTGCTCGAGCGTGGCCTGGCCGTGCTCGGTGTGACGGACCTCCGGGTGCCACTGCACACCGGCCAGGCGCCGCTGCTCGTCCACGAACGCCGCCACCGGAGCACCGCCGGAGGAGGCCAGCACGCGAAAGCCCTGGGGGGCCTCGGTCACGGAGTCCCCGTGGCTCATCCAGACCTTCTGCAGGCGCGGGGAGCCGGTGAGGATCGAATCCGGTCCCGGCACGTCCTGGCCCTCGGGCGCGGTGTCCGCGACGCCCAGCGAGGCGTCGACGATCGTGGCGCCGTACTCGCGCGCGCCCGTCTTGGCCACCGTCCCGCCCAGGGCGTTGGCCATCACCTGGAAGCCGTAGCAGATGCCGAAGATCGGGATGCCGGCCTCGAAGAGCTCGGCATCGCGAACCGGGGCGCCCTCGGCCCACACGGACGACGGCCCGCCGGAGAGGATCAGCGCGGACGGATTGCGCTGCAGGATCTCCTGGGTGGACAGCGTGTGCGGGATGATCTCCGAGTAGACGTCGGCCTCGCGCACGCGGCGGGCGATGAGCTGGGCGTACTGGGCTCCGTAGTCGACGACCAGGACCGGGCCCTGAGGACCGTGGGCTGCGTCGACGGCGTCGGATGCGGACGTGGTGCTGGGCTGTGATGTCACGGCCGACAGTCTAGGTCACCGCAGCGCCCGGGCCGGTCGACGGCTCAGTACCGCCTGGCCGCCTTGGGGAACGAGGCCAGCTCCTGAGCGGTCGAGCGGTGGATCTTGCGCTCCACGATGAAGGACAGGAACGGCACCACACCGCCCAGGGCCATCACGATGAACTGCGGGAAGGGCCAGCGCATGAGCATCCACAGGCGGAAGCACGAGAACAGGTAGACCACGTAGAACCACCCGTGCACGATCAGCACCCAGGTGGAGATGTTGACGCCGCCGTCGATGTCCATCAGCTCGTTGTCCCGCAGGCCCAGGGCCACGGACTCCCCCGTGGCCGCCATGGTGCCGCCGGCGATGACGTCGAAGCCCAGTCCGTAGCGCAGGATCATCTCCGCCACGAGCAGCAGCAGGAACGTGCCCGAGATCCAGGCCCAGACCATGTAGAAGTTCAGCCACCACCGGATCTGGGACTCGGTGCCGCCGAAGCGACGGCGCGTGCGCAGCGCCGAGTACTGCGGCAGCTGGCCCGGCTCGCGGGCCTTCGACGGGTCCGCCCCCTCCGGCGCCGTGACGCGCACGCCGTCAGTGCGCTGCCTGGGCCGGGGTGCGCCCTCCTGAGGTGCTCCCTGGGTCATCGCTGCTCTCCGCTCTGCGGGTCGGCAGACCCGCGGTCCTGCGTGTGGTCATCGGAGCCAGCCGGAGCCGAATGGTCCGCGGCCGGCTGGTCGTCGAAGTAGAAGTACTCCCCGGCCACCGGATCGTAGTAGTAGAAGCGCTGAGCCTCCTGATCCCAGGCATAGGCCAGGGACTCGCCATCGAGCTCGAACCAGGCCGCGGGATCCTGCCTGCGGCGGTGGTCATCGCGCACGGAGGAGTACCAGATCCACAGCGCGAAGCCCGCGAAGACCACCCACTCCACCGCGTAGAAGATGTTCAGCGGATCCAGCGAGGTGTCCGTGGGCTGCTGATCGACCGAGACGGCCTCCAGGTCCGAGGACATCAGGCTGGCCGGCTCCGGCAGCGTGGCATCGTCGTCGGCCAGTCCGGTCGACCCGTCCTGGGGCGCGGGCTGGGCGGCAGGGGCCTCGGCCACGGCCGTGACGAATCCGGAGTAGATCGGCACGTCCCACACGTTGGACAGCTGGGCCGGAGACAGGCTGGCATAGCGACCCGGCTCCTGGTCCTGGGTGGAGACCGGGGCCTCCTGCGGCAGCAGTCGCCCGACCACGGAGATCTCTCCCTCGGGCAGCTGCGGGATCTGCTCCGGGTCATCGGACCAGCCGCGCACCACGGGCAGCACGAGGTCTGCGTCCGCATCCCCGTCCGCCCACTGCTGCTGGGTGCCCGGGATCTGCAGGCCGGCCACGACCCACCAGCCAGTGCGTCCGTCCTGCAGGCGGTTCTCGATCAGCACCGTGGAATCCGGCAGGTAGGTCCCGGTGGCCTCCACGGCGGTGTCGACCTGCTCGAGGGTCGAGACGGTGCCGGGATCCAGGGTCTCGTCCAGGGGACGGACGATCTCCTTGCCGGGGTCGTAGACGGTCTGCGCGTCCCGGCTGGATTCGAGCTGCCAGCGGCTGAGCAGGACGAAGACGAGGGCGACGCCCAGGCAGAGCGCCAGCACGAGCAGCGATCTGGGTCTGAGGGCGGTCCGAAGCACCGCTTCAGTCTAATGACGCACTGGGACGCCGCCGAATCGCGCTCGGGAGGATCGAAGGGGCGCGCACCGCAGCGGTGCGCGCCCCTTCCCTCGGGTCTCGGCGGGCTCAGCCGTGGACGACGACCTCTGTGCGCTGGAAGGACTTCAGGTCCGTGTAGCCGGTGGTCGACATGGCCCGACGCAGCGCGCCGACCAGGTTGGAGCTGCCGTCGACCTGGCTCGAGGGACCGTGCAGGACCTCCTGCAGCGGGCCCGCGGTGCCCACGCGCGTGCGCACGCCGCGCGGGACCTCCCCGTGATGGGCCTCCGCACCCCAGTGCCAGCCGCGCCCGGGGGCCTCCTCGGCCCGGGCCAGCGCGGTGCCCAGCATCACGGCGTCGGCGCCCATGGCCAGGGCCTTGACGATGGTCCCGGAGGTGCCCACGCCGCCGTCGGCGATGACGTGGACGTAGCGTCCGCCGGACTCATCCAGGTAGTCCCGACGAGCCGCCGCCACGTCCGAGATGGCCGAGGCGCCGGCGGCGTGGATGCCCAGCACCTGCTCGGTGCGCATGGAGGCCCCGCCGCCGAAGCCCACGAGCACGCCTGCGGCGCCGGTGCGCATCAGGTGCAGGGCCGGGGTGTAGCCGGCCGCCCCGCCGACGATCACGGGGACGTCGAGGTCGTAGATGAAGCGCTTGAGGTCCAGCGGCTCCTCCGCCTGGGACACGTGCTCGGCCGAGACCGTGGTCCCGCGGATCACGAACAGGTCCACGCCCGCCTCGAGCACGGTGCGGTAGTGCTCCTGCGTGCGCTGCGGGGTCAGGGCCCCGGCCACGATCACACCGGCCTCGCGGATCTCCCCCAGGCGCTGGGTGATCAGCTCGGGGCGGATCGGGGCGCGGTAGATCTCCTGCATGCGTCGGGTGGCGGCCGGAAGGTCCTCGCCGGACAGGGAGGCGATCTCCTCGAGCAGCGGCTCGGGATCCTCATAGCGGGTCCACAGGCCCTCGAGGTTCAGAACCCCCAGGGCGCCCATGCGCCCCAGCGCGATCGCGGTGGCCGGGGAGGTCACCGAGTCCATGGGCGCACCCAGGAACGGGGTCTCGAACGTGTAGGCGTCGATCCGCCAATCGGTCGAGACCTCCCGAGGATCGCGCGTGCGCCGCGAAGGCACCAGGGCGACCTCGTCGAGCGAGTAGGTCCGACGGGCCCGCTTGGCGCGGCCGATCTCGATGTCGTAGTTCTGGTTCACGTCAGCGTCCTTGTCTTCGGCGCCAGGTCGGGCGGATCAGCGCTTGTAGTTGGGGGCCTCGACGGTCATCGAGATGTCGTGCGGGTGCGACTCCTTGAGCCCGGCGGAGGTGATCCGCACGAAGCGGCCCTTGTGCTTGATCTCCTCGATCGAGCGGGCCCCGGTGTAGAACATGGTCTGGCGCAGGCCGCCCTCGAGCTGGTGGATCACCGAGGACAGCGGTCCGCGGTACGGCACCTGGCCCTCGATGCCCTCCGGGATCAGCTTCTCGTTCGATCCCACGTCCGCCTGGAAGTAGCGGTCCTTGGAGAACGACGTGTTCCCGGCCCGGGTCTGCATGGCCCCCAGCGAGCCCATGCCGCGGTAGGCCTTGAACTGCTTGCCGTTGATGAAGATCAGATCGCCCGGGGACTCGTCGGTCCCGGCCAGCAGCGAGCCGACCATCACCGAGTCCGCACCGGCCACGAGCGCCTTGCCGATCTCGCCGGAGTGCTGGAGGCCGCCGTCGGCGATCAGCGGCACGCCGGCCGGGATCGCGGCCTTGGCGGATTCGTTGATCGCGGTGATCTGCGGGACGCCCACGCCGGCGATGACGCGCGTGGTGCAGATCGAGCCCGGTCCCACGCCGACCTTGATGCCGTCGGCACCGGCGTCGATCAGCGACTGGGCGCCCTGGCGGGTGGCGGCCTGGCCGCCGATCACGTCCACGTGGGCGGCCGACGGCTCGGCCTTGAGCCGGGCGATCATGTCCAGCACGCCCTGGGAATGCCCGTTGGCGGTGTCGATGAACAGGGCGTCCACGCCGGCCTCGACGAGCGTCATGGCCCGCTCCCAGCCGTCGCCGAAGAAGCCGACGGCCGCACCGACCCGCAGGCGGCCCTCGTCGTCCTTGGTGGCGCGCGGGTACTGCTCCGCCTTGGTGAAGTCCTTGATGGTGATCAGCCCGCTCAGCGCGCCCTGATCATCCACGAGGGGCAGCTTCTCGAGCTTGTTGGAGGCCAGCAGCTGGAAGGCCTCCTCCTTGGGCATGCCCACGCGCCCGGTGACCAGAGGCATGGGAGTCATGACCTCGCGCACGGTGCGGGTGTCGAAGTCCGACTCCGGCAGGTAGCGGGTGTCGCGGTTGGTGATGATGCCGACCAGGCGGGTGCCGTCCTCGACCACCGGCAGGCCCGAGACCTTGTAGTAGCCGCAGAGGCGGTCGAGCTCGCGCAGGGTGGCCTCCGGGCCGACCGTCACGGGATCGGTGATCATGCCGGACTCGCTGCGCTTGACCAGGTCCACGTTCTCGGCCTGATCGGCGATCGACAGGTTGCGGTGCATGACGCCCATGCCGCCCAGGCGGGCCATCTGGATCGCCATCTTGGCGGTGGTCACCGTGTCCATGGCGGCGGAGATGATGGGCGTCTCGAGCTCGATGCGCCGCGACAGGCGCGTGCTCGTGGAGGCCTCCGACGGGATGACATCCGTGCTGCCCGGCAGCAGGAGGACGTCGTCGTAGGTGAGTCCGACGAAGCCGAACGGATCCTCAGACAGGGCGGTCGGGACGGGGGCTTCTGACACGGGGAGGACCTTTCCATCGACGGCACGGCCGACGCCCCGGCGGCTCCCGGGCGCGGTGCGGTTTCGAGAGGACAGTCTAGGACCCTTCACGCGACCTCGGCCCCTCCGCCTGCCGAGGCAGTCCTCACTGCAGCTGCGGCAGAGCGGGCTGGTTCTCCACGGCCACGCCGTCCTCGGCCAGGGCTGCGGCCAGGCGGTCGCCGAAGGTCCAGGCCAGCGAGCGCGAGTAGGGAATGGACAGGTGCCCCATGTCCCACTGCACGTACATGTTGCCGATCACCGGCGGGCAGACGCCATCCGGGCAGATCTGATCGGTCATGTCCATCTCGGCGTACAGCGGCAGCTCCTCGGCCAGCGGCTGCATGGGATCGGGCTGTCCGAGCATCGGATGGGTCTTCTGGCACTGCGGAGCCTGCGCGGAGCCCTCCTCCATGACGCATTCCGGCGGGGCCTGATCGAAGCGCGGGATGTCGCGCACTCCCAGGACGCGGTAGCCCTCGCCCGTGACCTCGCGCACGCGCTGGTCGTAGTCCGGCTTGTAGTACTCGCCCTCGGCGTTGGTGAAGGTCGACTGGGTGATGATCAGGTCCGGGTCGATCTGATGCACCAGGGGCATGGAGCCGTCGAGCCAGGGGCCGCACTCGCCATCGAGCTGGTCCTCGTGGCTCGTCCAGTAGCAGCCGGGCCTGATGTAGCTGACCACCCGCCAGCCGTTCGTCTCGGCCACCGGCCGCAGGGCGTCGAGCCAGTGCTCGGAGTGAGAGTTGCCGATCAGCAGCACGGTCTGCGACGGGTCCTCCGCGGGCACCGATTCGCGGCACCACTGCTGCGATCCGACGGGGACGTCCCACTCGCTCGGGCACGCCGCGCCCCGGTCCGGCGCCTGGTCGTCGAGCTGGGCCGCCAGCGGAATCGTCGGGGCGTCGGGATCAGGCGCGGTCTGCACGTCGTCGCGCAGCACGAGCGCACCCGGGTTCGAGGCCGTGGGGCCGTCCGGGGCCTCGGCGACGTCCGCGCGCAGGCTCTGCTGCCAGGCCAGGACCGGCCCCAGGCCGACCGCCAGGCACACGACAACCGCTCCGGCCAGGCGCAGATTGGTGGCTTCGGGCCACTTCCAGCTCTTCAGCGGCGCCTCGATGAGCTTGGTCGCCAGGATCGCCAGAGCGAGCGAGACCAGGATCAGCACGACGCCGGAACGGGGACCGGCCTCCGGGCGGTCGCGGACCACCAGGTAGGTGATCAGCAGGGGCCAGTGCACGAGGTAGAGCGCGTAGGAGGAGTCCCCCATGCGCACCAGCGGCTTGGCGGCGAAGATCCGGTCCAGACCGACGCGTGAGTCCGTCTGCCCGGCGACCATGATGGCGGCCGCCGAGAGCAGGGGCCACAGGGCGATCCAACCGGGGAAGGCTCCCTGCACATCGACCAGCAGGCCCACCAGCACCATCGAGACGAACCCCGCCCACCCCAGCACCACGCGCAGCCACCGCGGGAGTCGGATGTAGGGCAGCGCGAGGGCCAGCAGCGAGCCCAGGGCGAACTCCCACAGCCGGGTGCGGGTATCGAAGTAGGCGAACTCCTGCTGGGTGGCGGTCGTGACGATCGAGAACACGAGCGAGGCGGCGAAGATGGCGCTGAACAGCACCGCGAGCACAGGCACGGGCCGCAGGCGGGACCGGCCGCGGGTCAGCAGCCAGGTCAGCCCGAACAGCAGCGGCCACAGCAGGAAGACCTGGCCCTGGACGGACAGGGACCAGAAGTGCTGGAACGGGCTGGCCGTGGAGCGATCGGCGGCGTAGTAGTCCACCGAGGTGAGAGCCAGGACCCAGTTCTCGGTGTAGGTCAGGGTCGCCGCTGCCTGACGCAGGGCCTCCTCGACACGGTAGGCCGGGAAGAACAGGGCGACCAGCGCGAGCGTGCCCAGCACCGTGAGCACCGCCAGCGGCAGCAGCCGCTTGAAGGTGTGCAGCCAGTACCGTCCGATCCGCAGCGGGCGCCCGCCCTCGAGCTTGCGCACGAACGACAGCGTCATGAAGAACGCCGAGATCAGCAGGAAGATGTCCACGCCGCCCGAGACCCGCCCGAGGAAGACGTGGTAGAGCACGACCATGATCACGGCCACGGCGCGCAGCCCCTGGATCTCCGGGCGGAAGCCGGAGTACCTGGCCACGGACTCCCGGCGGCGGGCGTCGTCTGCGGCGCCGCCTGTCTCCTGCTGCTCGGTCATGCTTCTCCTCCGTGCTGCGGCCAGGGCAGCGGGTCATGCGGGAGCCTGCATGCCTGCGCGGCCTCCGGGGAAGTACGGGCGGCAACCTACCAGCGCTGGCTGTCAGCCCGCGGCATCGTCCGGGGCGCGCAGAAGGCCCGGCTCCCGCCGCGAGTGCGACGGGAGCCGGGCCTGTCCTCGGCCTGCTGCGGCCGTTGTCAGCGCCGCAGCGTCCGGATCAGTGCTGGTGGCCGTGGCCGTCCTGATCGTCCTCCGCGGGCTTGTCGGTGACCAGGGTCTCGGTGGTCAGCACCAGGGCCGCGATTGAGGCCGCGTTCTGCAGCGCCGAGCGGGTCACCTTGACGGGATCGATGATGCCCGCCGCCAGCAGATCGGTGTACTGATCGGCCTTGGCGTCGTAGCCGTGCCCGAGCTCCATCTGCTCCACGCGCGAGACCACGACCCAGCCGTCCTGGCCGGCGTTCTGCGCGATCCAGCGCAGCGGCTGGCGCAGGGCTCGGCGCACGATGTCCGCGGCCACGGCGGCGTCGCCGTCGAGCTGGGTCTTCACGTCGTCGATCGCCGCGGAGGCGTGGACCAGCGACGAGCCGCCGCCGCCCACGATGCCCTGCTCGAGGGCCGCGCGGGTCGAGGAGACGGCGTCCTCGATGCGATGCTTGCGCTCCTTGGCCTCGACCTCGGTGGCCGCGCCGACCTTGATCACGGACACGCCGCCGGCCAGGCGCGCCAGGCGCTCCTGCAGCTTCTCGCGGTCCCACTCGGAATCGGTGCGCTCGACCTGCCCGCGGATGTAGTCCACGCGCTCGGAGATCGCCTCGGCGGTGCCGCCGCCGTCGATGATCGTGGTCTCGTTCTTGGTCACGGTGACCGTGCGGGCCGAGCCCAGCTGCTCGAGCGAGACCTGGTCCAGGGCGATGCCCAGCTCCGAGGTCACGACCGTGCCACCGGTGAGCACCGCGAGGTCCTCCATGATCGCCTTGCGGCGGTCGCCGAAGCCCGGGGCCTTCAGCGCCACGACGTCCAGCGTGCCGCGCAGCTTGTTGACGACCAGGGTGGACAGGGCCTCGCCCTCGACGTCCTCGGCGATGATCGTCAGCGGCTTCTTGGTCTGCACGACCTTCTCGAGCACGGGCATGAGCTCCTGCGCGGAGGAGATCTTGCCCTGGTAGAGCAGGACCAGGCCGTCGGACATGACGGCCTCCTGGCGCTCGGCGTCCTTGACGAACGACGGCGACAGGTAGCCCTTGTCGAACTGCATGCCCTCGGTGACCTCGAGCTCGATCTCCGTGGAGGAGCCGTCCTCGATGGTGATCACACCGTCCTTGCCGACGACCTCGAAGGCCCGGGAGATGAGCTCGCCGATCTCCTCCGACTGGGAGGAGATGGCCGCGACCTTGGCGACCTCGTCGCCGGAGACCTCGCGGGCGTCCTCGAGCAGGCGATCGGCGACCGCCTGGACGGCGACCTCGATGCCCCTCTTGATCTGGCCCGGAGCAGCGCCTGCGGCCACGTTGCGCAGGCCTTCCTCCACGAGGGCCTGCGCCAGCACGGTGGCGGTGGTGGTGCCGTCGCCGGCGACGTCGTTGGTCTTGGTCGCCACCTCCTTGGCGAGCTGAGCGCCCAGGTTCTGGTAGGCGTCCTCGAGCTCGACCTCACGGGCGATCGTGACGCCGTCGTTGGTGATGACGGGGGCGCCCCACTTCTTGTCCAGGACCACGTT
Organism: Kocuria sp. p3-SID1428; assembly: GCF_025149945.1. Classification (GTDB taxonomy): domain Bacteria; phylum Actinomycetota; class Actinomycetes; order Actinomycetales; family Micrococcaceae; genus Kocuria. The sequence goes on along the minus strand of NZ_JALXVH010000006.1, from coordinate 37,554 downwards.
GCGGCCCCGCGGACCGAGGGTGACCTTGACGGTGTCGGCCAGGCGGTCGACACCCTCCTTCAACTGATTGCGTGCGTCCTCGCGGAACAGCAGCTGCTTGGCCATGGGCCGGATTCTCCTTCGGGATCGACGGGCGCGGGCCCGTCGGGATGACTGGGGTCTTGATCGACGAGAGAGGGCGCCGGCCATGCGGACCCGCGCAACCGCGGGGCACGCGGCGGGCGCCCTCTGCTCGGACCGCCTGAGGTGATCAGGCGGTCGTCAGGCTCACTTCTCGACGACGGCCAGCACGTCGCGCGCCGGCAGGACGAGGAACTCCTCGCCGCTGTACTTGACCTCGGTGCCGCCGTACTTGGAGAAGATCACGAGATCGCCCTCCTTGACGTCGACCGGGATGCGGTTGCCGGAGTCGTCGACGCGGCCCGGGCCCACGGCCATGACCTTGCCCTCCTGGGGCTTCTCCTTGGCGGTGTCCGGGATGACCAGGCCGGAGGCGGTGGTCTGCTCGGCCTCGACGACCTGGACGACGATGCGGTCTTCAAGCGGCTTGATGGAGATCGACACGATGTCTCCTTCTCTCATGGATTCGAAGTGTTGCGGAAGCTGTCACGGCGCCCCGCCGAGGTGCTGCTCCCCGCTGCTGCGAGGACCCCGGTGCTGGTGCGCCAGAGGATCTGCCAACCGTCGTCGCGGTGCCGATCGGCCCGAATCCCTTAGCACCCCCCGAGGGCGAGTGCTAACGCCACCTTAGAGACGGCGCTGGCAGTCGGTCAAGGCGAGTGCCAGCCCTGGGAAAGCCCCGGCAACCGCTGACAGCTCCCCCCGAAGTCGCTGGTAAGGTAATCCTGACCTACTCAAGGTGAGCCTCACCTTGTGCACCCGCTGCTCCGTCGACAGACAAGAGGACCCTCCCATGCCTGCACCCAGCCGCCGCTCCGGCGCCGCCCTGGCCGCCCTGCCCCTGGCTCTGGCTCTCGGACTGACGGCCTGCGGATCCGACGAGGACGCGGACTCGAGCACCTCCGACGGCAGCACCGTCGAGGTCGAGGACAACTTCGGCACGCAGGAGGTCCCCTCACCGGCCGACAGCGTCGTCGCCACCGACAACCGCACCTTCGAGACCCTGTGCGACTGGGACATCGACCTGGCCGCTGCGCCCAAGCCCCTCATCCCGGAGACCATCGAGTGCTGGCAGGGCGAGGACACCATCGACATCGGCAACCACCGCGAGCCGGACCTCGAGGCCCTGGCCGGCGCACAGCCCGACCTGGTGGTCAACGGCCAGCGCTTCGCCGATCATCGCAGCGACATCGAGGAGCTCGTCCCGGAGGCTGCGCTCGTGGAGTTCGAGCCGCGCGAGGGCGAGGACTTCTTCGACGAGCTCCAGCGCCAGACCACGGGGATGGGCACGGTCTTCGGCCATGAGGACGACGCCGAGCAGCTCAACAGCGCCCTGGACGACGCCTCGCAGCGCGTGAGCGAGACCTACCAGGAGGGCGATACCGTCATGGCCGTGAACGTCTCCGGCGGAGAGATCGGCTACATCGCCCCGGGCCTCGGGCGCACCTTCGGGCCGCTGTTCGACGAGTTCGGCTTCACCCCCGCGCTCGAGATCGAGGGCTCGAGCGATGACCACCAGGGCGACGACGTCTCCGTCGAGGCCATCGCGGAGGCCGATCCGGACTGGATCATCGTCCTGGACCGCGACGCAGCCGTCGAGGAGGACTCCTCCCCGGCCGAGGAGATCATCTCCGGCTCCGAGGCCCTGCAGAACACCACGGCGGTGAAGGAGGGCCAGGTCTACTACGCTCCGGCCGACACCTACACGAACGAGAGCATCCAGACCTACACCGAGATCTTCGACGGCCTGGCCGATGCGTTCGAGGGCGCCAAGAGCTGAAGCTGCGCTGACGTGCCGCGGAAGCGGTGACGCCCACATCGGCACCGCCGCTTCCGCGCTGTCCTGGAACGGGCCCGCACCGACCGATCGACGAAGCAGGGGACATGAGCAAGACCAGCACCGGCTCCACCGCCGCGCGCACCCGATCCGGCACGCTCTCGGCCGCCTTCCGCGACGGGAAGCTGTGGCTGGCCGTGCTGGCCGTGGCGGGGCTGCTGGTGCTGTCCCTGTTCACCGGCGCCTACGACATCTCCGGTGAGCACGGGGCGCAGATGTTCGCCATCACCCGCATCCCCCGCACGGTGGCCCTCGTGCTGGCCGGCGCCGCCATGGCCATGTCCGGGCTGGTCATGCAGCTGCTGACCCAGAACCGCTTCGTCGAGCCCACCACCACCGGCACCACCGAGTGGGCCGGGCTCGGCCTGCTCACCGTGATGCTGCTGATCCCGTCGGCCACCCTCATGCAGCGCATGGTCGGAGCCGTCGTCTTCGCCTTCATCGGCACTATGGTCTTCTTCCTGTTCCTGCGCCGCGTGTCCCTGCGCTCGTCGCTGATCGTGCCGATCGTGGGCATCATGCTCGGCGCGGTGGTGGGCTCCGTCTCGACCTTCGTGGCGCTGCAGACCGACATGCTCCAGCAGCTGGGGGTGTGGTTCGCCGGCTCCTTCACCTCGGTGCTGCGCGGGCAGTACGAGGTGCTGTGGATCGTGGCGGTCGTCGTGGTCGTCGTGTTCATCGTGGCCGACCGCCTCACGGCGGCCGGACTCGGCGAGGACATCGCCACGAGCATCGGACTGAACTACGGCCGGATCATCCTCTTCGGCACGGCCCTGATCGCGGTGGCCACCGGCGTGGTCACCGTGGTGGTCGGGAACCTGCCGTTCCTGGGACTGATCGTGCCGAACATCGTGTCCATGATCCGCGGCGACGACCTGCGCTCGAACCTGCCGTGGGTATGCCTGCTGGGCATCGCCATCGTCACGGTCTGCGATCTGATCGGGCGGACCCTGATCATGCCGTTCGAGATCCCGGTCTCCGTGATCCTGGGCATCGTGGGCGCCGTCGTGTTCGTCGCCATTCTGCTGCGTCAGCGCAGGAGCGAGTGAGGCAGGAGGGCGCATGAGCACCGCACAGATCGCCTCCCGGACCGAGAGCGCGCCCGTCTCGCAGGGCAGCGCCGGGGCCTTCCCCACGGCTGCGGCCCGTCGCCGCTACTGGATCGTGCTCACTATCCTGGTGATCGCCTCCGTGGCCTTCGCCGGCGGACTGCTCGTGTGGGACAACCCGCTGCCCTTCGGCACGGCGGGCTTCTGGCGCATCGCCGAGCTGCGCGTCGAGAACGTGGTCGTCATGGGGATCGTGGCGTTCTGCCAGGCCATGGCCACCGTGAGCTTCCAGACCGCCACGAACAACCGCATCCTCACCCCGTCGATCATGGGCTTCGAATCCCTCTACGTGGCGATCCAGACCGCAGTCGTCTACCTCGGCGGCACCGCCGGGCTGCTGGCCTTCTCCGGCCTCACGCAGTTCGCGGTCCAGGTCGCGCTGATGGTCGTGCTGGCCACCGTGCTCTACACCTGGCTGCTGTCCGGGCCCCGCGGCAGCATGCACGTCATGCTGCTCGTGGGCATCATCATCGGCGGCGGACTGGGCTCGGTCGCCACGTTCATGCAGCGCATGCTCACGCCCAGCGAGTTCGACCTGCTCAGCGCCCGGCTCTTCGGCTCCGTCACCAACGCCGATGACGCCCTGCTTCCCGTCGCCGTCCCGCTGTGCGCCGTCGCGGGCCTCGCCCTGTGGCTGAGCTCGCGTCGGCTCAATGTCGTGGCCATGGGGGCGGACGTCAGCCGCAACCTCGGGCTGAACCACCGCTGGGAGACCCTCCGGATCCTGTTCCTGATCTCGATCCTCATAGCCGTGTCCACCGCCCTGGTGGGGCCCATGACCTTCCTCGGTTTCCTGGTGGCCACGCTGGCCTACCAGTTCGCCGACACCTACGACCACCGCCGCATCTTCCCGATCGCCTGGCTCACGGGCTTCGTGGTGCTCACGGGCGCGTACTTCGTGATGAACCACGTCTTCTACGCCCAGGGCGTGGTCTCGATCATCATCGAGCTCGTGGGCGGGTCGGTCTTCCTCTTCGTCATCCTCCGAAAGGGGCGACTGTGATCACACTGCGCGATGTCCGGAAGGACTACACGGACGAGGTCCGCATCGGACCCGTCGACCTCGAGATCCCCACCGGCGGCATGACCGCCCTGGTGGGCCCCAACGGCGCCGGCAAGTCGACGCTGCTGACCATGATCGGGCGGCTGCTCTGCCTCGACGAGGGCACGATCCGCGTGGCCGGCATGGACGTGGCCACCACCAAGTCCAAGGACCTGGCCAAGATCCTGTCGATCCTACGGCAGGAGAACCACTACGTCACCCGCCTGACGGTGCGCCAGCTCGTGGGCTTCGGGCGCTTCCCCTACTCCGGGGGACGGCTGAACGTGGAGGACGAGCGGATCATCTCGAAGTACCTGGACTTCCTGCACCTCACCGAACTGCAGAACCGGTACCTGGACGAGCTCTCCGGCGGTCAGCGCCAGCGCGCCTACGTGGCCATGGTCCTGGCCCAGGAGACCGATCACGTGCTGCTCGACGAGCCGCTGAACAACCTGGACATGAAGCACTCGGTGCAGATGATGCAGTTCCTGCGCTCCGCCTGCCGGGAACTGGGGCGCACGATCATCATCGTGCTGCACGACATCAACTTCGCCGCGCACTACGCCGATCACATCTGCGCGGTGAAGGACGGGCAGATCGCCCGCTTCGGCACGCCGGAGGAGATCCTCACGGACGAGGTCCTCACCGAGGTCTTCGACACCCCCATCACCGTGATCGACGGCCCCAACGGCCGGCTCGCCTCCTGCTACTGATCCTCGCGTCGCCGCGCAGGTCCGTCGATCGCCGTCTGCTCAGGGGCTAGGGTCGAGGACGTGGAAGAGACCCCGTCCCCCGGCACTGACGCCGATCCCCTGGCCGCGCTGCTCACCCCCGAGGGCATGCGGTTGCTCGACGCGCTGGGCCCCTATCGGGAGGACGAGGTCCTCCAGCAGATCTCGCGGCTGCGCGCCGAGGGGTTCGCCCCCGAGCTGATCTCCGCGGCCATGACCCAGTCCCGGCTGCGCACCGCGGCAGTCGCCAAGTTCGGCGAGTTCGCCCAGCACATGCTCTTCACCCAGGACGGCCTCGAGCAGGCCACCCGGCTGAGCGTCTCGGCCGTCCACGCCAGCCGGTACGTCCAGGCCGGTGTGCGCCGCGTGGCTGATCTGGGCTGCGGGATCGGCGCCGACGCCATGACCCTGGCCTCCGCCGGGCTCGACGTCACCGCCGTGGAGCTCGATGAGACCACCGCGGCCGTGGCGACGGTGAACCTCACGCCGTTCCCCGAAACCCGCGTGGTCCAGGCCGACGTCCAGAGCCTCGACCTCGACGGCCTGCCCGGCGGACGCCCCGAGGCGCTGTGGCTCGATCCGGCCCGCCGCGAGACCGCCGGAGCCTCCCGGCGGATCTTCGATCCGGAAGCCTTCTCCCCTCCTCTGTCCTTCGTCCAGGCGCTGGCCGATTCCGGGATGCCGGTGGGCGTGAAGATGGGTCCGGGCCTGCCGCACGAGGCCGTGCCGGAGGGGTGCGAGGCGCAGTGGATCTCCCACCGACGAGACGTGGTCGAGGTCGTGCTGTGGTTCGGAGCACTGGCCCGCCCCGGGATCCGCCGCGCCGCCCTGGTCATGGGCGAGCAGGGCCACCACGAGCTGATCTCCTCGGAGCCGTTCCCAGACCCCGACGACGCACCCCTGACGGTCTCCGAGGACAGCGACGACGCCGTCCCGCCGATCGCCGCCGGCGACGTCGTCTGGGAGCCCGACGGAGCCGTGATCCGCGCCGGACTGGTGCAGGACCTGGGCGATAGTCTGGGTGCACGCCTGGTCCATCCCCGCATCGCCTACCTGACGGCCTCCGACGTCCAGGACCCGTCGACCCCGTTCGCCCGCGCCTACCGCGTGCGCGAGGTCCTGCCCCACACCGTCAAGGTGCTCAAGTCCTGGGTGAAGCAGAACCGGATCGGCACCCTGGAGATCAAGAAGCGCGGCACCGACGTCAGGCCCGAGCAGCTGCGCCGGCAGCTCAAGCCGTCCGGGCCGAATCGCGCCACGCTGATCGTCACGCGGCTGTGGGACAGCGACGATGAGGGCCGCACCGGCGAGCGCCGTGCGGTCCTGGTCGTCGAGCCGCTGGGCTGAGGCCGCACCACCGCCTCCGCTCAGCGCTGATGCGCAGCCGATCTGCGGCCTCAGTGCACAGGCCCGTCGCCGATCTGCCTCAGAGGTAACGTCGCGTCGCCTCTCTCAAAGCCTCCCGATAATCGTAGATCTCCGTGAGGCTCGCGATAGGGTTACGAGTCTCCTTCTTATTCTCGTCGAACGTCCCCAGGTACCACTGGGAGCGATTGAACCACAGGCGGGCAATGGGCTGACGATTGTTGTCATCGAGAATGATGGCACAATAGCTCTTGGCGTCTCTCATGGCGACGCGATTGAGATCAACGATATCGCCGAGCATCGCACGGATGATGAGGTGGCCCTGAATCTCATCTTCCGTAGTCTCCACCGCACCATCTATCGGCATCGATTCCGAATCAACCTGTGCGACGACCGCCTCGGCGACCATAGGTGTCGCACCAGTGGCCAGGACGGATTGCGAATGCTCGCCGTTCAGAAGCGCTCGCTGCAGCCGCTCATTCACCTGATCCCGAACGAACTGTTGAATTCCCGACTGGATGATAGGCGTCATCTGCTCGCGAACCTTCGCCGACACCCTACCGGAGTAGATACGAGAGATGAAGAGGTTCGCAAAGTCAGCTTCGATCTCCTTGAGCTGCGCAGCCATGACCTTTTTTACTGCTGAAACATACTTCAACTCCTCTGCAGCATTCAGCACAGAGTCGAGATCGAAATCGGACTTTGAATGCTTTTCAACCTGTGGAATAAGCAGGGGGTCGACGTCGAGCAGGTCCAACTCCATGAACGGCTTCGAGTCCATCTTATTGGGAGTATCCAGATCAGTATAGAATTGCCAATGGCGTCCATTGGTGAGTATGGCAATCCGTGCAGACGTCACATGGAAGTATCTGAAGAGCTGCGAAGCGTTATTCACATTCAGCGACTGTCCGACCTTCTTGCACTCCACCAATATGGAGACCGCATCGTCATGCAGAATCGCATAGTCGATCTTCTCGCCCTTCTTCAGGCCGACGTCCGCGATGAATTCTGGCACCACTTCATCAATGTCGAATACATTGTATCCGAGAACATCCTGGATGAACGGCATGACAAGAGCCGTCTTGGTGGCCTCCTCGGTCTGAATCTGATCCTTCGTCTGCGCCACCTTAGCGGCCATGCGCTCGAGACTTTCCGAAATACTCACTGTGCACCTGTTCCTTCAATGACTTTTGATCGAGACAATGTGCGGACAGTATGCTTGCCACCAAGCTCCTCGTGCTGCAGCCTCGCCGCGAGTCCTGGACCCGTCCACTTCATGACAAGGCCGGCGCAGAGGGCTCAGCTCTCGAAGCGCGCCGCCAGCTCCCGGTGGGAGCCCGGCTCGGCAGGCTCGACCGGCGCCGAGTCCCGATACTGGTCATAGCTCATCTGCATGGCCACCACCCGGGTGGCGGCCTCGTCCAGGCGCTGCTGCGGGATGGCCCCGGACTCCACGGCCTGCACGATGTCCGCGTGCGCTGCGGCCTCGTCCTCGGGCATCACCAGCAGGTCGGCACCAGCCTGGAGGGCCGCACCGGCAGGTGTGCTCACGCCGGTGTCGACGGGTCGGCCCGGGCCCACGACGTCCTTCAGAGCCCCCATGTCGAGGGCGTCAGTGACGACCGCCCCCTGGAAGCCCAGGTCCTCGCGCAGCGCCTCGTAGGCCTTCGGCTCGAGCGAGGCGGGGACCTCAGCGCTCCACTGGCTCACGGCGATGTGGCCCATCATGATCGACGGGGCGCCGGCGTCGATCACGGCCTGGAACGGAAGCCACTCCGACTCGGCCAGCGTCTCGAGCGAGGCCTCCTGGACGGGCAGCCCCACGTGGGAGTCGGTGCTCACCGAGCCGTGGCCCGGGAAGTGCTTGGGCGAGGAGATCATGCCGGCGTCGGTGAGCCCGCCCACGGCGGCCACCGCCTGCTCGGAGACGACCTCCGGATCGTCGCTGTAGGCGCGGTCCCGGATGACGGCATCCGACGGGGTCGTCACATCTGCCACGGGCGCGTGGTCCATGGTGAAGCCGAGCCCGGCGAGCTCAGCGCCCATCCCGGCAGCCGCCTGGCGGGTCAGCCCAGGATCGTCAGCGGCACCGACCGTCTGCGCGGCAGGCCACACGGTCAGCGGCTCGGCCAGGCGGGCGACGGAGCCGCCCTCCTGATCGACCCCGATGATCCCGGACCAGCTGCGCTCCTCGGGGCTCAGGGCCGCACCGACCCTCTCGTTCTGCGAGCGCATGGCCTCCACGTCGACGTCCGAGGCGCCGCCGCCGGCACCGGCCTCCTCGGTGGTCCCCTGGCCGTCGGCGGTGGGGACGTTGGCGCCCATGACGATCACACCGCCCAGATGCAGATCCTCGATCTGGCTGATCTGGGCATCGACCGAGGCGGGATCGGCCCCGCTCCACGTGGCAAGGAGGACCTGCCCGGCCTTCTCCTCGAGCGTCATCTCGGACACGGCTTCCTCGGCCGCGGCACGGGTCTGCTCATCGGGCAGCAGTCCGGCGGCCTGCTGGCCTGAGCCGGCCTCGGAGCGGGCGGAGGATTCCGACGGGCTCGCGGCACTCGCCCCGTCCGAGGCGGCCCCGGAGGCCGTCGTCCCTTCCGACGGCGCCTGCTGGCTTCCGCAGGCGCTCAGCGCGAGCCCTCCGGCGAGGACGAGGCCGAGCCCGGCGCGACGGGTGCGAAAGCGGGCACGGACAGCTACGGAGTCCGGCAGAGCGGGGGTGCGACGGTCGACGGGGGGCAGTTCATGACGCGGCATGCCGACCAGGGTAGCGATCCGCACCGCGAGGGCTGTGCGCTGTTCTACAGTGGGATCCGCTCGGATGCCGCCGAGCGGATCCCCGGACGTCCTGCCTGCGAGGTGCCATGAACATCGAATTCAGCTCATCGCCGCAGTCGACACTGGGCATCGAATGGGAGGTCGCGCTCGTCGACGCCCAGACCGGCGCGCTCGTGCCCCGGGCCGAGGAGATCCTCGCGGCCGTGCACAGCCAGGTCCCCGAGCGCGCCGAGGACGGCGATCACCCCGTGCTGACCGGTGAGTTCCTGAACAACACCGTGGAGATGGTCACGGGGGTGTGCCGCAGCGTCGGAGAGGCCGTGGGCCAGCTCGAGCAGATGCTCGGCGAGATCCGTGAGGTGACCGACCCCCAGGGCATCGAGATCTACCCCGCGGGAACTCATCCGTTCTCCCGCTGGCAGGATCAGTCGGTCGTGGAGAAGGACCGCTACTTCACCGTCCTGGACCGCGCTCAGTACTGGGGGCGGCAGATGGTGATCTTCGGCATGCACGTCCACGTGGGCGTCGACTCGCAGGACAAGGCCCTGCCGGTCCAGGACCACCTGTTGGCCCATTACGCCCACCTGCTGGCGCTGTCGGCCAACTCGCCGTACTGGAACGGCTTCGACACCGGCTACGCCTCCCACCGCGCCCAGCTCTTCCAGCAGCTGCCGACCGCGGGCATCCCCTACTCGTTCCAGACCTGGTCGGACTTCGAGCTGTGCGTCTCGGATCTGCTGGCCACCGGCGTGATCGACGACATCAGCGAATCCCGCCTCGATGTCCGCCCCGTGCCCAAGTACGGCACGGTCGAGATGCGCTTCTGCGACTCCCCCACCTCCGTGCGGGATCTGAGTGCGATCGCAGCGCTCACCCAGTGCCTGGCCGAGGAGGCCTCGCGGATCGTGGACTCGGGACGCAAGGTCGAGCAGATGCGCCCGTGGCTGATCCGCGAGAACAAGTGGCGCGCCGCTCGCTACGGGCTGGAGGCGATCATCATCCGGGACAACGCCCTGGAGGAGCTGCTCGTCACCGACGACCTGGCAGCCATGCTCGAGCGCCTGCAGCCGATCGCTGTGGACCTGGGCTGCGTCGAGGAGCTCGCCGGGGTGGCCCGGATCATCGCCGAGGGCACCGGCTCCACGCATCAGCGCACCGCCGTGGCCGCCCACGACGGCGACCTGCGCTCCGCCGCCCTGGACGTGGTGCGGCGGGCCAGGCAGGGCTGAGCTCCCGCACCCTCCGCACGACGACGGCGCCCGAGCTCTCCCGACAGGGAGGACTCGGGCGCCGTCGGTCCTGCTCAGGCCTGCAGCGCGAGCCCGGGGATGGACACCGTGGCCACGGGCAGCCCGGGATCGGCGGTGAACTCGAGCCCCGTGGGCTCGATCCCTGCCGTCACCAGCCGCGATCCCAGGGCGGCCACCATGGCGCCGTTGTCCGTGCACAGGCTCAGCGGCGGGACCACCAGGCGGATGCCGTTCTCGGTGCAGCGCTGGGCGGCCAATGCCCGCAGCCGGGAGTTCGCCGCGACTCCCCCGCCCAGCAGCACGGTGGACAGCCCGTGCTCACGCGCGGCCAGCACGGCCTTGGACGTGATGACATCTGCCACCGATTCCTGGAAGGAGGCGGCCACATCGGCGACCGGGACCTCCTGGCCCTCGGCCTCGAAGGCCTCGACCACCCGGGCCACCGCGGTCTTGAGACCGGAGAACGAGAAGTCGTAGCGGTGCGGGCCAGGCGCCTCCGCGCTGCCCATGTACTTGCCGGCGGCCAGACCGCGCGGGAAGCGGAAGGCCTTCGGATCCCCCTCGGTGGCGGCGCGGTCGATCACGGGGCCGCCCGGGTAGCCGAGTCCGAGCAGGCGGGCGACCTTGTCGTAGGCCTCTCCGGCGGCGTCATCGATGGTCGAGCCGAGCATCTCGACGTCCTCGGCGATCTCCCGCACGGCCAGGATCTCGGTGTGCCCGCCGGAGACCAGCAGCGCACCCAGACCGGGCACCAGGGAGCCGTCCTCCGCGATCAGGGTCGGGGCGCCGTCGTCGTCGGGATCCAGCAGGCCCACCGAGACGTGGGCGACCAGGTGGTTCACGGCGTACAGCGGCTTGCCCGTGGCCAGCGCGAGCGCCTTGGCGGCGGAGACGCCCACCATCAACGCGCCGGCCAGCCCGGGGCCTGCGGTCACGGCGATCGCATCGAGATCCTCCAGGCGCACTCCTGCGGTGCGCAGCGCCTCCTCGATCGTGGGCGTCATGGCCTCCAGGTGGGCGCGGGCGGCGATCTCGGGGATGACGCCGCCGAAGACGGCATGCTGGTCCATCGAGGAGGCCACGGCATTGGCCAGCAGGCGCCGCCCGCGCACGATGCCCACGCCGGTCTCATCGCACGAGGTCTCGATGCCCAGGACCAGGGGGCTGTCGGTCGTGGTCATCGCGGGTCCTCCCGGGGGTCGTCGTGCGCTGCGGCGGACAGGTCCATGTGGCTCGTCAGGTCGGTCGTGCTCGGCGGGCGCCGAGTGCCGACTGCCTCGGAAGCACCTCCGTCGGCGCTCAGCGGGGCGAGCATGATCACGGCCGTCTCCCCGTCCGGGTAGTAGCGCGGGCGCTGGGCGATCTCCGTGTAGCCGAAGCGCCGGTAGAGCGACTGCGCCGTCTCATTGGACTCGCGCACCTCCAGCAGGACCTCCTGCGCACCGCGCCGGCTCGCGATCTCGTGCAGCGCTTCCAGCAGGGCCGAGCCCAGGCCGCGCCCGCGCAGCTGCGGGATCACCGCGATGTTCTGCACGTCGGCGGTCTCCGCCACGACCATCACGCCGGCGTATCCCACGATCCGCTCGTCCTGCACCGCCACCAGGTAGCGGCGGGTCTCATGGGCGATCTCGGCGGCGAGCATGTCCTCGGACCAGGCATCGCCCGGGAACAGCTCGAGCTCTAGGCGGTGCAGCGCGGCGACGTCCTCGAGCGCGGCCGTGCGCAGCTGCCACGGCCCGCTCATGCTCCGGCCTTCTTGCGGGGACCGGGCACCTTGGCATCGGAGTCGCGCAGGTACAGCGGGGAGAGATCCTGCGAGAGCTGCTGGCCTGCGGCCAGCGCTTCGGCGGCGGCCAGCCCCAGCGACGCCGCGCTCGCCTGCCAGCCCGACGGCGCCTGCTGCGGGCCGCCCGGCACCGGCTCGACGACGGCCTGCGGCAGCTGCTCGGCGTAGAGACGGGCGCCGCGGCCGTAGACCGGCAGATCGGGCAGCTCCTGGGCGGGACCGACGCGGGGGCCGTCGACGAGCAGCGGCGCCCCCGTGCCCTGCAGTCGGTACTGCGCCCAGTAGACCTCACGGCGCCGGGCGTCGGCGGCCACGATGAACGACGACGGCGGCTGCGGGAGCGCTGCGACGTCATGGGCCAGCGCGGCCAGACTCGTCATCCCCCAGACCGGCAGGTCCCAGGCGTAGCCGAGCACCCGCGCGGTGACCAGGCCTGCGCGCAGGCCGGTGAAGGGCCCGGGGCCGGTGCCGACCAGGATTCCGGACAGGTCCTCGGGCGCCGTCCCGACCCGTTCCAGGACCTCTTGGACTGCCGGGGTCAGGACCTCCGCGTGGCTGCGGGTGTCCTCGGTCGACCACTCGGCCAGCACATGAGCATTCCCGGGCGAGGCGTCGTGGTCGCCGGAAGGGAGTCCTGGATCGTCGTCGATCTGCAGGAGCGCGACGGAGGCGGCGGAGGAGGAGTCGAGGCACAGCAGGAGCACCGGGTCAGTCTATGCCGCCGACTCACGTCCCCGCTCAGCGCGCGAACAGGCCCAGAGCGTCCCAGGCCACCCAGCCGCCCTCGGCGAGGACGAACTCGACGGTGTTCTCACCGGCGCGCAGGGCCCCGGCCGGGAGCTCGAGCTCGTGGCGCGAGCGCTTGAGCGGCGAGCCGGTCGCCGTGGCATCGCCCTGCCGCGAGCCCTTGTTCGACCCCCGCGGCAGCTCGATGCCGCGCACCGGCGTCCCGTTGACGGCGATGTCCAGCCTCCCGCCCAGCGAGGTCGTGTCCACGAGCCACAGCGCCAGATCAGTCGTGCCCGGGGCCTCGTCGAGCTCCACGACCCAGCGGGCCCGATAGGACTTCCGGCCCGCCCAGGCGTCGCCGGGGCCGGGCAGCAGGTACGGCCAGGCCTGACGGGGCTCGTCGTCGCCCTGGCGGAACTCGATGAGCGTCTGCGGGTAGGCCTTCGGGATCTTCGCGTAGTCCTTCGGTGCGAACTGCAGCTCGTGGGTCCTCCCGTCGAAGGAGCCGATCGCGGCCAGCTCCGTGCCGGTCTCGGTGACCGAGGCCTGCGAGGCTGCGATCAGCGGCCGGCTGGACAGGGACAGGCGCCCCGCATCGCTCACGGCGATGACCGTGAGGCTGTGCTGCTCCCCAGCGGGGTCCAGCCCGTCCAGCACGAAGCGCGGGAAGATGGTCCGGCCCACCAGGTGCTCCGGGTCCGGCTCACGCCCCCTGTCCCGGGGTGCTCCCGAGTAGATCCGGTAGTGATCGATCAGCGGCTCCCAGGGCAGCGCCTGCCACCGCAGCTCGAGGCGGCCGATCCCCGCCTCGGCCTCGAGGCCCTGGACGGTCTGCGGGCGCGGGCTCATGCTCGGTCCTCTCCGGCCGGGGCGAGTCCCGGCTCTCCTGCGCGGGTGCTGAAGCGCGCCGAGAGCTCCTTGGGCGCTGTGTCATCGGCCTCGATCCAGGGCACGACCCAGAAGCTCGAGGTCATCTCCTGCGGGGTCAGCCGGACGTGGACGTAGCCGCGGCGCCCGTCGTAGTGGCGCACGTAGGGGTGGCGGGTCCAGTCCGCGGTGTAGGCATCGGTCTCGGATCCGTCCCCGTCGGAGGCCACCGACGTGCAGACCAGCTCGACGCCGATCGTCTCGGAGGACGGATCCGCGAAGTCCTCCTTGAGCTCGGCGGCCACGTGCTTGTGGATGTCACCGGTGAGCATGACCGGGTTGGAGACCTCGGACATGGCCGCCATCAGGCGTCGGCGGGCTGCCGGATAGCCGTCCCACATGTCGGTGCGGTCCTCGGAGACGGCCGTGAGCACGACCCCGTTGGCCAGCACGTCCCAGGTGGCAGTGCTCTGCGAAAGGCGGCCCTCGATCCAGGACTCCTGCTGGGCTCCCAGGATCGTTCGCTGCTCCCGGTTCTGCTCCTGGGCATCGGCAGGCTCCGGATCGCGGAACTGCCGCGAGTCCAGGAGGCTGAAGCGCGCCAGCGTGCCCACGTCGAAGCCGCTCGTGATGTCCGCGTCCGGGCCGGTGGGCAGGGCCTCGAGGTCCAGGGGCATGTTCTCGTAGAACGCCCGGTAGGCCACCGCGATCTGATGCTCGAAGTCCTCCGGGGACACGTCCTTGCCGGAGACCGCCGCGGCGTAGTTGTTCTGGACCTCGTGGTCGTCCCACACCGCCACGGCCGCCGCCCGAGCATGCACGGCCTGCAGGTGCGCATCCGACTTGAAGAGGCTGTAGCGCAGCCGGTACTGCTCGAGGGTCTCGATCTCCACCTCGTGCGCCGGCGCGACGCTCGCGCCCTGGCGCCACAGGTTGTCCGCTGTGATCCCGTACTCGTAGATGTAGTCCCCCACGAAGACCACGAGGTCCAGGTCCTCCTCCTGGGCCAAGTGGCGGTGCGCGGTGAAGTGCCCGTGGTACCAGGCCTGGCAGGAGACCAGGCCGAAGGAGAACGCGTCGGCCTGCTGTCCCGGGGCCGGCAGGGTCCGGAACCGCCCCACCGGGCTGACCTCCTGGCCGGATCGGAACCGGTACCAGTACTGCGTGTCCGGAGCCAGCCCCTTCACGCGAGGATGCACGGAATGTGCCAGCTCGGGCTGGGCCAGGGCATTGCCCCGCCGATCCACGCGGGTGAACTCCGGGTCCCGGGAAACCTCCCAGCGCACCGGCGCCGGCCGCAGCGGCATCCCTCCGTGCCCGTCCTCGGCCAGCGGGTCCGGGGCCAGACGCGTCCACAGCACGGCGCCGTCGGGGCGCGGTGCGCCGCTGGCGACTCCCAGCCCGAACGTCGCCCCGGCTGCCTCCCCGGACTCGCTCGCCTCGGCAGGGGCGCTGATGCCCAGGGCGAGCGCGGTGCCGGTCAGGCCTCCGAGCTCCAGGAGCCGTCGTCGGTTCAGGGTGTGCGGGGCCGTGGTGGGTGACATGGGTCCTTCGTGGGGAGCGGGTTGCGGGGGAAGGCCCCACCGTCCCCGCCTCAGGTTTCCCGTACCCGAACTGGCGCTGAATGCCCCTGGACCTGCCGGTCACGAGTGGTTGAAGACGTCGGCGCATCGGCTGGGGCCGATCAGATTGTGCGGGTCCCCGGGTCGTCCGCGCCTGCGCAGTGCCGGCGGCCGATCAGAGATTCCTCCGCCCGGACGCTCGAGGCCGCACCTTCGCATCCCCTCAGTGCTGAGGGACTGCGAAGCTGCGGCCTCGTCGGAGAGCGGGTCAGCCCAGCCAGGCCAGCGCGGCCGCCAGGTGCGCCTTGGTGCCGGACTCGAGGGTCGGATCGATGTCCGGGTAGAAGTACGGCGAGTGGTTGGGGGCGATCTGGTCCGCGGGATCGTCGCTGGACGCGGCCCTCTCGAGGCGGCCCTTCGAGACGCCGCCGACCGTGCAGTAGGTGTAGGGGACGCCGAAGGCGCTCGGCACGATGCTGAAGTCCTCCGAGGCGGTCTGCGGAGCCTGCTCGAACACGGCCTCCCCGAACTGGGCGCGCAGGGCCTCGGTGACCTTGGCGCTGACGTCGTCGTCCTTGTCGGTGAGCGGGTACTGGTCGTCGTAGCGGAACTCGGGCTCCTGGGGGCAGCCGGCCGCCTCGCACTCGCCGCGCACGATCCGCTCCATGGCGGTGATCATGGTGGAGCGGACGTCCTCGTCGTAGGTGCGCATGTTCAGCAGGAGCGTGGCCGTGGAGGATGATGTTGGACTTGGACCCGACCTGGATCGAGCCCACGGTCAGCACCGCGAACGACGACGGCGGGATCTCCCGGGACACCACCGTCTGCAGTCGCATCACGATCGTGGAGGCGAGCACCACCGGATCCACGCTCAGGTGCGGCATGGAGCCGTGGGCGCCGGAGCCGTGCAGGGTGATCTCGATCGAATCGCCCGCCGAGAGGATGGGTCCCGCCTTGGTGCCGATGGTGCCGGCCTCATGGGTCATGACGTGCTGGCCCAGCACCACCTCGGGGGCGGGGACCTTCTCGGTCAGGCCGCCATCGCACTGGCAGCGCCCAGCAGCGCGGCCACATGCATGTCATGGCCGCAGGCGTGCATCAGCGGAACGGTGCGGCCGTCCTCGCCGGGGGGGTCGTCTCGGTGGAGGCGTAGTCCAGCCCTGTCCTCTCCTCGACCGGCAGGGCGTCGAAGTCCGCCCGGTTCATCACCACGGGGCCCTGACCGTTGGCGAGCACGCCCACCACGCCGCCGCCGAGGCGCTGGACCTCGAAACCGAAGCCCTCCAGGCGCTCGGCGATGATGCCGCTGGTGCGGGTCTCGTGCATGGACAGCTCGGGGTGGGCGTGGAGGTCGATGTAGACCTCGCGCTGCCCTTCAAGCTGCTCCTGCACGGCGTCGAAGACGCCCGCCGGAGCACTCGCCCCGCGCACGGGCAGCGTGAGCTCAGCCCTGGTCGGCGAAGTCGTGCAGCGCTTTCGGCACACGGTCCCAGCGTGGGCCGATGCCGCGCAGCCGCAGCGTCCGCGGCTCGTCGACGGCCGCAGCTTCGTCCTCGTCGTGGTCCGCGGCGAACTCCGCCAGCACGTCCGACAGCGAGCGCTGCCCTCCCTGCGGCCGCTCGATCTCGATCTCCAGCCGAGAGTCGCTGAGCCCCTCGACTTTGCCGCGCCCCCACTCGATGACCGTCACCCACTCGGCGAGAGTCTCCTCGAGGTCGATGTCCTCGACCTGGGCCGCATCGGCCAGCCGGTACGCGTCCACGTGCACGAGCCCCGGGGCGCCGGGACGGGGGCCGTGGGCGTCGTTCGGGTGGCGACGGGCCAGCACGAACGTGGGCGAGATGATCCCCTCCACCGCTCCCAGGCCGCGACCCAGGCCCTGCGTGAAGGTCGTCTTGCCGGCCCCGAGGGGACCGTCCAGCAGGATCAGGTCACCGGCTCGCAGCTCGCGTCCCAGCCGCTCGGCCAGGCGCTGGGTCTCGATCGCCGAGCCGACCTGCACGGTGCGCTCCCAGCGCGGCGCGCTGGCCTCTGGCTCAGCCATCGGCAGGCTCTCCCTCGGCGCGGGCCTGGGCCGCACGCTCCTGCGCCACGCGGTCGAAGGCCAGATCCGCACGCGTGTCCACGTGCACGCGCTGCACCCGCGGGGAGATCCGGGTGATGATCTCGTAGTCGATCGTCCCGGCGGCCTCGGACCACTCGCGCACCGAGGGGGCGCCCTCGCCGCCGAAGAGGACCGCCTCCGCACCCAGCAGATGGCTCATGTCCTCCGTGGTCCGCAGGTCAACAACCATCTGGTCCATGGCGATCCGCCCGACGACCGGGTAGGTGCGGCCCTCGATCATGACCGGGGCCCCGGTGGCCACGCGCGGCACACCGTCGCCGTAGCCCATGGGGATCAGCGCGAGGGTGGTCGCCTCGGAGGTGCGGTAGCTCAGACCATAGGAGACCCCCTGGCCCGAGGGGACCCGCTTGATGTTGGCCACTGAGGTCCGCAGGGTCATGGCAGGCAGCAGCCCGAGCTCCTGGGCGCTGCGATCGGCGAACGGCGAGACGCCGTAGAGCCCCACGCCGGTGCGCACGATGTCCCCGCGCATGGTCTGCGGATCCGCGAGCGCACCCGGCTGCCCGAGCGACAGGGTCGCCGGCGTGTTCGCCAGGTGGGTGAACCGCGGGGCGAGCCCCGCCTCCCGTGCCTGCCGCACGGCGGCGGTGAAGGCCGCGACCTGCTCATCGGTCTCCGGGCACTCGGGCTCATCGGCGACGGCCAGGTGGGAGAAGATCCCGTCGACGCGCAGCGCACCGCCTCGCTCCAGCCCGCGGACGGTCTCGAGGACCTGCGGCCACTGCGACAGCGCGAAGCCGTTGCGGCCCAGGCCGGTGTCGACCTTGAGGTGGATCCGAGCCGTGCGCCCGATCCGCTGGGCCGTCGCGGCGATCTCGAAGAGCTCCGCACCGGAGACCCCCAGGGCGATGTCCCGCTGCAGCGCGGTCTCGAAGTCGGTGTCCGCGGTGTGCAACCAGGCCAGGATCGGGGCGCGGATCCCGGCCTCGCGCAGCTCGAGGGCCTCGCGCACATGCGCCACGCCCAGCCCGTGCGCCCCGGCGACCAGCGCCGCACGGGCCACCGGCACCGCGCCGTGGCCGTAGGCGTCGGCCTTCACCACGGCCATCAGGGCTGCCGGGTGGGCGAGCTCGGCCAGCAGCCGCACGTTGTGGCGGATCGCGGCGAGGTCCACGACGGCGCTGCGCTCGGCAGCCGCGCCTGGGCGATGGACGTCTTGGGCGACGAAAGCCGCGGCAGGCGGCTGGCTGCGGGGGTCGGGGGCCTGGGTATCGGTGCTCACCGGACCATTGTGGCACCGTAGTCGCGCGCCTAGCGGCCCTAGAGTGTTCGCGTGCTCACCTTGGAAGATCCCTGCGCCGCTCCGACCGGTCCGTCGCAGAAGTGCCGACGCATCGCGATGCTGTGCCTGCACACCTCTCCCCTGCGCCAGCCCGGCCAGGGAGATGCGGGCGGGATGAATGTCTACGTCCGGCAGCTGGCGAGCGAGCTGGCCCGGCTCGGCCATGCGGTGGACCTGATCACTCTGTGGCGCGACGGCGAGCACCCCGGGCAGGTCCGACCGGTGGAGACCGTCACGGCCCAGCCCGTAGGCGAGCCGCCGGGGCTGCGGCTGGTGAGCGTGACTCTGCCCGAGACCGCGAGCGCGACCAAGGACGAGCTGCCGCGGCACCTGCCCGCCGTCGCCACGGCTCTGCAGGCCGCCGCTGCGCAGCTGCTGCCCCGCCCCGATGTCCTCCACGGGCACTACTGGCTCTCCGGGGAGGTCGGCCGGGATCTGGCGCAGGACTGGGACATCCCGCTCGCGCTGACCCTGCACACCAGTGCCCGCGGCAAGAACGCGCAGGCGGCCGCCGGGGAGCCCCTCGAGCCGGAGGTCCGCGAGCGCGCCGAGCAGCGCCTGATCCGCGAGACCTCGGCCCTGGTGGTCAACACCGCCGCCGAGGCCGAGCAGATGCGCGAGCTCTACGACGCCGACCCCGCCCGGACTCACGTGATCGCCCCGGGCGTGGACCTCGAGGTGTTCCGCCCGGACGGCCCGCAGCCTCCCGAGGCTCCATCCTCCTCCGAGCCGCAGTCCGCTGCCCGCCAGGACCACGAGCCGGTGATCGGCTTCGCGGGGCGCCTCCAGCCGCTCAAGGGCCCGCAGATCCTCCTGAAGGCGATGGGCCTGCTGGCCGCCGATCCGAAGACCCCGGTTCCCCACCTGCTACTGGCAGGGGTGGGCGACGACGCCTTCACCGACTCCCTGCACCAGCAGGCCCGGACTCTGGGCATCGAGGACCGGATCGAGTGGCTCGGCTCGATGCCCGTGACCGAGCTGGCCGCCGCCATGCGCCGGGCGGATCTCTGGGCGGTGCCGTCGTCGTCCGAGACCTTCGGGCTGGTGGCCCTGGAGGCGCAGGCCTGCGGGACCCCGGTGCTCGCCTCGGATGCGGGCGGGCTGCGCTCGGCGGTCGACGACGGCCGCACCGGCTGGCTCGTCGGCCACCGCACGCCGGAGGCCTGGGCCGAAGCCCTGCGGTCTGCCTTGGGAGATCCCGCCGAGCTGGCTCGGCGAGGCCGGGCCGCCGCTGATCGCGCCCGCGGCTTCTCCTGGGCGGCCGCAGCACGGGCCCACGTCGAGCAGGTCTATGCCCCGTCGCAGAGGGGGATCACGCCCGGACCTACAGTGGCAGCCATGACGACTTCAGCGCTGAGCCCCCAGGACCTGGCAGATCACCTCGACCGTTTCCACGCGACCGGCCCGGTGGCCACGCCCCGGCAGGCCAATCTGGCGAACATCCAGGGCTTCCTGGACTCCTCCGAGCACCAGTACATGGGCGTCACCCCGACTCCGGGCACCACGTACGACGATGTCTTCCGCCTCATGGTCGAGCGCGTCGGCATCAGCGCCGACCCGTCCTTCACCGAGGGCGTGGACACGATCAGCGCCCAGCTGTGCGTGGCCGCGCTCGAGCGATACGCGGACGTGCTCGCCGACGCCGTGCGACCCGGCGCCACGATCTTCTTCGCCACGGCTCATCCCGCGGCCCTGCCTCCGATCTACTCCCGCCTGGCCGCGGCCGCCCGCGCGGCAGGTGCCGAGGTGCTGCACATGCACGGCGGCATCGCCTGGGACGACGGCCAGGTGCGGCAGGTCTCGGACGTGATGATGGTCGAGCAGTACGGCGGGCTGCGGCACACGCACCGCCCGGAGCCGATGGAACTGGCTCTCGACCGGCTCGCCGAGCAGGCGGGCGATCCCTCGTTCCTGCCCGATCTGGTGGTCTCCGATCACGGCATGGCCGGGGCCGCCGGCTCCCGCGGTGCGCGCGTCATCGCAATCGCCGACTGCAACGACCCCGCGCCCTTCGTCGGCGAGCAGCAGGGCCTGATCGAGGTGGTCGTGCCGTTGGACGACAACATCCCGCCCGAGGCCTACGCCCCGCTGACCGACTTCGTGCTCGAGCGGGCCGGGCTGCCGATCCGCTGAGCGCTCGCCCGCAGCGCAGGGTGCGGGCACGACGAAGGGGACGCTTCCACTCGGAGGCGTCCCCTTCGTGCTGCCTAGCCGCCGACCGGCAGGCGGCCCCTCAGCGGTCCAAGCTCAGTCCTTGGTGGACTCGGTGGCCTTGGCCCAGATGTTCACCCCGGCGTCGCGAGCGAGCTCGTCGATGCGGGAGAGCTCGTCCTGGGAGAACTCGAGGTTCTCCACGGCCTTGGCGCTGTCGGCGATCTGCCGGGCCGAGGAGGCTCCCACCAGCGCGGAGGTGACCTGCCCGCCGTCCTGCGGGCGCAGGGTCCAGGCGATCGCCATCTGGGCCAGGGTCTGACCGCGCTGTTGAGCGATCTCGTTCAGCCCGCGGATGCGCTCGATGTTCTCGTCCGTGAGCCATTCGGGGTTCAGGGACTTGGAGGCCGCGGCGCGCGAGTCCTCCGGGATGCCGTTCAGGTACTTGTCCGTGAGCATGCCCTGGGCCAGCGGCGTGAACACGATCGAGCCCATGCCGGCCTCCCCCAGCACCTGCACCAGGTTCTTGCCGCCGGCCGGGCCGTCCGCGTTCTCGGAGGGCTTCTCGATCCAGCGGTTGAGCAGCGAGTACGACGGCTGGTGGATGACCAGCGGGGTGCCGAGCTCGCGCATGATCTGCTGTGCCTGGGCGGTGTCGTCGGCGCTGTAGGAGGAGATGCCCACGTGCAGCGCCCGGCCCGAGCGCACGATGCGGTCCAGGGTGCGCATGGTGTCCTCGATCGGGGTCTCCGGATCCGGGCGGTGGTGGTAGAAGATGTCCACCCGGTCCAGGCCCATGCGCTCGAGCGACTGATCGAGCGAGTCGATGAGGTACTTGCGCGAGCCGCCGAAGCCGTAGGGGCCCGGCCACATGTCCCAGCCGGCCTTGGAGGAGATCACGATCTCCTGGCGCAGATCGGCGAAGTCCTCCTTGAGCACGCGCCCGAAGTTCAGCTCGGCCGAGCCGTTGGGCGGGCCGTAGTTGTTGGCCAGGTCGAAGTGGGTGATGCCCGAGTCGAAGGCCTGACGCAGGATCTGCTTCTGCGTGGCCATGGGCTTGTCATCGCCGAAGTTGTGCCACAGCCCCAGCGAGATCGCGGGCAGCTTCAGGCCCGAGGTCCCGAGCGTGCGGTAGGGCATGGACTCGTAGCGGTCCTCGGCGGGCGTCCAGCGGGTGTCATCTCCGTAGATCAGCATGTGCCCATCCTTCCACCGGCCGACGACAGCGCAACGGGGACAGCACGACGCGCCGCCTCTGAGCCGAAGCGGCCCCCGCTCCCGTGAGGAAGCGAGGGCCTCTTCGGCTCAATGCGGGCCGCTCAGCCCGCCGGCACAGCAGCTCAGGCCTTCAGCACCGCCGCGCCGCTGCCCTGGAGTCGGATCGACTCCCCGGCCGGCTCCTCGGCGCCGTGGCTCCACAGCACCGACGCCGCGGCACCGCCCATCGGCACGTCCACGGCGTCGTCGCCGAAGTTGAAGGCTGCGGACACCGGGCCGCGGTGCAGCACGAGCCAGCGGCCGTCCTCGTCGAACTCGGTGCGGATCGTCTCGAAGCCGCCGCGCAGCTCGGGGGTGCGTCGGCGCAGGTCGATCAGTTCCCGGTAGGCGGCGAGCACCTTCGCGTGATCGCCCTGCTCGCGCTCATCCCACTTCAGGATCGCCGAGTCGAAGGTCTCCTGCGCCTGGGGATCCGGGACAGAGTCCTCGTCCCAGCCCATGCGCGCGAACTCGGCCTTGCGGCCGCTGCGCACGGCATCGGCCAGCTCGGGCTCCGGATGCGCGGTGAAGAACGGCCACGGGGTCGAGGCCGCCCACTCCTCGCCCTGGAAGATCATGGGCGTGTACGGCTGGGTCAGCAGCAGGGCCGCGGCCAGGATCAGGCGATCCGTGGACAGCGTCTGCGAGAAGCGGTCGCCGGTGGCCCGGTTGCCCACCTGATCGTGGTTCTGCGTGTAGGTCACGAACTGCCACGGCTTCTGCCGCTGCGGGTCGACGGGCCCCCCGTGGGAGCGGCCGCGGAAGGACGAGAACGAGCCGTCGTGGAAGAACGCGCCCTCCATGGACTTGGCCAGCGCCCCCAGTGAGGTGAAGTCCGAGTAGTAGCCCTGCGACTCCCCCGACAGCGCCCAGTGCGCGCCGTGGTGCCAGTCGTCGAGCCACTGTCCGCTCATCCCCAGGCCGTTGCGCTGCGTGTCCTCGACCATGCGGACGTCGTTGAGGTCCGACTCCGCGACCGTGAACGCACGACGACGGGTGCGCTGCGAGGTCTCCGCCACACGGTCCGAGATCTGCTGGAGGATGTGGCGGGCGCGGGAGTCCTTCAGCGCGTGCACGGCATCGATGCGGAAGCCGTCGATGTGGAAGTCCTCCAGCCACATGCGCACATTGTCGAGGATGTGATCGCGCACCCCGTCGGAGCCGAAGTCGTCCAGGTTGATCTGCTCGCCCCACGAGGAGGCACCGGCGGTGAAGACCTCGAAGAACTCGGGCAGGTAGTTCCCGGACGGGCCCAGGTGGTTGTAGACGACGTCCAGCACGACGGCCAGGTTGCGCTCGTGGCAGGCGTCCACGAAGCGCTGCAGGCCGATCGGCCCGCCGTACTCCTCCTGGGTCGTGTACCAGGCCACGCCGTCGTAGCCCCAATTGCGCGAGCCGTTGAACCCGTTGACGGGCAGGACCTCGACGGCGTCGATGCCGAGTTCGGCCAGCGCATCCAGGTGCTCGATCGCGGCCTCGAACGTGCCCTCCGGGGTGAAGGTGCCGATGTGCATCTCGTAGAGCACGGTGTCCTCGAGATCGGCCCCGCCCCAGTCGTGATCGGTCCACTCGAAGTCAGCGGGGTCGTACGTGCATGACAGCTCGTGCACGCCCTGCGGCTGGCGCATGGAGCGGGGATCCGGCAGCACGGCCGATTCGATCGTGCGCTCCTCGGACGTGCCCGGGTCCAGGACCTTGGAGAGGATGTAGCCGTAGCGCACCGTGGTCGACGGCACGGACTCGGCGGCCTCGTCCGGCAGCGTCCACCAGCCCATGGGGCTGTGCTCGCCGGAGGCGTACTCGGGAGCCGGCTCCAGCCCGCGCGGGCTGTGCCCCGGCAGGTCGAGGGCCTTGATCATCTCGTGGTCCTGCCCGTCGATGCGCACGACGACCCCCGCGGCATGCGGGGCGAAGACGTCGAAGCGATCGAGGTGTGCGCGGCCGTTTCCTGCCGAGTAGGACATGTCGGTGCTCCGATCTGGGAGGGCGATCCGCAGGCTGCGCTCAGCGCCGCCTGCGGATCGATGCTGGTCGAATGATCGTTCTGTCGTCTGGGTCCCGCTGCGGGGCGGTTCAGTGGCGCGTCAGGAGCGCCACGGGCAGCAGGTCGAGCACGTCCCCGACCCGCACGGTCCCGCTGAAGCTGCCGCCGCCGGTGAGGGCATCCTTCCACTGCCCGTCGGGCAGCACCAGGCTTGTCTCGCCCCAACCGCCGGCAGCCTCCAGCCCCACGGGAAGCCGCGTCGCCAGGGTCAGCGCACCGCCGCGGTCGAAAGCGAACACGTGTTCTGCCTGCTCGCCCTCCGCCTGCAGCGGTGCATAGTCCGAGAACAGCTCCGGGCTGTCGCGGCGCAGACGCAGCGCGCGCGAGGTCACCAGCAGCTTGGCATCGCCGGTCTCGTCCACCGCGGGCACGGAATGCTCGCGCGCCACCGAGGGATCGTCGCGGCGCTCGTCGAGGGCGGCCAGTCGCTGCGCGATCTCGGCGTGGTCCACCGGGCGGCGGTTGTCCGGATCCACGAGCGCAGGAGCCCACTGCTCGGAGCCCTGGTAGACGTCCGGCACGCCGGGCACGGTGAGCTGGATCAGCTTCTGCGACAGCGCGTTCGACCAGCCCGGTGCCTGGACACGACGCACGATGCCCTCCACGGTGCCGCGCACGGCCGGGTCCTCCAGCACCAGGTCGATCAGCCCGCTGAGATCTGCCTCGAAGGCCTCGTCGCCGTCGACCCATGCGGTCGCGGTCCCGGACTCGCGGGCCGCCTTCAGCGCGTAGTCCACCGCGCGCTCCCGGCTGATGGGCCATGCCCCCACCATGGCCTGCAGCACCAGGTTCACCAGCGTCCGATCGGCCAGCGGACCGACGCCCCTGGCTTGGGCATCGCGCTCCACGGCGGCCAGCGCCGCGGCCCACTCCTCCCCGATCTCGGCGAGCACGCTGATCCGCGCGCGCACCGACTCCGAGCGCTTGGTGTCGTGGGTGGACAGGGTCGTCATGGCCAGCGGCTCGTCGCGGTGACGACGCGCGAACTCGTCGTGGGCCTCCTGAGCGGACAGAGAGAACGAGGACGGATCCCCGCCCACCTCGGTGAGCGAGGTGAGCCGCGAGTACCGGTAGAAGGCGCTGTCCTCCACGCCCTTGGCCATGACCATCCCGGAGGTCTGCTGGAAGCGCCGGGCCACCGGGGTCAGCTCGGCCTCGTCCCGCACGTCCAGTCCCAGGACCGGGCCCAGGGCGGTGATGGCCTCGGCCAGATCGGGCCGGGAAGCCTGCGCGGCCTCGAGCGCCTCGGCCAGGTGCTCCGAGCCCCACGGCAGGTAGGTGCGATAGACGCCGAAGCAGCTGAGGACCTCGCTCAGGGCGTCCACCAGGGCCTCGTGCGAGACGCCCTCCAGGGCGGGCTCGACGGAGGCCTCGCGGGCCAGGCGCTCGACCTCGGCATGCAGGGACCCGTCCGTCACGGCCCGCTTGGTCCCGTGGATCATCCGCTCCCAGTCGCCCTCCTGAGCCTGCTCGGCGCTCGAGCCGGCACGCAGGGAGGCGTCCAGAGCGGTCAGCGGGTACTCCCCGTCCGGGTCCACGAGCAGCCGGTCGATCACACCCAGGGCGTCGTAGCCCGTGGTGCCGGCCGTCAGGCCCTGCTCCAGCCATTCGCGCGGCAGCAGCTCCCCGGGCTCCAGGATCTTCTCGATCAGGGTGTAGCGCCCGCCGGTGAGCTCGGCCAGCCAGCCGAGGTACTGCGCGGGATCGCGCACCCCGTCCGGGTGATCGATGCGCAGCCCGTCCACCAGGCCCTCGTCGATCCAGCGACGGACCTCCACGTGCGAGTCCTCGAATACCTGGCGGTCCTCGACCCTGATCCCCGCCAGGGTAGCGATCGTGAAGAAGCGGCGGTAGTTCAGGGCAGCATCCCCGCGGCGCCAGTTGACCAGCTGGTAATTCTGCCGCTCGTGGATCATCCGGGCAGGCTCCGTGGCCCGGCCGTCGTCATCGAACGTCGCCGTGCCCTCGGCCACCGGGTAGACGTTGTCGAAGTAGGTCAGCACCGGCTGCCCGTCGCGCAGCTCGACCCCGAGCTGCTCCAGCGCCTGGTCGGCCCGACCCGGGCGCGGAGTGCCGTCTTCGTCGGCGTCGTCGCCCAGCACCGGGATCATCACCCGGTCGCCGAAGGACTCCCAGTCGACGTCGAAGGCCTGCGCGTGCTCGGAGCCGCGTCCGTCGCGCAGCAGCGACCACCACCACGGGTTCTCCGGCGGGGCGGCGACGCCCTGGTGGTTCGGCACGATGTCCACCAGCACGCCCAGGTCCAGCTCGTGCGCCGTGCGGCAGAAGCGGTCGAAGGCCTCCCTGCCCCCGCGGGCCGGGTCGACCTCGGTGGGATCGGCCACGTCGTAGCCGTGGTCCGAGCCGCCCACGGAGCGCAGGACCGGCGAGAGGTAGACCCAGTCCGCGCCGAGCGCCTGCAGGCGCTCGAGCTGCTCGGCTGCTGCGGTGAGGTCGAAGTCGGGGGTGATCTGGAGTCGGTAGGTCGAGGCGGGAATGCGCACGTGGTCTCCTCGTGTGCTGGTGCAGGAGCACCTCTCCTGCTGCGGATCCTTAGGTGGGGCGGGCCGGTCCCGACAGCTCGGGACCGGCCCCTTGACTGGGGCGACCGGGGCGACCCGGCCGCCGGCTCACTCGTCCGGCTGTGCCTGGGAGGCGTAGGCGGCGACGGAGGCGGCCACCGAGGTGTCCGGCTCCTCCTCGGGCTCGTCCCACTGTCGCAGCACCACCATGGACTTGGCCTTGAGCACGAACTCCGTCGAGTGCGTGAGCACCGAGCCGTTGCCGTGCTCGCCGGCGGTGTCCAGCAGCTCCTCCCACGTGGATCCGTACTCGGCGGGCGGGAGGGTGCACGTGATGTCCTCCGGGGAGGAGTTGAACCACACCAGGAAGTCGACGTCGGTGATCTGGCGACCGCGGGCGTCCTTGCCTGCGATGCCATGGCCGTTGAGCCACATCCCGAGCGTGCGGGCCAGGGGCTCGTCCCAGTCGGCCGGCGTCATGGCCGAGCCGTCGGTGCTGATCCAGGCGATGTCCGGCATGGGATCCTCGTCCGTGCGCTCGTCCATCTCGACCGGACGGCCGTCGAAGAACTGCGCGCGGCGGAACGTGGGGTGGTCCCGGCGCAGGTGGATCAGCGCGGAGGTGAACTCCATCAGCGGGGCGTCGGCGGCGTCCCAGTCGATCCAGGAGATCTCGTTGTCCTGGCAGTACGTGTTGTTGTTGCCGCCCTGGCTGCGTCCGAGCTCGTCGCCGTGCAGAAGCATGGGGGTGCCCTGGGAGAGCATCAGCGTGGCGATGAAGTTGCGCTGCTGCCGTGCGCGCAGCGACAGGACGTCGGCGTCGTCCGTGGGGCCTTCCACACCGCAGTTCCAGGAGCGGTTGTGCGACTCGCCGTCGTTGTTGTCCTCGCCGTTGGCCTCGTTGTGCTTCTCGTTGTAGGACACGAGGTCGCGCAGCGTGAAGCCGTCGTGGGCCGTGACGAAGTTGATCGAGGCGAACGGACGGCGTCCGCTGTTCTCGTACAGGTCCGCCGAGCCCGTGATGCGGGAGGCGAACTCGCCCAGGGTCGAGGGCTCGCCGCGCCAGAAGTCCCGCACGGTGTCGCGGTACATGCCGTTCCACTCGGTCCACTGAGGCGGGAAGTTGCCCACCTGGTAGCCGCCGGGGCCGACGTCCCACGGCTCGGCGATCAGCTTGACCTGGGAGACGATCGGATCCTGCTGCACGAGCTCGAAGAAGGTCGAGAGCTTGTCGACGTCGTAGAACTCGCGAGCCAGGGTCGAGGCCAGATCGAAGCGGAAGCCGTCGACGTGCATGTCGGTGACCCAGTAGCGCAGCGAGTCCATCATCAGCTGCAGCGCATGGGGGTGGCGCACGTTGAGCGAGTTACCGGTGCCCGTGTAGTCCATGTAGAACTTCGGGTCGTCCTCGACGGTGCGGTAGTAGGCGTTGTTGTCCACCCCGCGCATGGACAGCGTGGGCCCCAGGTGGTTGCCCTCCGCCGTGTGGTTGTAGACCACGTCCAGGATGACCTCGATGTTCGCCCGGTGCAGGGCGCGGACCATGGCCTTGAACTCCTGGACCTGCCCGCCGAGGGTCGAGGTCGAGCAGTAGTCGTGGTGCGGGGCGAAGAACGCGATGGTGTTGTAGCCCCAGTAGTTGCGCAGGCCCTTCTCCAGCAGCGTGGAGTCCTGCACGAACTCGTGCACCGGCATGAGCTCGATCGCGGTGATGCCGAGCTTCTTCAGATGCGAGATGGTCGCCGGGTGGGCCACGCCGGCGTAGGTGCCGCGCTCGTTCTCCGGGATCTCGTCGAGCTGCTCCGTGAGCCCCTTGACGTGGGCCTCGTAGATCACGGACCTGTGGTAGTCGCGCTTGGGCGGGCGGTCGCCCTGCCACTCGAAGAACGGGTTGATCACCACGCCCTTCATCATCAGCTCGGCCGAGTCCTCGTCGTTGAAGGAGTCCTCGTCACCGAACTCGTAGGAGAACAGCGGCTGGCCCCACTCGCGCACGAAGCCGTCCACGGCCTTGGCGTAGGGATCCAGCAGCAGCTTGGAGGGGTTGCAGCGCAGGCCCTGCGACGGGTCCCACGGGCCGTGCACGCGGTAGCCGTAGCGCTGACCGGGCTCGACGTTGGGCAGGAAGCAGTGCCAGACATAGCCGTCGACGGCCTCGACCTCGATGCGCTCCTCGGTGCCCTGGTCGTCGAACAGGCACAGCTCGACCTTCTCGGCGACCTCGGAGAACAGAGCGAAGTTGGTGCCCGTTCCGTCGAAGGTCGCCCCGAGGGGGTATGCGGTTCCGGGCCAGACTTCGGTCACGACGATGAGCTCCTGAGGTATCGGGGACTTCGGCGGCAGCCGCGGGATCATCGGACGCGTTGATGCGCCCGGTGCAGCGGCGCACCCCGTCAGCCTACCCTCAGCCTGCGACGCGGGTCAGAGCGGCTCGGATGTCCTCCGGTCGGCACGGCTGCGGGCCCTCTCCTCTCACGTGCGAGGCTCGCGCCTGCAGCACCGTCGCCAGTCCTGCCAGCAGCGCCCAGCGGGCATCCCTGCCCAACGCATCGGCTAGCGGCTCGAGCGCCTGCTCGGGCACCGCGCTCTCGCGCAGCCAGGCAGGCAGGCGGTCCGCCAGGTGCTGCGGCTGCGCGGCGTCGTGGGCGAGCAGCGTGCCCAGCACGCCCGCGAGCGTGTCCCCGGACCCAGCTGTGGCCAGCCACGGGCTGGCTCCTCCGACGGTGAGCACGGGGGCTTCGGCCTCCGCGCCCACGGGGGCTGCGATCGTCGTGGTGGCGCCCTTGAGCAGCACGGTGGCACCGGTGGCCTGCGCACCCACCTGCGCCCATCGAACCGGATCCGCCTCGATCTGCTCGCGCTCGGCAGCCGTGACGCCCTCCGGAAGCCGGCCCCAGGCCTCGCACCAACGCACCAGCTCGGCCAGCTCGCCTGCGTGCGGGGTGAGCACGATCCACGGCCGCAGCCGCGTGTCGGCCAGGCTGCGCCCGGCGATCTCCAGGGCTCCAGCATCGAGCACCGCAGGGATCCTGCGCTGCAGCGCTTCGGCCAGCGCCTGCTCGCAGCGCTGCTGCTGCGCCTCGTCGACGGCGCCCGGGCCGGCGATCCAGGCCTGCACGTGCTCGTCGGCGGGGGCGCCATCCGAGACCACGGCCTCGGGGCTCGTCAGGTTGACCATCCTGCGCGTGGACTCATCGCCCAGGTACCGGACCATGCCGGTCCCGGCGGCCAGCGCCGAGCGCACCGTCAGCAGAGCGGCCCCCGGGTACTCCTCGGACCCGGCCACGATCCCGACGACGCCGCGGGTGTACTTGTGGTCCGAGCCGACCGGGCGCGGCCACAGCGCCTCGAGATCGCGATCCTCGAGCCGCAGGACGTCCGGGGATCGCAGGTGCGCCTCGATGCCGATCGGCACGACCTCCACACGGCCGCACAGCCGATCGCCGGGGGCGGTGAGCTGGGCCGTCTTGGCCGCGCCGAAGGTCACGGTGGAGGCGGCGGGAAGCACAGAACCCTCGAGCGCCCCGCCGTCGGCGCTGAGCCCGGAGGGGACGTCGACGGCCACGACGACGGGCCCTTGCTCCCCTGTCTCCTGCGAGCGCTGGTCGAAGGATCGCGCGAGCTCGGCCATGGCACCGCGCAGCCCGCCGGAGGCCCCGGTGCCGAGCACCGCGTCGATCACCAGGTCCGCGCCGAGCAGCAGGTCCAGGGCCTGCTCCAGGTGCTCGTCATCCAGCGCCCATGCGCTCACGACTCCGCCGGCCTGCCGCAGAGCGCGAGCGCCGTCCTCGTGCAGCGAGTCGGCCGTGGGGATCGCCGTCACCTCCACACCGGCGCGGCGCAGCGCAGCGGCCGCCCAGAGCCCGTCCCCGCCGTTGTTGCCCTTGCCCGCCAGGACCACGGCGCGGGATCCGGCGACCCGCCCCCGACGAGTGCGCAGGAGGCGCCGGCAGTGCAGCTGCAGGCCGTGCGCGGCCACCGCCATCAGCGCCGGGCCCCTGCCCTGCTCGAGCAGCGGCTGCTCGGCCGTGCGCACGGCCTCTCCCGAGAACCCCGGGCGCATCAGAGCACCGCCTCGGCGTCGTCGGGATCCGCCGAGCCGAGCGATTCCGGATCCGCTGAGCCCATCGATTCGGCGATCACGTAGGCCATGGCCAGGCCCCCGTCGTGGGACATGCTCAGGTGCCACCGGTCGATCCCCTGACGGGCCGCCTCCCGGGCCACCGTGCCCTCGGTGCGCAGGATCGGGGCGCCCCCTTCGGTCTTCTCGATCCAGCAGTGCTGCCAGATCATCCCGGGGGGAGCCTTCAGAGCCTTGGCGGCAGCCTCCTTGGCGGCAAAGCGCGCCGCAAGGGACTGCAGCGCCAGCCCCCGCTCGCTCGGCACGAACAGCCGCTCGCGCAGTCTGGGCGTGCGCTCGAGCTGCCGCTCGAACCGCTGGATGTCCACCACGTCGATGCCGCTGCCGATGATCATGCGGGCCAGCCTAATCCCGACGCGCTCGGCCCCGACGGTCGCGTGAAGTCATCCCGCGCCGCTCGGATCGGGGCGCGGTGTCGCGGAGGACTACGATGGCGCCGATGAGCACAGCCCCCGGATTCCACCGCCTGTCGCCGTTCGTCGAGCTCGACCGGCTGACCTGGTCGCGCCTGTCCGATGAGATCGAGCTGCCGCTGGACGAGGACGAGATCGAGAACCTGCGCGGACTCGGGGATCACCTGGACGCCGATGAGGTCCGCGAGGTCTACCTCCCGCTGTCTCGGCTGCTCACCCTCTACGACACCGCGGCCACGGCCCTGAACAACTCGACCAATCAGTTCCTGGGTCAGGAGCATGCGCGCACCCCGTTCGTCATCGGGATCGCAGGCTCCGTGGCCGCCGGCAAGTCCACGACCGCTCGCCTGCTGCGCGAGCTCATGGCCCGGTGGCCGTCCACGCCCAACGTCCAGCTGGTGACGACCGACGGCTTCCTGCACCCCAATGCCGAGCTCGAGCGCCGCGGCCTGATGCAGCGCAAGGGCTTCCCGGAGTCCTATGACCGCCGGGCGCTGCTGCGCTTCGTGGCAGAGATCAAGTCCGGGGCCCTCGAGGTGCGCGCTCCCAAGTACTCGCACGTCACCTACGACATCCTTCCGGACGAGGAGGTCGTGGTCACCGCCCCGGACGTGGTGATCATCGAGGGCCTCAATGTGCTGGCCCCGGCCAAGATCGGGCCCGACGACCGCGCTGCCCTGGCCCTGAGCGACTTCTTCGACGTCTCCATCTACGTCGACGCCCGCACCCAGGACATCGAGCGCTGGTACGTCGAGCGCTTCCAGGATCTGCGCCACGGCGCCTTCGCCGACCCGGACTCCTACTTCCACCGCTATGCCGGCCTCTCCGATGAGGAGGCCGAGCAGGTGGCCACCGACATCTGGCGTCGGATCAATGAGCCGAACCTGCTGCGCAATGTCCGTCCCACGCGCGGTCGGGCGCAGCTGATCCTCTCCAAGGACTCGGACCACTCGATCCGCCGCGTCCTGCTGCGCAAGAACTGAGCCTCGTCGCCGCCCGAACTGCACTTCCGAGCAACGGAGTCCCCTCATGAGCACCGCGCTCCCCCGCCGTCTGGCCGCCTCCGCCGCCCTGCTGAGCCTCCTGGGGCTGTCCGCCTGCGGCAACGAGCAGCCGGCGGGAGATCCCAGCGGCTCTACCTCCTCGCAGACGCCGCAGGACGGCAGCAATGATGCCGGCACCGACTCGAGCTCAGGCCCCGGCACGGCCGCGGCGGAGGCCGACGTCGACACCGCCTCCTCGACCGATGTGGTGGTCAACAAGGCACGTCCGCTGGATCCGCAGGACTATGCGCCGGAGCCGCTCGAGGACCTCGAAGGCCACCAGCTGCGCAAGGACGCAGCTGCAGCCGCGCAGCAGATGCTCTCGGACATGCGAGCGCAGGGCATCACCGTGAGCATCACCTCGGCATACCGCCCGTACGTCGAGCAGGTCTCCACGTATCAGCACTGGGTCGAGGTCAACGGCCAGGCGACGGCAGACACGATCTCGGCGCGGCCCGGGCACTCGGAGCACCAGACCGGCCTGGTCATGGATATCGCCGACGGCTCGGGCTGCGACCTGCAGGAGTGCTTCGCCGACACCGACGCGGCCCAGTGGGCCGCAGAGCATGCGCAGGACTACGGCTTCGTGCTGCGCTACCCGCGCGGCGGCGAGGACGTCACGGGCTACGCCTACGAGCCCTGGCACTACCGCTACATCGGCGAGCAGCGCGCCCGGGAGCTCTCCGAATCCGGGGCCGCCACCCTCGAGGAGTTCTACGGAACGGGCCCCGCTCCGGACTACTCCTAAAGCTCCAGGTCACGGCGGGGTCATGACCCGAGGGCAGTGTGACAGAAATCACCATCTGTGATCCGAGAAAAAGCTTCCCGGCAACAGGTTGACACGTCCTTCACCGCTACTGTTGCCCTCATGCTTCAGGGTTTCAAGGAATTCATCATGAAGGGCAACGTCATCGACCTTGCCGTCGCCGTCATCGTGGGCGGCGCGTTCGCCCCCGTCATCACCACGCTCGTGGACTCGGTCATCATGCCGCTGATCTCGGGCCTGATCGGGTTCCCCAACTTCGATCAGTTCCTGGCCATCCAGGTCAACGACACCGAGAACTACGTCCGCCTGGGCGCCTGGCTCACCGTCATCGTCAACTTCCTCATCATCGCCGCGGCCCTGTACTTCGTGGTCGTCATGCCGATGAACAAGATGATCGAGCGCCGCAACCTGCGCCTCGGCATCAACCCGGACGAGGAGGAGGTCGACCCGCAGGTCGCCCTGCTCACCGAGATCCGCGACGCCCTCGTCCCAGACGCGGGCCAGGACGAGACCGTCTCGCCCAAGGACACCCCGTCCGTCTGAGCCCTGCAGGCTCCACCACCCCCATTCATCACCTGATCTGAGAGCACAGCGCCGGGCGGCGCTGGGAGAGAGCTGAGGGCCCCTGCCGCGATCGCGGCAGGGGCCTTCTGCTGTGCAGACCACCCGGCGGAGATGAGGAAGCCCCGAGGACCGACTCCGACGGGGCTTCCTGTGCGCTGCCGCCGCCGAGTCGCCGCCGGGTGCCCGCGCAGCGACTCAGCGGCGGCAGCTCAGCCGAGAGCCAGGCGCTGGCGCACGACGCCGGCCAGCACAGCGGCTTCCCCGTCCGCCTGCTCCTGCGTGGCGGCCTCGACCATCACGCGCACGACAGGCTCGGTGCCGGAGGGACGCAGCAGCACGCGGCCGGTCTCCCCCAGTCGCTTCTCGGACTCCGCGACGGCCTCCGCCACGCCCTGATCGGTCGAGGCTCCCGAGCGGTCGACGCCCTTCACGTTGAGCAGGCGCTGGGGCAGACGGGTCATGACGGTGCCCAGCTCGGACAGCGGAAGACCGGTTCCGGCCACCTGCGAGGCCAGCATGAGCCCCGTGAGCAGGCCGTCGCCGGTCGTGGCCCAGTCCGCCATGATCACGTGCCCGGACTGCTCGCCGCCCAGGTTGAAGCCGTGCTCGACCATGGCCTCGAGGACGTAGCGGTCCCCGACCTTGGTCTCGACGATCCGGATGCCGCGCTCCTGCAGGGCGAGCTTGAGCCCCAGGTTCGACATCACGGTCACCACGAGGGTGTCGTCCTTGAGGCGGCCGGCCTCGTGCATGGCGACCGCCAGGATGGCCATGATCTGGTCGCCGTCGATCTCCCGCCCCTGCGCATCCACGGCCAGGCATCGATCGGCGTCGCCGTCGTGGGCGATGCCCAGGTCCGCGCCGTGCGCCACCACGGCCTCCTGGAGCGGGCCCAGGTGGGTCGAGCCCACGCCGTCGTTGATGTTGAGGCCATCGGGCTCGGCGCCGATCACCACCAGCTCCGCCCCGGCATCCCGGAAGGCGTCCGGCGACGGGCCGGAGGCCGCCCCGTGGGCGCAGTCCAGCACGATCTTCAGCCCTTCGAGACGGTGCGGGATGGCCCCGACCAGGTGCATCACATAGCGGTCCTCAGCATCCGTGAGCGTGCGGATGCGCCCGACACCGGCGCCGGTGGGGCGACGGAAGTCCTTGGCATCGTAGACGGCCTGGATGCGATCCTCGACGGTGTCCGGCAGCTTCTTGCCGCCGGCGGCCAGGAACTTGATCCCGTTGTCCGGAGCCGGATTGTGCGAGGCGGAGATCATCACGCCGAAGTCGGCCTCGGTATCGCCCACCAGGTAAGCCAGCGCCGGTGTCGGCACCGTGCCGGCGTCCTCGACGTCGACCCCTGAGGCCGCGAGCCCGGCAGCCACGGCGGCGCCCAGGAACTCGCCCGAGGCACGGCCGTCCCGGGCCAGCACGGCCCTGGGGCGGCGGCCATCAGCCGCATGGTCATGGCCCAGCACGATGGCCGCTGCCTGAGAGAGGTCCAGGGCCATGTCTGCCGTGAGCAGCTCATTGGCCAGACCGCGTACGCCGTCGGTTCCGAAGATTCGTGTCATCGATCCAACATCCTAGGCCCGTCTGCCGCGCTGACGCATACCATCCGTCGCATGTGGCGTCGCGGCCCGATCTGCGAGGACGCGGGAGGAACCTGCGCCCCCAGCTCCCGGAGGCGCCCGTGGACGCTCTGCGCGCCGCCCACCGTCCGTGCGCAGGAGGACTCCTCGGGGCGTCTCAGCGGAGACGACAGCGCCCCGTCGCTTGACGGACGAGGTCCGTGAGCGACGGGGCGCTGTGGCAGGCAGGCCCGATCAGGCGGGCGCTGCGCAGCGGCGCTGGATCAGCGCTTGGAGTACTGCGGGGCCTTGCGGGCCTTCTTGAGGCCGGCCTTCTTGGACTCGATGACGCGGGCGTCACGGGTCAGGAAGCCTGCCTTCTTGAGGGTCGGGCGGTTATGCTCCGCGTCGATCTCATTGAGCGCACGGGCCACACCCAGGCGCATGGCCCCGGCCTGGCCGGAGGGGCCGCCGCCGTGCACGAGCGCGACGACGTCGTAGGCGCCCTTCAGCTCCAGCAGCGTGAAGGGGTCGTTGACCTCCTGCTGGTGCAGCTTGTTGGGGAAGTACTCCTCCAGCGTGCGACCGTTGATCGTCCACTGGCCGGAGCCGGGGATCAGGCGGACTCGGGCGACAGCCTCCTTGCGGCGACCGGTGCCCTGGCCGGGCACGGTCAGCGCCGGGCGCTCGGTGGCGACGGCGGACTCGGCGGCGGCGCCGGTGGACTCGGAGGTGTAGGAGGTCAGCTCCTCACCGTCCTGCGCGAACTGCTCATCAGTATTCTGAGCCACGATGTTCTCCTTGTGTCAGTCGTTCTCGTAGGCCCGGATTACTGGGCGACCTGGTTGAACTCGAAGGTCTTGGGCTTGTTGGCACCGTGCGGGTGCTCCGGGCCGGCGTAGACCTTGAGCTTGGACAGCTGCGCAGCTGCCAGCTTGTTCTTGGGGAGCATGCCCTTGATGGCCTTCTCGACCGCACGCTCGGGGCTCTTGGCGAGCAGCTCGGCGTAGGTGGTCGCGGTGAGGCCGCCGGGGTGGTTCGAGTGGCGGTACGCGATCTTCTTCTGCAGCTTGTCGCCGGTGAGGGCGACCTTGTCCGCGTTGACGACGATCACGAAGTCGCCGGTGTCGACGTGGGGGGCGTAGGTGGCCTTGTGCTTGCCGCGCAGCAGGACTGCCGCGTGGCTGGCCAGACGGCCCAGGACGACGTCGGTCGCGTCGATGACGTACCAGTCACGCTGGACGTCACCGGGCTTCGGGGTATACGTGCGCACGTTGATCTGCCTTCGTTCGATGAAGTGTGGCCCTGAGTTGGGGTCAGGAGCCGGTTTCCGTGTGCCTCCGGGGCTCGGGTGAGGGCCGAGCAGCATCCGGGTCCCCAGAACCCCGGCGCACCAGATCGCCCTGTGCCCTGCAACTGGACGGCGGATCCGGGTACACGTGAACCGAGGCGGGACACGCACAACAGCAGGCCACCATACCTGAAGCCGTCGTCCGTTTCCACCGGCAGCCTCCGCACTCAGGCCTCGCCCCGCCGCGCCCTCGTGAGCTGGGCGCGCTGCGCCAGCTGCCCGTCCTCCGGGTAGAGGACCTCCTCCAGCACCAGCCCCTGCGCCGGAGCCAGCAGGGTCTCGGAGGAGCGGGTGCGCTCCTGGAGCCTGCCCCGCAGCCAGGAGGCCTGCCGCTCCCCCTTGCCCACCCGGACCATCGAGCCCACGATCGCCCGGACCATCGAATGGCAGAAGGCGTCGGCGAGCAGCTCGACCTCGAGCAGACCGGTCTCCGTGCGCCGCACGGTGATCTCCTGCAGCTCGCGGATCGTGGTGGCCCCGGGGCGGGGACGGCAGAAGCTCAGGAAGTCGTGCAGACCCGGCAAGGGCTCGACGGCCTCCTGCATGGCCGTCACATCCAGGGCCCGGTCCACCGCCCAGGTGGATATCCGGGTCAGCGGATCATGGCCGGCTGCGCCGTCGTCGATCCGGTAGACGTACCGGCGGGCGATCGCCGAGAAGCGCGCATCGAAGCCCTCGGGCGCGGGCCTGGCCCGCCGCACGACGATCGCCCCCGGGACCTCCGCGAGCCCCCGCCGGCGCCTGTCCGAGCCGAGGATCCTGCTCAGCCCGCCGGTCAGCCGCCGCTCGAGACCGTCCGGGCGCGGCCCCTCCCGACCGGTGAGCACCCGCCGAGCCTGCTCCGGGGCCAGGTCGGCGTGGGCCACCTGCCCGCGGGCATGGACTCCGGCATCGGTGCGCCCTGCGACCACGAGTCGGACGGGGGCGCGCACGACCAGCTCCAGGGCGGCCTCCAGGCTCCCCTGGACCGTCTCGAGGCCGGGCTGAACCGCCCAGCCGGAGAACGGGCTGCCGTCATAGGCCACATCCAGGCGGATGC
Source organism: Kocuria sp. p3-SID1428 (assembly GCF_025149945.1). GTDB lineage: Bacteria > Actinomycetota > Actinomycetes > Actinomycetales > Micrococcaceae > Kocuria. The sequence continues at coordinate 118 of NZ_JALXVH010000006.1, read as the reverse complement.
GCACCGATTCGGGATGCTCCCGGCAGGCCACTGCCTGAGCTCCCTGCGCGTCCTCGCTCATCGACTCGTCTCCATCCTTCGTCATCGCACCTGTCGGTGGTGCCGGGCATGCGAAAGC
>NZ_JALXVH010000059.1 GCF_025149945.1 Kocuria sp. p3-SID1428 | reverse complement strand
CCCCCGGCCGTCGTCGTGGCAGCTCCCGGACCGCGCGAGGCGGCCACCCGGCCTCAGCTGAGGATCGGGATCTGCATGGGGTACTTGTAAGCCTGGCCCTTGCTGGCCTCGATGGCTCCGAGGATGCCGAAGACCACCGAGAGGATGGGCGGGATGATGAGCAGGAACCAGCCGAGCCCCAGGGTCAGGAAGCCCAGCACGAGCAGAGCCAGGCTGAGCGCCAGCATGATCACGTTGAAGTTGAAGGCCCCGGCGGAGGCATTGCGCACGAGCGGATCCCGATCCTTGAAAATGAGCCAGAGGACCAGCGGGGCGAAGAAGCCGATGAGCCCTGCCGACAGCAGGCTCAGCGCCGGGCCCGCCAGATGCGAGATCAGAGCCCAGGTTCGAGCATCTGAGGGGCTCAGCGGCTGCCCTCCCGGCTGGAAGGTGGCCTGCCCGTAATTGCCCTGAGCCGTGTACTGGTATCCGTGGCCGTGCTGCTGGCCGCCGGTGCTCTGATCACCGATGCCCGGCTGCTGAGCGTAGGGCCGGCCCTGTCCGGGCATCTGCTGATGACCGCCGTAGGGCTGGCCGTACGACGGACCCGCTGCCTGCTGCTGGCCGCCGTAGGCCTGGTGCCCCTGCGTGCCATGCCCCGCACCGGCGTGGGGCGGCTGACCATAGGGGCCTTGACCGCCTCCGGGCCGGGGACCCTGGTCGCCGGCCGGAGCGCCGTTGCCGAATGCCGGGGCGGCGTGGGCCTGCCCCATCGAGGACGACGACGGCTGGTCGGCCGCGGTGCCGGCGGCGCCGTCTTTCTCGGTCGAATCACGACGAGACGGATCTGAGGGGGTGTGACGGGGGTCCTGCGAGCTCACGTCAGCTCCTTCGGATGGCACTGGGATGGAACCCGTCCGCTCGACGGATGCCGCTGCCGAGCGGACGGGGCAGTCGGTACCCCGAGTCTAGGCCGAGCTCGACCGCCGGCGCCGGGACGACGACGGACGGGCTCGGCGCAACGACGGCCGCCGCGCGAAGGTGCAGCCATCAGGCCCCGAAGGCTCGCTCCAGATCCTCCAGATGGTCGTCGAGATCCTCGATGCCGACGGAGAGCCGGACCAGATCCACGGGCACCGCCTGCGGTGTGCCGGCCACGGAGCCGTGCGTCATCTCGGAGGGCCAGCAGATCAGCGACTCGACGCCGCCGAGGGAGACGGAGAGCTTGTACATCTGCGTGGACTCCGCGAAGCGACGGGCCGCGGCCTCGCCGCCGCGGAGCCGGAAGGAGACCATGCCGCCGAAGCCGTTCATCTGCCGCGAGGCCAGTTCGTGGCCGGGGTGATCCGGCAGGCCGGGATAGAGCACCTGGGCGACCTCCGGGCGCCCAGTGAGCCACTCGGCGATCCTCCCGGCGGTCTCCTGATGGCGCTGCATGCGCAGCGACAGCGTCTTGAGCCCGCGCGCCGCCAGGAAGCAGTCCTGGGGCCCGGCCACCGCCCCTCCGGCGAACTGCTGGAAGCCCACGAGCTCGGCCAGCGTGCCGCCCGGAGAGAACCCTCCGACCGCCTGGACCTCCCAGGCCCGGTCCGAGACGACGACCGCCCCGCCCAGGACGTCCGAGTGCCCGCCGATGTACTTGGTGGTCGAGTGCACGACGACGTCGGCGCCGAACTCGAGCGGGCGCTGCAGGAACGGCGAGGCGAAGGTGCTGTCGACGATGAGCAGGGCTCCGGCATCCCGGGCGATCTGCGCCAGGCCGGCCAGATCGGCGATGCCCAGCAGCGGATTGGTGGGGGTCTCGACCCAGATCACCCGCGTGCCGTCCTGCACGGCCGCACGGACCGCCTCGAGCGAGGTCACGTCCACGGGGGTGTGCCGGATCTGCCAGGGCGCCAGCACCCGGGTGATCAGCCGGTTGGTGCCTCCGTAGCCGTCGGCGCCCAGCACCACGTGGTCCCCGGGGCGCAGCACCGAGCGCAGCAGCGCATCCTCCGCCGCGATCCCGGAGGCGAACGCGAAGGCCTGCTGCCCGCCCTCGAGCGCGCACAGCTGCTCCTCGAAGGCATTGCGGGTGGGATTGGAGCCGCGGGAGTACTCGTGGCCGTCGCGCAGGACGTTGATGCCGTCCTGGACGAAGGTGGAGGTCTGGTAGACCGGCGGGATGACCGCACCGGTCAGCCGGTCCGGCTCCTGGCCGGCGTGGACGGCGCGCGTGGTGAACCCGCTCATGCCTGCACCTCCTGGCGCTGGTCGCGGCGCGCGCCGCTCGGCTCGTCGGCGCAGCGGTCCTGGCCGGGACCGGGCGAGAAGTCCGCGGCGACATCCGACGACGGCGCCTGCCCTCCGCGGGCGGCCTCGGCCCGCTGCAGCTCGTCGAGCGAGGACTGCAGATCCGCGATCAGGTCATCGACCGCCTCGAGCCCCACGGACAGCCGCAGGGTCTGCCAGCTGATCCCCCCGGCCCTGCGCTGCTCCTCCGAGAGGCGGCAGTGGGTCATGGCCGCCGGATGGGCGATCAGCGAGCGGACATCGCCGATGTTGGCGACCAGCTTGAACAGACGCAGCGAGTCGACGAACTCGGCCACTGCGTCCTCCGAGCACGCGAGCTCGAACCCGAACACGGCGCCCACGCCCAGCGGGAAGTCGCGCTCGGCGATCTCCCGATCGGCGGAGCCCTCGATCAGGGGGTGGTGCACGGAGCGCACCGCCGGATGCGTGCTCAGGAACTCGGCGATGCGAGCGGCGCTGTCCGAGTGGCGGCGCATGCGCAGGTCCAGCGTCTCGAGGCCCTGGATGATCTGGGAGGCGTTGAACGGCGAGAGCGTCAGACCCAGGTCGTGCACGAACTTGGCCCGGCACAGATGCAGGAACGGTGAGCCGCCGCGCAGCTTCTCGCACAGGCTGATCCCGCCCCAGCGCGCTCGCGGCTCGGTGAACTGCGGCCAGCGAGCGGCCTCGGCCTCCCAGTCGAACCGACCGGAGTCGATCACGACGCCGGCCAGCGACGTCCCGTGCCCGCCGAAGAACTTGGTGGCCGAGTGCACGACGATGTCCGCCCCGTGCTCGAAGGGCCGGTACAGGATCGGCGTGGCCAGGGTCGAGTCGACGATCACCGGGATCCCCCGCTCATGGGCGAGGCGGGAGATCGCGTCCAGATCCGCCAGCGTGGCCAGCGGGTTGCCGATGGACTCGAGGAAGAAGCCCCGAGTGTCCTCCGTGATCGCCTCCGACCAGGCCGAGGGGTCAGCGGGATCGACGTAGGTGACGGTCGCGCCGAGATCGGCCAGCGTGTCACCGAGCAGGTCGACGGTGCCGCCGTAGATCTTCTCCGAGACCACCAGGTGCTTGCCGGGGCCCGTGCTGATCAGCGCGAGCAGGGCCGCGGCGACGGCGGACTGCCCCGAGCCCATGGCCACGGCCCCCACTCCGCCCTCGAGATCGGCGACCTTCTGCTCCAGGACGGCGACCGTGGGGTTGCCCGTGCGGGAGTAGGTGAAGCCCGGGGTGGTCTGGGCGAACATGGCGGCGGCAGCCGCGTGGTCCGGGAACTCGAAGGCCGAGGACTGATAGATCGGAACGGGCAGCGTGGCCTGGACAGGGGCGACGGGGGCGCACGGATCGGCTCCGGCCCGGCCGGCATGGATCTGGCGTGTGGCCAGCGAGGTCGAGCTCTTGAGCTCGTCGCAGGGCGAGGACGTCATGAGAGGTGTCTTCCGTGACGGGGTGCTCTTGACCTGCACGTCCCGCCGGAGCTTGTTCGTGCGCTGCGTCAGGTGCAGGCCGCTTCGTCATCCGAACCACCCTTGAACATGGGGTTGGTGCACAGTCGAGTCGGAGCTTGGCGGCTGTGTCTCGTGAAGCTGAGAAGAAGACTAGCACCACACCGAGGCGGCCGTCAGTCCGTCCGGGCAGGCGGGACCAGCAGCAGGACCGCTGCCGCCATGGCCGCCGCGCCGCCGAGAGCCAGCGGGAGGCTGAGCAGGAAGCGGACCTCCAGCACGGCCGCACCGACGACGAGGACGGCCGCCGCGAGCACCCGGACTCCGGAGCATCCGCCCAGGGCCGCCGCGTGCGCGCCGCCCGGGCGACACTGGGGGCCGGGCTCACGGGCGACGATCCGCCCCGCCGCCGTCTCCACGACGCCCAGCGGGCGCACGACCAGCAGGAGCAGCGCCCAGCACAGCAGCCCGATCGGCAGGCGCCACAGCCACCACTGCGCTGAGCCGGGCACCGGGTCCGGGCCGCCGAGCAGCCACCACACCGCCAACACGGCGACGATCACCGGCAGGTGCCACAGGTACAGGGTCGTGGCCCGGGACCCGATGACCCAGGCCACGGCCTGCACGGGACGCCGTCGCATGAGCCGGTCGAGGGCCGGGGTGCACAGCTGCAGGAGACAGGCCTGCGCCGAGCCCAGGGCGATCATGCACAGCGTGGGCGGGTTCAGGGTCGACAGCGCGTCCTCGCCCCACCAGGGCAGTGCCGTCAGGACGATGAGCACCAAGACGCAGAGGGCCATGATCGCCAGCAGCCTGCCTGCGCAGGCGCGGGCGAAGGAGCCGTCGTGGCGGAAGAAGCCGATCTGCTGGATCGCCAGCCAGACCGGAGCGAAGCCGAGCAGGCCCCACCAGGGATTCCCCACTGCGATGCGCAGGGCCTCGATCGCCGCGCACAGCGCCACCAGCACCGCCAGCGTGAGCGCGGGCCGGCGCTCGTGCAGGCCGTGCAGCAGCGGGACGCCGACCACACAGGCGGTGTAGGCGCCGACGAACCACAGGTGCATCCCGAGCCCCTGCAGAGCCATCGAGACCCAGTCGGCAGGCATGCCCGCCAGCGCGGCGAGCGCCCCGAACAGCCCCAGGGCGATCCACACCGCGGTCGCGGGCACGACCAGTCGCAGCAGGCGGGCACGCACCCACGCCGCCCCTGAGACACCCTCGGCCGTCCGGCGCGACCACGAGATCGCCGAGGCGCACCCGCCCACGACGAAGAACAGCGGCATGACCTGCACCCACCACGACACCGGCGCATACCAGGGCGCCTCCATGGGTGCCATGACGCTGCGCAGCTCGCCGGTGCCCGGATCCGTCGTGAGCGTGACCAGCAGGATGTGGAGCACGACCACGGCGATCAGGCAGGCGGCGCGCGCCGCATCCAGCGCGGGATCGCGCCCAGCAGGGATCGTCTGCGCAGCGGGTCGGCCGCGGGAGGTGCTCAGCTCCGTCACGCTTCCGATCGTCACACGGCGGCGGCCTCACAGGGGCTCGAGGGAGGGCTCGGGCGCGCAGCCGCGCGATTGTGACGTCAGCGCGTCTTCTTCCGCAGGGCAGGGGCTTCGGATCCCCCGGAGGCCTTCTGCCGGAAGACCTCCGCTGTTACGGTTACCCAAGAGTCATTTAGATATGGCGGATCGGGCATGCATCCGCCTGGATCCGTGCTGTGCCAGGGCTGAGAATCAGCTCCGCTTCCCCTGGCGGGCCTGTACGCGGCACAGCGGATCGCCTAATCTGGAGTCGGGTCGCACCACGATGACGTCGGAGACCCTTCCCCCGCAATTCCGACGATCAGCGCAGGAGCAGCAGTGACAGTCATGACCACCAGGCTGGGCCGACTGGGATCCCCCCAGCACCGCAAGACGCCTCGCTCCCCCATGTGCGATGAGTGCACCACCGACCTCTACCTCAAGTTCCGGGTCTTCCTTCCCTCCACCCGCAGGCGCAGCCGCATCCCGGGCCTGCGCCGGATCATGGGTCGAGTGCTCAGCTCCGCGATCCGCTCCGGCGGACGCGTCGAGTACTTCTGCCAGAAGTGCGGAACGCAGCAGCGCCATCCCATCCCGGAGGGCTGGGAGCCCACGGCCAGGGGCCTGACCCCGTGCGATGTCCAGGACCTGTCCTCGGTGTACGTCGTCCCCGGCGAGTCCCTGCCCGCAGACGCACTGCGCCAGCAGCTGCTGGGCACCGACCCGGCACCTGCTGTGCGTGCGGAGAAGACCCTGGGCGTCCAGGACAGCAGCCTCCTGGCCTGAACCGCCCCGCGCCGCACACGTCCGGGCCAGATGACACAATCAGGAGGTCCCTTCCTGTGGGCGGCTCGGGCGCACCAGCGCACGGATGCCGCGCGTTCACCGGCGGTTCACGCCGGGGTTGCAGGGTGGACGACAACCTTCTACAGCACCAGCCCTCGCGGCGCGGCATCGTGATCCTCCGATCTCCCGCGCCGACAGGCGCACGGAAACGGAGATGACGTGAAGATTGCGATCCTCGGCGGCGACGGATTCTGCGGCTGGCCTGCCGCCCTGCACCTCTCGGAGCGCGGCCACGACGTCATCATCGTGGACAACATGTCCCGGCGGCGGATCGACGACGAGCTCGGCGCGCAGTCCCTGACCCCGATCCGCCCGCTGGTCGAGCGCCTGCGCGCCTGGACCGAGGTCTCCGGCAAGGTCATCCAGCATCGCCACCTGGATGTCGCCGAGGACTACGAGGGCCTCCTGGGGCTGATCAGCGAGGACCAGCCGGATGCCGTCGTGCACTTCGCGGAGCAGCGGGCCGCGCCGTACTCCATGAAGAGCTCGCGCACCAAGCGCTACACCGTGGACAACAACGTCTCGGCCACGCACAACCTGCTGGCGGCGATCGTCGAATCCGGGCGCGACGTCCACGTGGTCCACCTGGGCACCATGGGCGTCTACGGCTACGGCACCGCCGGCATGAAGATCCCCGAGGGCTACCTCGACGTCGAGATCCCGCACGACGAGCAGGGACCCATCCAGCACCAGATCCTGTACCCGACCAACCCGGGCTCGATCTACCACATGACCAAGTCGCTGGATCAGCTGCTCTTCGCGTTCTACGCCAAGAACGACCAGCTGCGGATCACGGACCTGCACCAGGGCATCATCTGGGGCACCACGACCGCCGAGACCCAGCGCGACGAGCGGCTGATCAACCGCTTCGACTACGACGGCGACTACGGCACGGTGCTCAACCGCTTCCTCATGCAGGCGGCGGTCGGCTACCCGCTGACGGTTCACGGCACCGGCGGGCAGACCCGCGCGTTCATCCATGTCCAGGACATGGTCCGCTGCGTCGAGCTGGCCCTCGAGAACTCCCCGGCCGCCGGCGAGCGCGTCAAGATCCTCAACCAGATGACCGAGACGCACCGCGTCCGCGACCTGGCCGAGCTGATCGCCCGGATCTCCGGGGCCGCCGTGGAGATGGTGCCCAACCCGCGCCAGGAATCGGCCGAGAACGAGCTGCACGTCACCAACGACACCTTCCTGGAGCTCGGCTTGCAGCCCACCACCCTCTCGGAGGGCCTGCTCCACGAGGTCGAGGAGACCGCCAAGCGATACGCCCACCGCGCGGACCTGTCCAAGATCCCGGCTCGCTCGCTGTGGAACCGGCGCACCCAGGCCGGCGTCCCGGCCTCCGTGGCCCACGACTCCCAGGGCAGCTGAGCGGCTTGCGCATCGCGCTGTTCACCGAGGTCTTCCTGCCCAAGATCGACGGTGTCGTCACCCGCATCATGCGGACCATGGAGCAGCTGGAGCAGCTCGGCCACCAGGTCGAGGTCTTCGCTCCGGGGCACCCGCCCACGCAGTACGCCGGGCACCGGGTGCACAGCGTCCGCTCGCTGTCGTTCAAGCCCTGGTACCCCGAGATCAGGGTGGGGCTGCCCACCGGGCGCATCGCGAGTCGGATGGCCGAGTTCGATCCGGACATCGTCCACGCCGTGAACCCGGTGTGGCTGTCGGCCTACGGCGTGCTCTCGGCGCGCCGGCGCAACCTGCCGCTGCTGGCGTCGTTCCACACGGACGTCCCGCACTACACGGAGGCCCTGGGCCTGAACCTGCTGCGCCACCCGTCGGAATCGTGGATCCGGTGGCTGCACAACCAGGCCGAGGTGAACCTGTGCACGTCCGGGCCCATGGTGGACCGAGCCCGCACGGTCGGCATCCAGGACGTCGACCTGTGGCCCAAGGGCGTCGACACCGTCGCCTACACCCCCGACAACGCCGACCGCGCCATGCGCGAACGGCTCAGCGACGGGCACCCCGAGGCCCCGCTGATCGTCTACGTGGGGCGCGTGTCCAAGGAGAAGAACCTCGACGAGCTGCTCGAGCCCATCCGCCGCCTGCCCCAGGCGCGACTGGCGATCGTGGGCTCAGGGCCGCACAAGGAGGCGCTGCAGGAGCAGTTCGCCGGGACGAACACCGTGTTCACCGGGTACATGTCCGGTCTCGAGCTCGCCCAGGCCTACGCCTCCGCGGATGTCTTCGCCTTCCCGTCGCGCTCCGAGACCCTCGGGCTGGTGGCCCTGGAGGCCTTCGCCTCCGGCGTCCCCGTGGTCGGTGCGCGCGCCGGCGGCATCCCCTTCGTGATCGACGAGGGCGTGACCGGGCACCTCGTGGAGCCCGGGGAGGCCGACCAGCTCACCGAGGCCCTGCGAGGCCTGATCGAGGACCCGCAGCGCCGCGCCCGCATGGGACAGGCCGCCCGCGAGGAGGCGCTCAAGCACTCCTGGCGCGCCTCGACCGAGGCCCTGGTGGACTTCTACACCGAGGCGATCGAGCGCCACTGGCGCGATCACGTGCCGGCCGGGCCCATGCTCAAGATCGTGGGCGCGGCCGATCAGCGTGCTCTGCGCATGCCCCCGGCCATCCGGAAGTACACCGACCTGCTGCCCTGAGACCGGGCCTCAGTGGGGCCGCACGCGCGAGGAGATCCGGGCGATGAGGGTCTGCTCCTGATCGGCGCTGAGCTCCACGCCCAGCACCCGGGCCCACGCCCGGACCTGCTCGCCGTGGTAGCTGTGCCCGTGGCCTCCGGGGATCTCGATCGAGCGCGGCATATCGGTGGTGATCTGCCAGAACGTGACCCAGGGCAGCCAGCGCAGGGTGGCGATGACGTCCGGGGCGGGATGGCGGCGCAGCTCGTCGAGCCAGTCGAAGCGACGCCAGATCAGCGCGGGAGACCACCACACCACGGGATCCGAGGCGTGCTGCAGGTACGCGATCCGCGGGTGCCGCCACGGCCCGTGCGGAGCCCCGGAGGGATCCAGGTCCAGGTCCTGCGGCCGATTCGCGAAGCGCACGTGCACCCCGCCGCGGTACACCGGCAGGATCTCAGTGCTGCCCTCGTCGCGATCCGCCACGATCCGCGACCACAGCCGAGTGGCCCGCGGCGTGCCGGACCAGACGGCGCCGTCGAGCGAGGAGAGCATCTCGTGGACGCTGGCGAAGGCACCGTGCCCGCCGTAGGCCCCGAGCGACTCCCCCGCCGCGAACAGCCGGGGCCTCCGTTCAGCGGGCAGGCGCTCGAGCTCCCGGCGCACGCGCTCGAACAGGACACGGCCGGCGCGTCGGGCCCCCTGCCGATCCACGACGAAGGCGAGCCCCGATGGAGCGAACGAGTACTGCAGGGTGGCGCTCGCACAGTCGCCGCCGGTGAGGTACTCGACGGTCGCCGGAGTCCAGTCCTGGATCCACCCCGTCCCCGTCCCGGTGAGCAGCAGGAGCACGCTGCGCTCGAACCCGCCGGTGCGGTGCAGCTCGGCCACCACGGCCTCGGCGGCGTCCTCGAGGCTGTCGTGGGCGATCTTGCCGGCGAAGACCCGGATCGGCTCACGGTGCTGCCCGGAAGCGGTCTGCGGGCTGAGCCGCAGGCGCTCGAGATCCGCCGCCCGCGGCCCGTCGGCCACGAAGGCCTGCCCGTGGGTTCCCAGGACGTCATAGGACTCGCTCGAGCCCGGCCCGCCCGAGCGCTCGGGCTCCGAGGGACGACGGCGGCCGTCGGCCCAGCGACGATTGGCGATCGTGGCGCGTCGGAGCATCCGCCGGGCGATCTGCGCGATCAGCAGCCGGTTGGTCAGCGCCACCGCGCCGAGACCGGCGACCGAGGCCGCACCCGGGCCCACGAGATCGTGCGAGAGGAAGCGCACCCCGCCGGCCACCGTGGAGCGGATCCAGTGCATGACCCAGCCGAAGGCCACGCCTCCGAGCCACCACGATGTGCCCACGGCGTAGCCGATGACGTGGGCTCGCGGGCCGCTGTCGCTGGTCTCGACGAGCTCGGAGGTCCGCCGCTGCGCCCCCGCCGAGCGAGCCAGAGCCGCCGCGGTGACCGCCGACGCCCCGCCGATCATCGCCGCCGTCAGGGGGTGCAGCCGCCCTCGGCGCCGGGCGGGATCCGTGCGGCTGCGGAAGTCTGCGGCCGCACGCCGGATGCCCGGGGTGGGGCGCTCGCCCAGCCGCAGACCGAGGTTGTGCAGGCCCACGCCCAGGGCGTAGCCGCCCAGCTGGTTCGTGGCCACCGAGGCCGCGGTCATCCACCAGGTCCGGGGCACGAGCGACGGCGACAGTGACACCCAGGAGGCCCCCAGGCCCAGCACCAGCCCGGCGCGATTGAACCATGGCTGTCGGATGTCTCCCGGGCGGTGGATCGGAGGGCGGAACGAGTAGCTCACCCGGCCATCCTATGGACCGCGCCCCACCGGAGCGGGTGGCGTAACCTCCGGCCCGGATGCGATGCAATCGACCCAGCTGCCGAGGACTTGCTGACAGACTGCATGTGCACCGCCCTCGACCACAGACGCCTCCCGCACGCGTACGACGCGACTCCACGAAAGGCCCCCGCATGGCCCATCGGCACCTGACCCTCGCACTCGCCGCCCCGCTGCTCGCGGGGCTCCTGGCCGGATGCGGCGCCGATGACAAGTCCGACCGCGAGACGACCGAGGATCCCGCCCAGGCCGGGGAGCCGACCGAGCGCTCGGAGCAGCTGCGCACCGATCTGACCGGCACCTGCCTGGCCGGCGAGGCCGCGGACGGCCAGCAGGCCCCCGAGCTCGCATGGCTCGACCCCTCCCCCGAGGCCTCGGTCAGCGACAGCCTCCAGGGTGCCGTGGACGGCGCCGAGACCGATCTGGGCCTGACGGTCGGTGTGGGGCTCCGGGCAGACGGCGGCGAGTCCACGATCGTGGGAGAGGTCCCTGCCCACCCTTCTGCGAGCCTGTCGAAGGTCCCGGTCTCCCTGACCTACCTCACCACGCTGCGCGAAGCCGGCCAGGAGCCCACCGACCAGGATCTCGCCCTGATCCAGACCGCCCTGGTCTCCAGCGACAACGACGCGGCCTCCCTGCTCTACGCAGGCCTCGGTGCGACCCCGGACGAGCGGCAGTCAGCCCTGCAGGAGATGTACGAGATCCTCGGCGCGGACAACGGGGCCGAGACCGAGTTCCCGGGGCTGAACCCCACGTCGGTCGATGACCAGCTCCGGCTGCTCGCGGCCCTTCAGGATCCGCCCGAGGAGCTGGATCCCGACGATGTCAGCACAGTCACCGAGTACATGGCCGTGCCCGCGCCCGGGCAGCAGTCCCCGGATGCTTCCCAGGCCTTCGGCGTCGGCTCGCTGGCCCTGCCCCTGGAGGATCCGGCCGCGTCCGACGTGCATGTGAAGAACGGCTGGATCGCCGATGAGTCCGGCCTCTGGAGCGCGGGCACGGTGGGCTACGCCACGGTGGAGGACACCGACCTGGAGCTGGTGGTCCTGCTCGACGGCGCCCCCAGCGCCGAGTGCGGCTTCAGCGCCCTGGACGCCATGACCCACGTGGGCATGCGCACGGCCGGGAGCTGACAGCTCCCGGCCGTGCCTCCAGCCCGAGTCCCGCTCGGGTGGCGCGATCGCTCAGACGCCCTCCGGCGAGGTGGCATCGCGGACCTCGCCCACGAGCTCCTCCAGGACGTCCTCCAGCGCCACGATCGCGCGCTGGCCCCCCGCAGCGCCGTCCCCGCTGGACTCCACGAGCGCCAGGTGCGCCTGCGTGGCCTGCATGCGGCGCATGACGGCCTGCAGCTTGGCATCCTCGGGGACCCGTCCCAGAGAGTGCACGATCGAGGCCGGGAAGACCTCGTCGCGCGCCTGAGCCGGCACCGCCAGGATGTCCTTGGTGTGGATGTAGCCCTCCAGGCTGCCGTCGCCGCCGACCACGGGGAAGCGGGAGAAGCCCGTCTCCACGCACAGCTGCTCGATCTGCGCCGGGGTGGCGTCCACGGACACGGTCCGGATCTGCTCGAACGGGATCGCCACGTCCGAGGCGGTCAGCCGCTCGAACTCGAGCGCTCCGGTCAGCAGGCCGATCTCATCGGCATCGAGCAGGCCCTCGCGACCCGACTCCTCCACGAAGCCGGCGACTTCGACCGAGGTGAAGGTGGAGGCCACCTCATCCTTGGGCACGGCGCGCAGCACGTGGCGCACCACCAGGTTGGCGGTCGTGTTCATCAGCCAGATGAACGGGCGCAGCACGATCACGAAGACCCGCAGCACGGGTCCCAGCAGCAGCGCCGAGGCCGCGGGCTGCGCGATCGCGATGTTCTTGGGCACCATCTCGCCGACCACCATGTGCAGGAAGGTGACGATGATCAGCGCGATCACCAGGGCGATCGGATGGATCATGAACTCGGGGATGCCGACAGCCTCGAAGACGGGCTCGATCATGGCCGCGATGGCCGGCTCTCCCACCGAGCCGATGAGCAGCGAGCAGGCCGTGATGCCCAGCTGGGTCGCGGCCAGGGACGTGGAGACGTCCTCGATGCCCTTGAGGGCCATGCGGGCACCGCGGGAGCCGTCCGCAGCACGGGGCTCGAGCTGGTCGCGGCGGGCCGAGACCATGGCGAACTCGGCGCCCACGAAGTAGGCGTTGCCGAGCAGCAGAAGGATCAGGATGAGAATCGCACCGAAGCCCTCCATCAGCTCGCACCTCCGTCCTTGAGCTCGGTGTCGAGGGCGGCGTCCTGATTCTCGGCCATGCCGTCCTCCTCGACCGTCTCGTAGCGGACGGGCTCCTCATCGGGGTCGTCGTCGTCCTCGGGCTCCTGCGGCAGCCGGACCACGACCACGCGCTCGACGCGGTACTGATCCATCTTGGCCACCTTGAGCGAGAGCCGAGCCGGGATGGGGAGGTCGTCCTCGTCCTTGTGCTCGCGGTCGGTGCACTCGAGCTGGACCTGGTCGCCGACCTCCGGCATGCGATCCAGCATCTCGGTGATCAGCCCGCCGATCGTGTCGGACTCGTCGCCCTCGGGGACCTCGAGCTTGACGATGTCGCCGAGTTCATCCGGGCGCAGCAGGCCGGCGACGACGATCGAGCCGTCGCGGCGCCTGCGGTACTTGGCCAGGGTGGTGTCCTGCTCGTCGTCGATCTCGCCGACGATCTCCTCGATCAGGTCCTCGAGCGTCACGATCCCGGCGGTGCCGCCGTACTCGTCGACCACGATCGCCATCTGCAGACCGGGCTGACGCAGCTCGCGCATCAGCGGATCCAGCGTCATGGAGTCGGACACGGCCTCCACAGGGTGGGCGATCTCCCGAGCGGCGATCGTGCGGCGCTGTTCGTAGGGCACCGCCAGCGCGTGCTTGAAGTGCACGACGCCTACGATGTCGTCCACGGACTCGCCGATCACCGGGAATCGGGAGTGGCCTGTGGAGGCGGCGAGCTCGAGCAGCTCGGCCACGGTCTCATCCTCGACGAAGTTCACGCGCGGGCGCGGCGTCATCACATCCGCGGCCGTGCGATCGCCGAACTCGATCGAGCGGGCCACGAGCTCCGCCGTGGCGGCATCGAGTGTGCCCTCCTCCCCGGAGCGGGAGACGACGGCGGCGAGCTCCTGGGAGCTGCGGGCGTTGGCGACCTCCTCGCGGGGGTCGAAGCCCAGCCAGCGCAGGATCTGATTGGCCGAGGCGTTGAGCAGGCTCACCAGCCAGCCGAAGACGAACATGAAGACGTTCTGCGGGCGGACCACGAGGTCCGCGACCTTCGAGGGCTCGGCGATGGCCCAGTTCTTGGGCACCAGCTCGCCGAAGACCATCTGCACGAACGTGACGACGATGAACGCGCCTGTGGTGCCGGCGAAGACGACGACGTGCTCGGGCAGGCCCGTGATGCCGAACAGCGCGCCCAGCAGCACACCCACCGACGGGGCCGTGAGGAAGCCGGCGATGAGGCTCGAGACCGTGATGCCCAGCTGCGCGCCGGAGAGATTCGTGGCGGTGCGGCTCAGGGCCCTGTCCAGGGCGGCGGCCTTGCGGTCTCCCGCCTCGATCCGGGCGCGGATCTCATTGCGATTGATCGTCAGATAGGAGAACTCGACTGCCACGAACAGCGCATTGGCGAGCACCAGCAACAACAGGACGACCAGAAGGACGACGGCTGCGAGGAGGGGGCTCACCTGCACCTCACCGCCTGCATGCCGTTCACGGCTGATTCAGGACAGGACAGGGAGCGGGTCGGGCGCCCGGCGGTGGAACCGCTACTTCGATACTCCGCATCATCCGAGCTCTTGGCCCGGCGGGTATCGGGGGCGCCCCAGATGGTGTCTGAAGGCATGGGACTCAGTGTAAGGGGTCGTGTCACGGGTCGGGGGTTCCTGTGGGCAGCGCCGCAGAGGCGCCCGTCGGCGGCGGCGAAACGCGCCTGC